>NZ_CP017448.1:662753-996324 GCF_001753165.1 Acidihalobacter aeolianus
CGGAACTGCGCCCGCTGCCGGCCGTCGGCTGAATCGCGTACTCGCCATGCGGATCTTGCTGATCACCAACGAGCGCAGCCAGCGCAACGGCTGGGCCACCGTCGCCCTGGAGCTTGCGGTGCGGCTGGGCGAACGGCACCAGGTCACGGTGCTGTCGGAGCGGGGCGATGCTGCCAACCCGGGCCTCGATCTGATCGCCTCCAACGGCTACAAGACCCCGCGTGCGCTGCGCCGCGATACCGGCGACATCGTACGCCGCCTGTCAGGCGAGCGTTTCGACACGATCATCTGTGCAATCGAACCGCACCTGCCGCTCGCCGCCCGACTCAAGCATCGCCTCGGCATCCCGCACCTGGTGCTGATCGGGCAGGGGACCTACATCTACTACCCCTTCATCCGTGGACGCTGGCGCTGGTTCAACCGCCGCGCCGCGCGTGCGGTGGACATGCTGGTTGTGCCCAGCAGGTTCACCGCCGACAAGGCGCGCGCCTGGTATCGCGGACCGCTGGAGATCGTCCCCTGGGGG
Organism: Acidihalobacter aeolianus; assembly: GCF_001753165.1. Lineage (GTDB taxonomy): Bacteria > Pseudomonadota > Gammaproteobacteria > DSM-5130 > Acidihalobacteraceae > Acidihalobacter > Acidihalobacter aeolianus. The sequence goes on from NZ_CP017448.1 coordinate 663,280, forward strand.
GTGAATGCCGAGGCCTATCGGCCGCTCCCCGGTATCGACAAGGAACGCGCCTTTCTGTTCGTTGGGGCGCAGAAACCGCGCAAGGGCGTGGACGATCTGCTCGCCGGCTTTGCGCGGCTGGTTGCCGAATACCCCGACACGCGTCTGTATCTCGTCGGCAGTCCCAGCGACCGCTACGACCGGCGCATGGCCGAACTCGGCATCGAGGCCAATGTGGTCAAGACCGGCGTGGTCGATCATGAACAGCTGCTCGGTTACTACGCCCGCTGCCTGTGCCACGTGTTGCCCTCGGTCAACACGCACGATGCCTTCGAGGGTTACGGTCTGGTGCATCTCGAGGCCAATGCCTGCGGTATTCCTTCCATCGGTTCGCGCGGCACGGCGAACGAGGAGATCATCGTCGACGGCGTCAGCGGTCTGCTGTGCGAGCCGCACGACCCGGAGTCGGTATACCGCTGTCTGCGCCGCATCGTTGCCGACGAATCGGCGACGCGAGCGATGTTCGCATCCTCGCTCGCACACGCCCGCAGGTTCACCTGGGAACGGGTGATCGAGGCCTTCGAGGAACGCGTGCTGCCGGCTGGGCGCTAGCCCGGCGCGCGCAGAAAGGCGACGAGATCCTGCGCCATCCGCGCATAGTCGCGCTGCGCGCGTACCGCCTCCCGCCCGCGTTCGCCCATCGCGTCCAACGGATCGCGACCGAGGGTCAGCACGCGTTCCACGCCCGCGGCGATGCACGCTTCGTCGAAGGGGCAGTACAGGGCAGTCTCCTCGTCGAACACCGCGCGGTAGTCCGGCAGCTCCGAGAGCAGGGCGGGGATGCCTGCGGCGTAGTATTCGAAGGTCTTGGTCGGCGACGAACCGAGGTAAAGGCGCAGCGGCGGGATCAGGCCGAGGCCCATGTCTGCCTCGGCAAGGCGGCGCAGCAGCTCGTCGCGCGGTACCGGCGGGTGATAAACGAAGCGCGGATCGTTCGGCAGGCCGAGGCGTTTCCGCCCGGCCTCGTCCAGCGGCGTGTAGAGGTGCAGCTCATAGTCGCCGCGGGCGGCGGCGAAGCCCGCCAGCACCGTATCCATGCGCCGTAACCGGTCGATGGTGCCGGCGTAGACGAAGCGGATCGGACCGCTGCGCGGCGGGCGTGCGGGCAGGCCGAGGCCGGCGAAGTCGAAGCCGAGCGGCAGTGGGAGGCTGGGCACGACCAGCGCCGGGTGGAACAGGCGGCGGTGGGTGTCTGTGATCGGCAGATAGGCATCGCAGCGGGCAATCAGCCGCGCCTCCGCGCGCGCGCGCCAGCGGTATTCCAGCGCCTTGCGCAGCCTGGCGCGGCCGGTTACGCGGGATTCGTGATAGCGCCGGTAGGCATGCAGGAAGGAGTCCCAGAAGGCGATGCGCGGGCCGTGCGCGCTGCGCGCGCGCAGCATCGCTGCGAGCGCGGGAAAGAGGTTGCGCACCACGATCCAGTCATAGTCCCCGAGGTCGACGAGACCGCCCAGCGCATCGGCCAGCCCACGGCGCCGGCAGGCGTGGGGCAGGGTGATTGTCCCGTCCTCGCGCAGGGCGCGCGTCGCCTCGCGATCGAAATAGACCCGCTCGACCTGGGCGAGACCGGTCAGGTGGCGTCCGAAGATCGCTTCCACGGCGGAGTGGTCGCTGCCGCGGTAGAGGTCGGTGACGAGCAGGATGCGCACGGCGGTTCAGGTGCCGGTCGCGGCGCGCCGGTCCAGCCGGGCCAGGACCGCGGCGGCCACCGCATCGACGCCGATGCGCGACATGGGTTCGGGCAGGGTGCGTGCCGTCGCGTCCCAGGGAGCGGTCAGCACGGTGTGGCGGTCGAGGTCGTAGAGCGGGCCGGCCCCGGCGGGGTCCGAGGCGCCGAACAGGCAGACGGTGGGCGTGCCGACCGCGATGGCGACATGCATCGGGCCGGTGTCGCCGGTCACCAGTATGTCGAGGCGCTCGATCAGCGCGGGCAGGCGGTCCAGCCCCAGCGTCCCGGCAAGATCGACCGCCGCCTCGCCGATACCCTCGGCGATGCGGCGGCAGCGCGCGGCCTCGGCCAGCGAGCCGGTGAGCATCAGGCGCAGACCGGGCCGGCTTGCGGCGAGGGTACGCCCGAGCGCGATATAGTGTCTTTCCGGCCAGGTGCGATGGGGTTCGGAGGCGCCGGTCTGCAGCCCGACCAGCGGCGTGTCCTTGGCCAACCCGTGTGCGGTGAGAACGGTCCGGGCCGCTTCTCGCGCCGCGTCGTGCACCGGCAGGTGCATGCGCAGATCGTCGCTGTTCGCGCCGGCCAGATGTGCTACCGCGAGGCGCTGGCGCAGGCCATGGCCGAGGTCCTGCCAGGTCAGTCGCGGCTCGGCATTGCTGAGCAGGAAGCGGTTACGGCTGGTGTTGGGCAGCTTGAAGATGAAGGGAATGCCGGCGAGGGACAGCAGCGGCGTCATCTGCGGTTCGTTGCCGTGAAACACCGCCGCGGCGTCGGGCCGCAGCCGGCGCAGTGCGCGCAGGGTACGCGCGAAATCGCCGTAGCGCCCGCTGTAGAAGATCCGTTTGTCGATGTCCGGGTGACCGTCCAGCAGACGACCGGTGGCTGGGTGCAGCAGGGCGACGAGACGGGCCTCGGGGTAGCGCGCGCGCAGGGCGTGGATGCCGGCGGTGCTCATCGCGGTATCGCCGAGCGCGGTGGTGGAGACGGCGAGCAGGGTGCGTACCGCCGAGGGCGCGAAGTTCGCCGCGGGACGCGGGCGGCGGCCGAGCGCGTGGGCGGTGCGCAGGCCGAGGTAGAGCAGGTCGGTGAGGGGCTGGACGCGCATCCGCCTCAGCGCCGCAGCGCCAGGTAGAGCCTGGCCCGCCGCGGCGAGCGGTAGATGAAGAGCTGGCGGGCGAGCCATCTGCCAGGACGTTCCTTGGTGTCGATGCGGCGGATGGCGGGGACATTGTCGAAGGGCAGATTGGTGCCGCGGATCACGCTGTACTGGGCCTGGAAGCCGAGGCCGGCGGCGAGCGTCGGATATTCGGGTTCGATATGGCCCCAGGGCCAGCACAGATGGCGATCGTTGAGACCGAGTCGTTCGGCCAAGGTCGCGCGCGAGCGTTCCAGGTCCTCGCGCAGTGCGGCGTTGCGCGCGGCGAGCTCGGGGTGTAGCTGGTCCCAGCGCACGTGGCTGTGACTGTGGGAGTGGAATTCCACCGTGCCGTCGGCGCTCATCGTCTCGATCTCGGACCAGCGCAGCATCGCGCGGTCGGCCTCGCCGGCTTCGATCAGGCGCTTGCAGGTGCGGTGGTCCGGGCAGTCGGGCAGGTCTTCCCAGCCGCCCGCGTACGGACGCGGCTGCCCGTCGCCGATCCAGCCGGTAACGGCGAAGATGATTGCGTGCAGTCCGAGGCGCTGCAGCACCGGGTAGGCATGCACGTAGTTGTCGAGGTAGCCGTCGTCGAAGGTGATCGCCACGCTGCGGTCCGGCACCGTGGCGCGGCCCTGCATGAAGGCGAGCAGTTCGTCGGCGGTGATCGTCCGGTAGCCGCTGCGCGCGAGCCGCGTCATGTGCGCCTCGAAGGTCGCCGGCGATACGGTGACCAGTCCGGGGCGTGGTCCCACGTGGTGGTACATGAGCACGGGTACGGCGCGGGCGGTCATCGGGCGGTTCTCGCGGAGTGGTGCAGCAGATCGTCGCACAGTCGCTCGGTGGCATCGAGCATGGCGTCGAGGCTGAAGTGGGCGTGCACGTGCGCGCGTCCACGCTCGCCGAGGTTGCGTGCCCAGTCGGGGTCGGCGAACACGCGCTCCAGGGCGGCAGCCATGGCCTCGGCGTCCTCGGGCGGGACCAGCAGACCGGTGTCCTCGTCGCGGATCAGTTCGGGCACGCCGCCGACGCGGGTGGCGACCACCGGCAGGCCGAGTCCCAGCGCCTGGGTCACGGCCTGCGGCACGCCTTCGGAGCGCGAGCTGAGCAGCAGGGCGTCGGCGGCGCCCAAGAGGTCGGGGACGTCGTCGCGATGTCCGAGGAAATGCACGCGGCCGCTGAGTCCCAGCGCGTCGGCGCGCGCGCCCAGTTCGTCGCGCATCGGTCCGTCGCCGGCGAGGATCAGCTGCAGCCGCGGCCGCGCGTCGGCCAGTCGCTGCAGCGCATCGAGCGCCAGCAGGTGGCGCTTGACCCCGCGCAGCACGCCGACCATGAGCAGCAGTTCGTCGTCCTCGCCGAACCCCAGACCGGCGCGCACGGTGGCGCGGTCGCGGGCCGGGCGGAAACCGGCGAAGTCGATGCCGGTGGGGATGCTCACCACCTGTGCGGCGGGGAAGCCGCACTCCTCCACCAGGCGCGCGCGCACCGCCTCGCCGCAGGCGACGATGCGGTCGGGCAGGTAATGCACGAAGTTGGTCCAGCCGCGGCGCAGCGGATTGTTGAGATGGCGCGTGCGCAGCAGCACCGGGCTGCGCGCCCAGCGCGCGGCGATGCCGCCGACCCAGCTGTCGACGCCGCTGTGGGTGTTGACCACGTCGATACGCAGCCGGCGCAGCTCGCGTGCGAGGCGCGCCGCGCTGGCGAGATCGGCGGCACCGCGCAGCGGCAGGATCAGGGTGGGTATGCCGGCGGTTTCGGCGGCGACGCGCAGTTGCGCGCCCTCTCGGGTGGCCAGCCAGATGTCGTGGCCGCGCGCGCGCATGCCCTTCATCTCGGCAAGGATGCGCCGCTCCTGGCCGCCAAAGCCGTCGGACCATTCCGTGTGCAGGATGCGCATCAGCCGGCCTCCGTGAGGCCGAGCGCGGCTTCGATCGCGGGAATAACGCGCGCGGCGGGCAGCTGCTCCAGGCAGTCGCTGCGCTTGCTGCCCTGGCAGCCGTCCTGGCCGCAGGGCACGCAGGGCCAGTCCTGCTGGATGACCCGATGCGGGCCGGCCTGCCGGTCGCCGGAACGCATCGGGTAAGGGTTCTCGGCGGCGTGGCCGTTGGGCCAGGGCCCCCAGTCGAAGGCGCCGGAGGGGCCGAAGATCGCGACCACCGGGGTGCCCACGGCGGCCGCCATGTGCATCGGCGCGGTGTCGACGCCGAAGAATACCGTGGCCATTTCGCTGAGTGCGGCGGTCTGCTTGAGGGTGAGGCGGCCGCCGAGGTCGATCGGCTGTTGCGTGCAGCGCCCGAGGATCGCGTCCAGGCGTTCGCGTTCGCGCGCATCCGGCGCGCAGCTCACGGCCACCTGCACGCCGAGCCGGCCGAGCAGGTGATCGATGACCGCAGCCATGCCGGCGTCGGTCCAGCACTTGAAGAACCAGCGCGAGGTCGGGTGGACGTGCACCAGCGGACGCGCCGGATCGTAACCGCGCTCGGCGAGCAGTGCGCGCACGGTCGCGCGGTCGGCCTCGTCCACGGCGAGGCGAACCGTCACCGGTCCGGTGGCCACCTCGGCGCCGCCGAGGTCCAGATTGCGCAGCACGGTGTGGCGCATGCCGGGCAGCGGCGTCACGGGCTCGTCGATCAACCAGCGGCGCCAGCGCTTGTCCCCGCCCGCGGCAAAGGGCGCGCGCCGGCGCCGTGCGCCGGACAGGCGGGCGGCGATGATGCCGCGGTCGCCCTCGGTGGTGCTGATCGCCAGATCGAAGCGGCGCGCGCGCAGGCTGCGGAAGAAGGCCAGCTCGCGGCGCAGCAGCGCCCCGCGCGATTCATCGGCGCGGCGCGCCGGGTAGACGAACAGTTCGTCGAGGTCGGGATGGCCGGCGAGCATCGCCTCGGTCCCGGCCTTGACCAGTGCACTGACGCGGTGACCGCCGGCACGCAGGGCCGAGACCAGCGGCGCGGTGAGCAGCACGTCGCCGATGTTGCGGAACTTGATCACCAGGACGTTCATCAGTAGAAGCGCGGCTCGTCGTTGGGCCGGTCCTTGAAGCGCCGGTTGACCCACAGGTACTGCTCCGGGAAGCGGCGCGCGAAATCCTCGATCAGGCGGTTGATGCGGGTGGCGTCGGCTGCGTCGTCGCCGCTGGGGAAGTCCTCGAGTACCGGCAGGAATTCGAGCAGATAGCGCGAGCTGCCCGGCAGGCGGGCGCTGAAGAAGGGCACCACCGGCGCCCCAGTCAGGCGGGCGATGCGCGAGGTGCCGGTGTTGGTCGCGGCCGGTATGCCAAAGAAGGGCGCGAACACGCTGCCCTTGTGTCCGTAGTTCTGGTCCGAGGCGTACCACACGACGTGCCCCTCGCGCAGGCTGCGCAGCAGGCCGCGGGAGTCGTGGCGCGGGATGGCCTTGCCGTAGCGGCGCGAGCGGTTGGCCGACATCGCGCGCTCGATCACCGGATTCTCGTGCGGACGGTACATCACGTGCAGGTCCATGCGTGCGGCCAGCGGCTGTCCGGCGATCTCGAGATCGGTGAAGTGCGCGCCGACCAGCATCACGCCGCGGCCCTGCGCGCGCGCCGCCTCGAAGTGCTCCAGCCCGGCCCATTCGACCTGACGCTGGATCTTCTCCGTCGGCGCCCACCAGCTCATCGCGGTTTCGATCACGCCCATGCCTACCGAGGCGAAGTGGCGGCGCACCAGCTCCGCGCGCTCGGCCTCGCTGCGTTCGGGAAAGCACAGATCGATGTTGATGCGCGCGATGCGCCGCCGGCGCGGGGCGAGCCCGTAGGCGATGCGTCCCAGGGTGCGTCCCACGGCCAGTGCTGCCGGAAACGGCAGCCAGGTGATCGCGCGCAGCACGCCCAGCGCGGCCCAGGTGGGCCAGTGGCGCGGTGCGAGCAGCGAGGATTCGGCGGGCGGGGTGTCGGGCACGTTCGATAAGCGGGCTAAATAGGCCATTCTACGGGGCCTTGTCTGGCCGTCACAAGCAATCGCCATGCTACCATATCGCGTTTTACGGACTGGGCCTCGTTCCGTGACTCGAATGCACGCCATACCGGCCGACGAAACCGCATGACCATCGCCGTTCCCGCCTTCGACCGTGCCCGCGTTCTCGTGGTGGGCGACCTGATGCTCGACCGCTATTGGCACGGCGAGACCTCGCGCATCTCGCCCGAGGCGCCGGTGCCGGTGGTGCATGTCGGTCCGGCCGAGGAACGCCCCGGCGGCGCGGCCAACGTGGCCCTCAACCTGGCCGCCCTGGGCGCCAGGCCGCTGCTGCTCGGCCTGACCGGCGACGACGAGGCCGCCGACACCCTGGAACGCCTGCTAACCCCCGCCGGCGTGTCCTGCCGCTTCGCGCGCCTGCCGACCCATCCGACGGTGACCAAGCTGCGCGTGCTCAGCCGTCACCAGCAGCTCATCCGCCTCGACTTCGAGCGGGGCTTCGCACCGGCCGACGCCGCGCGCATCGCGCACGATCTCTCCGATTGCCTGGACGAGGTCGATGTGGTGGTGCTTTCCGACTACGGCAAGGGCACGCTGGCGGCGAGCCGCGAACTCATCGCGCTGGCGCGCTCTCAGGGCAAGGCGGTGGTGGTCGATCCCAAGGGCAGCGACTTCGGACGCTACCGCGGCGCCTCGGTGATCACCCCCAACCGCAAGGAATTCGAGGCCGTGGTCGGCCGCTGTGCGGACGACGCCGAGCTCGTCGCGCGCGGCAGCGCATTGATCGAGCGCGAACTGCTCGACGCCCTCCTGGTCACGCGCAGCGAGGAAGGCATGACCCTGCTGCGTCGCGACGAGCCCCCGCTCGACCTGCCGACCCAGGCGCGCGAGGTATTCGACGTCACCGGCGCCGGCGACACCGTGGTCGCCGTGCTCGCCGGCGCGCTCGCCTGCGGGCAGCCCTGGCCGCAGGCCACCGCGCTCGCCAACCTCGCCGCCGGCCTCGTGGTCGGCAAGCTCGGCACCGCCACGGTCAGCGTGCCCGAACTGCGCCGCGCCCTGTTCGCCCACGAGGAGAACGCCTTCGGTGCGGTCACCGAGGCACGCCTGCTGGAGGCGGTCGCCGAGGCGCGCGCCCACGGCGAGCGCGTGGTGATGACCAACGGCTGCTTCGACATCCTGCACGCCGGCCACGTCGACTACCTCGCCCAGGCGCGCCGCCTCGGCGACCGCCTGATCGTGGCCGTGAACACCGACGACTCGGTGCGCCGCCTGAAGGGCGACGCGCGCCCGGTCAATGCCCTGGAGCACCGCATGGCCGTGCTCGCGGGCCTGGCCGCGGTCGACTGGGTGGTACCCTTCGACGAGGACACCCCCGAGCGCCTGATCTGCGCGGTCGGCCCCGACGTGCTGGTCAAGGGCGGCGACTACCGGCCCGAGGACATCGCCGGCTACGGCTGCGTCACCGCGGCCGGCGGCGAGGTCCGCACCATCGACTTCCGTTACGATTGTTCCACCAGCCGCATCATCGACGCCATCCTGCGCGCGCGCGGCGAAGACGCATAGAGGACACCAGCGCATGATCATCGTCACCGGCGGCGCCGGCTTCATCGGCAGCAACATCGTGCAGCGGCTCAACGCCCGCGGCGAAACCGACATCCTGGTCGTCGACGACCTGACCGACGGCACCAAGTTCGTCAACCTCGCCGACCTGCAGATCGCCGACTACCTCGACAAGGACGACTTCATCGCGCGCATCCGTGCCGGCGAGGACTTCGGCGCCCGCGCCATCTTCCACGAAGGTGCCTGCTCGGCCACTACCGAGTGGGACGGCCGCTACATGATGGAAAACAACTACGCCTACTCCAAGGCGCTGCTGCACTACTGCCTCGACCGCCGCGTGGCCTACCTCTACGCCTCTTCCGCCTCGGTCTACGGTGCCGGCCCCGACTTCACCGAGCGCCTCGACTGCGAGCAGCCGCTGAACGTCTATGGCTACTCCAAGTTCCAGTTCGATCAGTACGTGCGCCGGCTGCTGCCCGGGGCGCACAGCCAGGTGGTCGGCTTCCGCTACTTCAACGTCTACGGCCCGCGCGAGCAGCACAAGGGCTCGATGGCCAGCGTCGCCTTCCATCTCAACAACCAGCTGCTCGACGGCGGCCGCTGCCGGCTGTTCGAGGGCACGGACGGCTACGGCGACGGCGAACAGCGCCGCGACTTCGTCTACGTCGGCGACTGCGCCGACGTGAACCTCTGGTTCCTCGACCATCCGTCGGCCTCCGGCATCTTCAACCTCGGCACCGGCCGCGCGCAGACCTTCAACGACGTCGCCAATGCGGTCATCGCCTGGCACGGCAAGGGCGAACTGCAGTACATCCCTTTTCCTGACCACCTCAAGGGGCGTTACCAGAGCTATACCCAGGCGGACATCGCGGCCCTGCGGCAGGCCGGCTACGACGCGCCCTTCAAGACCGTCGAGGAAGGCGTCAAGGCGTATCTGGACCAGCTCAACGCCCAGGACTGAGGCACATGCGCGCGCTGTACGGCATCGTCCTGTACGCGCTCGCCCCCTTCGTGCCGTTGCGCCTGCTCTGGCGCGCGCGGCGCAACCCCGCCTACCGCCGCCGTATCGGCGAGCGCTTCGCGCGTTTCGCACCGCTACCCGCACGGCCGCGGCTGTGGGTGCATGCGGTCTCGGTGGGCGAGGTCATCGCGGCGGCGCCGCTGGTGCGCCGGTTGCGGCAGGCCTACCCGGAACATGCCGTGCTGTTGACCTGCACCACGCCCACCGGCTCCGCGCAGATCGCGCGCCTGTTCGGCGATACGGTCGAGCACGTCTACCTGCCCTATGATCTGCCGCACGTGGTCGCGCGCTTTCTCGACCGCGCCCGCCCGCATCTCGCGCTGATCATGGAGACCGAGCTGTGGCCGAACCTGTTCGCGGCCTGCGCCGCGCGTGGCGTACCCGTGATGCTGGCCAACGCGCGCTTGTCGGAGCGTTCAGCGCGGGGTTATGCACGCCTGAGCGCGCTGACGCGGGAAACCCTGGCGTGCATCGACGTGGTTGCGGCGCAGGACGAAGACAGCGCCGCGCGCTTCCGTGCGCTGGGGGCACCGCAGGTGCGCACGCTCGGCAATCTCAAGTACGACCTGGAAATCCCGCCCGAGGCAGCGCAGGCCGGCCGCGCGCTGCGCAAGGCGCTGGGCGCGGCGCGGCCGGTGTGGATTGCCGCCAGCACCCATCCTGGCGAACCCGAGGCCGTGCTGGCCGCCTTCGCGGCGGTGCGCAAGCGCTTCGCCGACGCCGCACTGATCCTGGTGCCGCGGCACCCGGAACGCTTCGAGGAGGCCGCCGGAGCCTGCCTGCGGGCCGGCTATCGTCTCGCCCGGCGCAGCCTCGGCGAGACCGGCGATGCGCGGACCGACGTCCTGCTCGGCGATACCCTGGGCGAGCTGATGAGTCTGTACGCGGCGGCGGACGTTGCCTTCGTCGGCGGCAGCCTGGTGTCGACCGGCGGGCACAATCCGCTGGAACCGGCGGCGCTGGGCCTGCCGGTGCTGACCGGTCCCTATCGCAGCAACTTCGCGGCAGTGTACGAGGCGCTGGTCGCGGAGGGGGCTGCCGAGGTGGTCGAGGATGCCGGCGCGTTGGGTGCGGCCGTGGCCGATCTGCTGGGCGACCCGACGCGCCGGCAGGAGGCGGGAACGGCGGGTCATGCGGTGGTGCAGCGCAACCGCGGCGCGCTCGCCCGGACCCTCAAGGCGGTCGGCGAGATACTGGCCAGGACCAAGGAGCGGCCCGCAAACGCCCGCTAGCGGTGTATCATGCCGCACTCCGCGCCGGGCGGCGTGGGAGTCCTTGAAGGGGTAACCCCGGACGCGACCGTCGCTGGCGGGCGTGCCGGTGCACGAGGCTCGATTGATTGCCGTGGGTCATGAACGCACGGCAACGGCTATGGCAGCATGCCGGATTCGCGCGGTCAGCGGGTCGGCGGCGCCTGCCGTTCGGGTCGCCACAACGGCAATGGCGCCACCGGCGCTTGGTGGAGTTTATGGAGCGACAGACGAGTTACAACCGCGAAACCCTATTGCAATGCGGTCACGGCGAATTGTTCGGCCCCGGCAACGCGCAGCTGCCGCTGCCGCCGATGTTGATGTTCGACCGCATCACCCAGATCAGCGAAACCGGCGGTCCGCACGGCAAGGGTCAGATTCTCGCCGAGCTGGATATCTCGCCCGACCTGTGGTTCTTCGGCTGCCATTTCGAGGGCGACCCGGTGATGCCGGGCTGCCTGGGTCTGGATGCCATGTGGCAGCTGGTCGGTTTCTTCCTCGGCTGGTGCGGCGGTCCGGGCCGCGGCCGGGCCCTCGGCGCGGGCGAGGTCAAGTTCACCGGTCAGGTCACCCCGGCGCACCGGCTGGTGAGCTATGAAATCAACATCAAGCGCCTGGTCAAGCGCAAGCTCTACATGGGCGTGGCCGATGCGGTCATGCGCGTGGACGGGCGCGACATCTACGAAGCCCACGACCTGCGCGTCGGGCTGTTCACGTCGACCGAGGGGTTCTAGGTCATGTCTACACGTCGTGTCGTAGTTACCGGCATGGGAGTCGTGTCGAGCATCGGCAACAACTGCGCGGAGGTGCTCGACGCCCTGCGCGAAGGCCGCTCGGGCATCGAATACTGCGCCGAGTATGCGGATCTCGGCTTTCGTTCCCATATCCACGGTTCGATCAAGCTCAATCCCGACGAACTGATCGACCGCAAGCAGCGCCGCTTCATGGGCGACGGCGCCGCCTTCAACTACATCGCCATGGGCGAGGCCGTGGCCAGCTCCGGTCTGGAGGAGAGCGACATCTCCAATCCGCGCACCGGGCTGGTGATGGGCTCGGGCGGTACCTCGACCGCCAACCTGCTGCTCGCCACCGACACCCTGCGCGAGAAGGGGCTGCGCCGGGTGGGGCCGTACATGGTGACGCGCACCATGTCGAACACCAATGCGGCCTGTCTCGCCACGCCGTTCAAAATCAAGGGCGTGAACTACTCGATCAGCTCCGCCTGTGCCACCAGCGCGCACTGCATCGGTAATGCCGCCGAGCTGATCCAGATGGGCAAGCAGGACATCGTCTTCGCCGGCGGCGGCGAGGAAGTGCACTGGACCATGACCCTGCTGTTCGACGCCATGGGTGCCCTCTCCAGCAAGTACAACGACACTCCGCAAGTCGCCTCGCGACCCTACGATGTGGCGCGCGACGGCTTCGTGATCTCCGGCGGCGGCGGTGTGCTGGTGATGGAGGAACTGGAGCACGCCAAGGCGCGCGGCGCGAACATCCTCGCCGAACTGGTCGGCTACGGCGCCACCTCCGACGGCTACGACATGGTCGCGCCGTCGGGCGAGGGCGCGGTGCGCTGCATGCAGCAGGCAATGGAAACCGTCGACGGCCCGATCGACTACATCAACGCGCACGGCACCAGCACGCCGGCCGGCGACCTGCCCGAGCTGCGCGCGATGAGCGAGGCCTTCAAGGGCGAGGTGCCCGCGGTCAGCTCCACCAAGTCGATCACCGGCCATGCGCTGGGTGCGGCCGGGGTGAACGAGGCGATCTATTCGTTGCTGATGATGCAGCACGATTTCATCGCCGCGTCCGCCAACATCGCCGAACTGGACCCCGCGGCGGAGGGCATTCCCATCGTGCGCGAACGGCGCGACGGCGTGCGCCTGAACCGCGTAATGTCGAACAGCTTCGGCTTCGGCGGCACCAACGCCACCCTGGTGTTCCAGCGCTACGAGGGTTGAACCCCGACTGCGCCCCGCTGCCGCACGGTGGCGTGGGCGCTAGCGGATCAGGGCGGAAATTGCCTTGAACTGCGGGTGGGCGGCATCGCCCAGCCACTCGAAGATCACCGATTCGGTGTTGCTCACGACCACCCCCGCCTGGCGCAGCCGGGCGAGGGCGTTGGCCGCGTTGGCCGGATCGCGCGAGCACGTCGCGTCCTCGACCACGAACACCTCCCAACCCTCCGTCTGCAGCTCCAGCGCGGTCTGCAGCACGCACACGTGCGCCTCGACGCCGGCGATCACCGTCTGACGCCGCGCGTCGGCCTGCAGGGCCTCGCGGTAGGCGGGCACGTCGCAGCAGGAAAACCGGGTCTTCTCGATGGGGCGGATGTCGTCGGCGAGCGCTTCGGCGAGGCTGGCGTGGGTCGGCCCGAGGCCGCGAGGATATTGCTCGCTGAGCACCGCGGGCACGTCGAGCAGCGCGGCCGCGCGGGCGAGGATGCCGGCGCAGCGCAGCACCCGCTCGCTGTCGGCCGCGGGCATCGCGCCGAGCAGGCGTTCCTGGATATCGATCAGCAGCAGCCGACTGTCGCCGGCCCGGCACAACGGCGCGGCTGCGCTCACGCGGCGATCCTGCGGATCAGAGGGAGAAGATCTGGGTCTTGTGCAGGCCGCGCAGCGGCTTGATGCAGGTCTCGAACAGCTTGACCCGGGTATAGCTCGCCTCGTCCACGCGGGTGATCAGCATGGCGTGCATCACCGGCGCCGTGCCGACCACGACGAACAGCCGGCCGCCGACCGACAGGCGCTGCTCGAACGGAGCGAGCTGGGCCGCTTCGGGCAGCGAGGCGGTGACCGCGATCACGTCGTAGCGTTCGCGCAGGCCCCAGCCGTGGGCCGCGTCGGCGACGCGCAGGGTGGCGTTGTTGATCCCTATGGCCTTGAGGCGTGCCTGTGCCGCGCGCTTGAAGTCGGCCTCGATGTCCACGCTGTCCACCTGCGTGGCGAGGCTGGCCAGACAGGCGGTCAGATAGCCGCTGCCGGTGCCGATCTCCAGCGCCACCTCGTTGCCGCGCGGGGCCAGGGCCTGCAGCGCGCGGGCGACGATTTTCGGCTCCAGCATGAACTCGCCATGGCCGAGCGGCACCCCGACGTCCGCATAGGCCAGGCCGCAGTAGGACTCGCCGACGAACTCCTCGCGGGGCAGCCGGCCGACGACCTCCAGCACGCGCTGATCCAGAACGTCCCAGGGACGGATCTGCTGTTCGACCATAATGAAGCGGAGGTGTGCGTAGTCCACGGTGTCCATCGTCTCGGCGGCGGTAAGGGCGATCGTCATTGCGCTGTGCCTGCGGTGTCTGCAAGGACAACGAAGATTACGGGCAGATGCCGGTGTGGGCAAGCCCGGTGTTAGTCTTGGGGTGACGGGCCAACGCGAGCGGGGTGAGCAAGACATGTTCGAGACAGCCGAACTGGGTCGCAAGGTCGACAAGGAAGCCTTCGCCGAGGCCGTGCCGGAACTGCGGCTGGGCCTGCTGGAGGCGCAGCGTCGCGCGCGCGACGCGAACGTGCCGGTGGTGGTGCTGATCACCGGCGTGGCCGGCGCGGGCAAGGGGCAGGTGGTCAACCGTCTGCTCGAATGGCTGGATTCGCGCGGCGTGCAGGTACAGGCCTATTGGGACGAGACCGACGAGGAGCTGCAGCGTCCGCGCTGGTGGCGCTATTGGCGCACTCTGCCGCCCGCCGGCGCGGTCGGCGTGCTGTTCGGCGGCTGGTACGCGCCGGTGCTGCTCGACCAGATCGCCGGGCGTGCCGACGAGCAGACCCTGGCCGCCGAGATCACGCGCATCGTCGACACCGAGCGCATGCTGGTGCGCGCGGGGGTGTTGGTGCTCAAGTTCTGGTGCCACCTCCCGGAAAAGGAGCAGGCCAAGCGCATCAAGGAGCGCCGCAAGGACCCCGAGAGCCACTGGCGCATGGCCCCCGAGACGGTGCGCTACGCCAATCACTACAAGGATTTCGTGCGCGTCGGGGCGCAGGTGCTGCGCGAAACCGATACCGGCGACGCGCCCTGGTATCTGATCGAGGCCACCGACCCGCGCTACCGCGACCTGACCATCGGCCGGACCCTGCTCAGGGCCATGCAGGCGCGGCTCGACGCGCCGCCGCAGGCGGAGACCCTGCACACCTCGCACGCCCCCGTGCTGCCCGATGCGCCGGAGGCGCGCGTCACCGTGCTCGATCACGTCGACCTGGACCGCCGCCTGGAGCAGGACGAATACCGCGAGGCGATGGAGCACTGGCAGGCCGAGGTGAACCGCCTGACCTGGAAGGCCTTCCGCGCGCGCCGGCCCTGCGTGGCCCTGTTCGAGGGCTGGGACGCGGCGGGCAAGGGCGGCGCCATACGCCGGCTGATCCAGTCGATGGATGCGCGCCTCTACAACGTCGTGCCCATCGCCGCGCCGACCGACGAGGAGCGTGCGCACCATTACCTCTGGCGTTTCTGGCGCCACGTCCCGCGCGACGGCTACTGCACGCTGTTCGACCGCAGCTGGTACGGCCGCGTGCTGGTCGAGCGGGTCGAGGGCTTCGCCACGCCGGTCGAGTGGGCGCGCGCCTATCACGAGATCAACGACTTCGAGGCCCAGCTCGCCGAGCACGGCGTCGTGATCACCAAGTTCTGGCTGCACATCGACAGGGACGAGCAGTTGCAGCGCTTCGAGGCGCGCGAGCAGACGCCCTACAAGCAGCACAAGATCACCGCCGACGACTGGCGCAACCGCGACCGCTGGGACGATTACAGGGCCGCGGTCAACGAGATGGTGGTGCGCACCAGCACCGAGTACGCGCCCTGGGAGATCGTCCCGGCCAACGACAAGCATCTTGCCCGCGTCACCGTGCTGGAGACCTTCGCGCGGCGGCTACAGGCGGTGCTGGACGACTAGCGGCGCCGCTTGCATTGCCCGCGGCTCTTCTATAGTTTCCGTACTGTTACACGAAGCTAGGGGTGTCCGCCGCGCGACGCACGCGTGCCGGGCTGAGACAGACCCTTGGAACCTGAACCGGATAATCCCGGCGGAGGGAAGCTTCGGAGCGCCGCACGCGGTCCTTCCGACTCGCCCGTCCTTCGCCGCACGACGAGGAAGCACACGATGAGCGCGATTCCCCAAGGCTTTGTCGAGAAGACCAGCAAACTTTCCGAAGAAGTCACCCGCCCGTTCCCCAATTCGCGCAAGGTCTACGTGCAGGGCTCGCGCGCGGATCTGCGCGTCGGCCTGCGCGAGGTCGAGCAGACCCCGACGCACACCGACGGCGGCGTCGAGGAGAATCCGCCGATCCCGGTCTACGACACCTCCGGCCCCTACACCGATCCCGATGCGCGCATCGACCTGATGAAGGGCCTCGCGCCGCTGCGCGCGCCCTGGATCGCCGAGCGCGGCGACACCGTGCAGCTCGACGGCCCGACCTCTGAGTTCGGCCGCCGCCGGCAGGACGACGCCGCCCTCGCCAGCCTGCGCTTCGAGCACATCCGCGCCCCGCGCCGCGCCGCGCCCGGCCGCAACGTCACCCAGATGCACTACGCCCGGCAGGGCATCGTCACGCCCGAAATGGAATACGTCGCCCTGCGCGAGAACGTGAAGCTGCAGGCCCTGCGCGCCGACCCGCGCTACGCGAAGCTGCTGCGCCAGCACCCCGGCGAGTCCTTCGGCGCCAGCCTGCCGGACGAGATCACCCCCGAGTTCGTGCGCGACGAGGTCGCCCGCGGCCGCGCCATCATCCCCGCCAACATCAACCACCCCGAGCTGGAGCCGATGATCATCGGGCGCAACTTCCGGGTGAAGGTGAACACCAACATCGGCAACTCCGCCGTCACCTCCTCCATCGAGGAAGAGGTCGAGAAGATGGTGTGGTCCGCGCGCTGGGGCGGCGACACGCTGATGGACCTGTCCACCGGCAAGAACATCCACGAAACCCGCGAGTGGATCCTGCGCAACGCGCCCATGCCCATCGGCACGGTGCCGATCTACCAGGCGCTGGAAAAGGTCGACGGCAAGCCCGAGGCGCTGACCTGGGAGCTGTTCCGCGACACCCTGATCGAGCAGGCCGAGCAGGGCGTGGACTACTTCACCATCCACGCCGGCGTGCGCCTGCAGTACGTCCCGCTCACCGCCGACCGCGTCACCGGCATCGTCTCGCGCGGCGGCTCGATCATGGCGAAGTGGTGCCTGGCGCATCACCAGGAAAACTTCCTCTACACCCACTTCGAAGACATCTGCGAGATCATGAAGGCCTACGACGTGTCCTTCTCGCTGGGCGACGGCCTGCGCCCCGGCTGCCTCGCGGACGCCAATGACCGCGCCCAGTTCGCCGAGCTGGAAACCCTCGGCGAGCTGACCAAGCTCGCCTGGGAGCACGACGTGCAGGTCATGATCGAAGGCCCCGGCCACGTGCCGCTGCAGAAGGTCAAGGAGAACGTCGACAAAGAACTGGCCGACTGCTACGAGGCGCCGTTCTACACCCTCGGCCCGCTGGTCACCGACATCGCCCCCGGCTACGACCACATCACCTCCGGCATCGGCGCCGCCAACATCGGCTGGTACGGCACCGCCATGCTCTGCTACGTCACGCCCAAGGAACACCTCGGCCTGCCCAACAAGCAGGACGTGCGCGACGGCATCATCACCTACAAGATCGCCGCCCACGCCGCCGACGTCGCCAAGGGCTTCCCCGGCGCGCAGCTGCGCGACAACGCCCTCTCCAAGGCCCGCTTCGAGTTCCGCTGGGAAGACCAGTTCAACCTCGGCCTCGACCCCGAAAAGGCCCGCGAATTCCACGACGCCACCCTGCCCAAGCAGGCCCACAAGGTCGCGCACTTCTGCTCCATGTGCGGCCCGAACTTCTGCAGCATGAAAATCACACAAGACGTCCGAGAGTTCGCTGCGAAGCAGGGCTTGAGCGAAGCAGAAGCGCTTCAGAAAGGCATGGAAGAGAAGGCGGTGGAGTTTGTGAAGTCGGGAGCGGAGATTTACAAGGCCGTGTGATTACCTCGCCTCGACCTTGAGATAAGAAGGGGGCATCGCCCCCTTCTTTTTTGTTTGGAAGTACGCCATTGGCGTATATTCCGTGTGTGGAAATTGTTGAGACCAATGTATTCGACAAACAAATCATTGCCTTGGTCGAAGATATAGAAGAGGAATTCGGACGTGGATAAGGCATTGTTTGACGAACTGGCTGAGAGTTTGAAGGAGGCTGGGAAAATCCGCCGCGGAGATCAGGCGCCGTCACGCAGATTTGCGTTCGATGCATTGGACGTAAAGGCCATCCGCGAACGCACAGGTCTTTCGCAGGGACGCTTTGCGCTTCTCATGGGCGTCAGCGTCAGGACGCTGCAGAACTGGGAACAGGGAAGGCAGCAACCCCAAGGGCCGGCGGAGTCGTTGCTGAGGATTGTGAAGAATGACCCACAGGGGGCGATGAAAGCCCTACATGGGTAACGCCATGTCAAAATATCATGCAAGAGTTGGGAAGAACGAAAATAGAGGGATGTGGTCTGCCCCCTGTTTTCCCATCGAGCTCAAGCTAAAGGCTGGTCGTTCTCAAAACATGGTGGATATCGAGAAGCTAGGCCGGATACGGGAGAAACACGGACATGGGAAAGGCTGATTCCGAAAGCCCAAGAGCATAACTATCCAGTGACTTGGGAAGCGCTCAAGGATGCGGAACTCGACGACGCATTACGGGCTACGCCCGCCCAGCGGCTTGCCTGGCTGGAAGCTGCCGTCAGATTGGCGTGGGAAGCGAAGGCGAGGCACGGTGTTGAAATGTAGCGCGAGTGTGCTACGCAAGATTTCGGGACGTCAATCACATCTATGGTTTGTTCCAGTACATCGGATGTGTCTTGCTTAACGCAAAAGACAAGCCTGACCCCATATGCTCGCACATGCATCTGATCAACTGCGGAATCAAATCGGGTCACCTCTTCGAGACTGAAGTCCTAATGATGGGCGGCCAAAAGGGAATTTATCCCCGGGCCGTACTAGTCTGCTTGTAGAAGGCAGTTAAGGAACTTGGATATACATCCGAGGCTCTAATTTGAGAAATGGGGGAAAAGGAAAAGTAAATAGCATGACGTGACCCCGAATTTCTTGCCCATCCTTTGTTGGAGTGATCATGTAAGGAGAGCGCGTGAACCCTGGCTTATTACATTTTATTCGTGCACGGCGTGAACCAATTGAAGGGGATAAGGAGGCTGTAAGACTGGTTTACCGATCCGAGCTCGTTCGCAATGCTACCGGATCTGGGCCAGAACTTGACCAATATGTCGCCGATAGGGCTCCGCTTTTCTATCGCTCAGTTGATTCCATCATGGATGATTTGCGAGCGGGCTATTTTCTGACGGCCGTGAAGGACACGCTTGCTAAGCTACCAACGAGTAAGTCTTTCCAGACATCCCACTTCGGCGAAATTGTGGCTGGAATTTTTGCTGAAGAGGTGCTGGGTCTCCGGAGATTATATAGTAAGTTGTCACTGCTCAGCGCAGAAAATGCAAATCCATACAAAATGGATCTCGTGTTATATGACCCAGACTCGGTTCCCATCAAGTTTATTTTTGGTGAAGTAAAATGCAGTCCTAAAGTTGCTGCTGATGGATTGCCGACTAAGCATGATGCGTCATGCTTTTCAGACCTATTTAACTCAATGAATAAATACCAGTCTTCCGATCGCAACTTCGATCTTGCGGCTGCGCGAGACAATCTTGGGAACATTCCAACCGGCGATCGTGATCGGGTGCGAGATGCTCTCAAACCGTATTCTGGTTCGGAGGTTGGATATGCGGGTTTCGTCATAATTGATACGTCAACTTTTGATCTGGGGGAAGCTCAGGTACTCCGCACTCGCAAGAATAATAAGGAGTTTGAGGTAGATCTGGTGTAACTACTCAGTGAAAATAATTACAAAAAGTACTTGACAGGGTTTTTGGTAGTTTTTTTGAAAATATGGCGGCGCTGTAACGAGTGCGATTATTGGTCTCCGAAAGCGACAGAGGCGTAGTCTTCCTTGCGACATCACGCGAGGCACTGCCCCACCGTCAGTCAATTATTTTACGCCGCCAGATCGCCTTACAAACGAGAAAATTGGCACTTCAAAACCCGTGAGATAATAGCTTCATTACTTCTTTGGAGCAGTCTTGCGTGCGGATCGACGGCGTCGATATCGAGATCACCCTGGCACAGGTCAGGGCGCAACTGGAGCAGGAGAAAGACCTATCTCCGGCACTCCGCGCCAGTATCGAGATGATGCTCATGTTGTTCGTCGTGTTACTCAACCGTCTCGGGCTCAATAGCCGCAACAGCAGTCAGCCGCCGGCATCGGATCCCAATCGGCCACGCAGCCAGCGTGTGCGCTCAAGCCGACCTTCCGGTGGCCAGCCGGGGCACGTGGGCAAGACCTTGCGCCCGGTCGAGCATCCCGATGAGATCGAGGTCCTCAAGATCGATCGTCGTCGCTTGCCGAAAGGCTGCTATACCGAGGCGGGTTTCGAGACTCGCCAGGTTTTTGATATCGACATCAGCCGGATCGTGACCGAGTATCGGGCGCAGATCCTGGAGAATGAATCAGGCCAACGTTTTGTGGCTTCATTCCCGGAAGGGGTGGATAAGAAGGTGCAGTATGGTTCCGGCCTCAAGGCCCATGCCGTCTATCTGTCCCAATATCAGCTCTTGCCCTACAAGCGGATCCAGGATTACTTTGCCGATCAGTTGGGCATCCCTTTGAGCGATGGTTCACTGGTGAACTTCAATCGCGAGGCATTTACCCGCCTGGCGGCCTTTGAGGCGATCAGCAAAACGGCATTGGCCAAAGCCGTGTCCGCTCATGCCGACGAGACCGGGGTCAACATTGATGGCAAACGCCATTGGCTGCATGCTCTGTCCAATGCTGATTGGACGCATTATCAGGTCCACAGTAAGCGAGGCCAGGAGGCGATGGACGCGATCGGGATCCTGCCACGGTTCCGCGGTGTGCTGTGTCATGACCATTGGAAACCCTATTACCGTTATCGGGACTGCACCCATGCCCTGTGCAATGCCCACCACCTGCGCGAACTGGAACGAGCATTCGAGCAGGACGGACAACAATGGGCGGAAGCGATGGGCAAGCTGCTCAGAGAGATTCATCAGGCCGTCGAGAACGCTGGCGGCATCCTGCCGCTGACCGAGGCCAATGCTTACCGGCAGCGCTACCGAGATGTGCTCGAGGCGGGGCAACTGGAATGCCCTGAGCCGGAAAAACCACCCGACAACAAGCCTCGGGGGCGGATCAAGCGGAGCAAGGCCCGCAATCTGCTGGAGCGTCTGATGGCCTATGAAGACGATGTGCTGCGTTTCATGGTGGACGTCAATGTGCCGTTCACGAACAATCAGGCGGAGAACGATATCCGTATGACCAAAGTGCAGCAGAAGATCTCCGGCTGCTTCCGCAGCCTGGAGGGTGCCGCGATGTTTTGCCGCATACGGGGATATCTATCGACCTGCCGAAAGCAGGGGGTCACGGCTTCGGAGGCGTTGCGCCTAGTATTCGATCGCAAGCTACCGGCTTTTGCTCTGGCGATCTCTGAGAATTAGCTGAGTAGTTACGATCTGGTTTGCATGGAGTCCTATTCGGCGGTTGCAGGTAAGACTTACTCGTCGCTTGCTGCATTCGCAGGTGGAGGGGCAAGCTAATGTTTACGTTTGAAGAGCTCACAGAGATCACCCAAAGACCAGAATTCGTCGAAGATATTGGCGACGTGCGTCAAACGCTCGTTAATCACCGCATGCGACAACCAGCGCACCTATCTGCCGGTTCGGCGGACCGCTTGGCTCATTTTGCAGAAGCGGTCCTCACGAGTGCTCCTGCTTGGCAACCTGAGGATCGTGTCGAGCTGTGCCGAACGGCAGCCGAGGTGTCGGAAGTGCTTTCTACGAACTTGCGTCCCGCTAATGCCAAGGCGTTCCGCTTGAGGGCAGCCGTCCTCTATGAATTGGCAGATCTGCCTTCAATTGCTGCATCAATGCTGGATGATTCAGATGTGTCTCCGCGCTTGATTTCATTCTTTAAACGCAGTGAGCAGTTTTCAAAACTGAACGGTTCTGTTCCCCTTCCTCAACTCGACGTGAGTCAGTTGTCTCTTGGTGAGAAAGCGTTACTGGATGATGCTGCCGAGTATCTGGAGGTGGCTCAAAACTCGAACTCTACAACTCTTCAAGATGTTGGTCAGAGGTCATCGGTATCTGCCTTGGCCGCTCAAGTGGGATTGGGTTACGAGTTGGGATTAACTGCTACCGAGCTGCTGGCATTTTCTACACTTCTGCGGTCACGGATGAATCGCTTGGCGATCAGTCGCCTTCCAGCATCGTTGATCCCCTCTCTGCGAAGAATGAGTTTCCCGCTTGAGTTCTTGCCTTCGCAGAATTTTGCTCTTGATCAAGGGCTACTAGATAAAAATATACCTGCCTGGGGTTTTGCTGCGCCTACCGGTACTGGAAAGACGTACATTTCCCGGCTACTGATCTTAGATACTCTAGAGTCATATAGCGACAGGAAAGTCTTGTATATTGTCCCTAGGGCCTGTTCACATTAATTTTGATATAATTGCTGCATGGAAATTACCTTGCAGCAGTACAAAATCATCGAGCCCTTGTTGCCGCTTCCGCGAGGCAATATAAAAATATCCAACCTACAGGTGCTTAACGCGATCCTGTACGTGGCCGAGCATGGCTGCAAGTGGCGTGGCTTACCGGTCCGTTTCGGTCGCTGGCACAGCATCTATATGCGCGCCAATCGCTGGGCCAAACAGGGCGTGCTGGATCGAGTCTTCCTGGCGCTGCAGGAAAACGACGTGATTAATATCCAAGTCGATCATGTCTCGCTCGATTCCACAGCCGTCAAGGTTCATCCAGACGGAACCGGTGCTTTAAAAAAAACGGTCCTCAATCTATCGGCAAATCCCGCGCCGGATGGACAACCAAGATTCATCTGGTCGCCGCCGGAGCCAATCGAGCCGTAGCCTTTCGACTTTCCCCGGGACAGGCCGGAGATGCACCAGAAGGCAGAAAACTGCTCAAAAGCCTGGAGCACTGCGGCTGGGAAGGCACCTCGGTCATCATGGACCGCGCCTATGAGGGTGACGAGACGCGCCAGCTCGCGCTGGATCTGGGTATGACCCCAGTGGTGCCGCCCAAGCGCAATCGGCTCACGCCTTGGGAATACGATCTTGAACTTTACAAGAAGCGCAATGAAGTCGAGCGACTATTCCGAAGACTCAAAGGATTTCGGCGCATCTTCTCACGCTTCGATAAGCTCGATGTCGTCTTCACCTTCTTCATCCACTTCGCTCTCATCGTCGATACACTTATTAGTGTGAACAGGCCCTAGTAAGGCTCTAGTGACTGAGGTGTCGGAGGCTTTACGCGAAAGCTTGTCAAAACTGGGGCGCACTGTGATGGCTCTAAGCGCGCAGCTAGTGGATCTTGAAGATCGTGAGGTTTCAGAGGTAGATGATGCGGACGTAATTGTCTTGACGCCCGAAAAGGCTGATCTCTTGCTGCGAATTGGCGCGGATCTCATTGAGTCTGTTGCGTTGGTTGTCGTGGACGAAGCTCATCACTTGGAGGCTGGGACACGTGGAGCCCTTCTAGAGCTTTATCTATGGCGCCTGAAGTCGCTGTTGGCAAATCGATGCCGATTTGTGTTTTTGTCCGCGGTGGCTCCGAATATCGGCGCAATCTCTAAGTGGATTGATAAGAATGGTGATGCTGCTGTTTACAACAACCGCGCGACACGGATGCGTGTTGGTATCTATAAAACTGTTGGCAGTGGTGCTTCCTCTCGCGGTCAAATTCGATATGCTGATGGCTCAGTGTGCGAACTAGATGTTAAGCCGGAAAAAAGTATTCAAAAGGGAATTTGTCAGTTGGCGGAGTTCCTTCAGAGGGCGGGGCCAGTACTTATCGTCGCAAAAGGAAAGCGCGAGTGTGAGAAAATCGCGAAGGAACTCGAATCTTGGTTGTCCGGACACGACAGCTTGCGTTCTCTAAACAGCGATGAACTTCAGTCGGATACATGTGTCGCTCTCGATGCAAGCCTTGAACGGGAGATGTACGCTGATGTCGAGCTACGTCAATTCATAAAAAGTCGAATTGCCTACCATCATGCGGGGCTGCCGCCGACCGTGCGTATGGGGGTTGAGCGGGCGATTAGAGAACGACATGTTGACTATGTCCTGAATCCGTATTTTCGCATGCAGCCTTCAACATGGTTCGTTAACATTTCGTATCGCCACATGAATAAGCTGCAACGGTTGTGTTTTTTGAATAAAAACTGACATCATTATTGTTGGCAGACGGAAATGATGTCGATTCAACGTATTCTGCGCACACTGATCCTGTAACTACGCCCGTTTGGCCACGCTTATCGGCCTTTCTTTATCCGTAGGCCAGTTTCTGATACACCGTTTCAAAGGCCTGAAGTGCACGGCAACCTTTGCCAAAGCCTATCTTGATGTAGCGCGATGTTCGGATGATGCGTGCGGCAACATACATCAGCTCTTGCATCACTGTCTTGATCCGTCGCCTTTTCGCTTTGTTGCGTTTCGGAGACGTTGGACCCAACAAGCCGTTTTGCCCAATCCAGCGCAGGATATTGTAGGCCAGCACACTGGCTCCCAATACCAACGCATTGGTGGCGAATTTCCCGGAGGGCAAGCGTTCGATATCCATGTCAGTTTTAAATTCGCTGTGGAACTGTTCCGATGTACCATGATCCGCATAAAGCTGAATGATATCGCCTTCACTGATGTCCAGGCTTGTCCACCATCCTTCAAGATCAATCTCGGGAACCAGCAATATCTGCCCCTGTTTATCAAGGGTTCTTTCAGTGAGACGAATGACCTGCCGTACCGAATACTCATCACCTTGCCATTGCCGCGAAACCTGCAGACTGAAAGTGGCTATCCGCTTGCCTTCCCGTGGCTCTTCCCATCGTCCTTTTTGTTCCGCAAGCCCAAGCCAATAGGCTTTATCCTGTTTGCGGGGATTCCATTTGATGAGGAAATCAACAGGGGACTGGGTTTTATGGTCTTCGCTGTGCTCGAGGATGACGTCGATGTTCTCGATGGAATCGTTGCCACCATCGAGCCTGAGCAAAAGGGGCTGCGTTGTGATTTCCCGGGCCTGTCGCAAGGTCTTTGCCAGCAAGGCCGGTGTGTCTTTCTGGCAATGCTGCTTGCCTTCACGAAAGTCAAAGCCGATACAATAGCCTTCCTGGCCGAGGTATACCGCCATGGGGGCAAACCCGTCATGTCCCTTATAGGTTCTCGATACGCCTTCTTTGTGGCTGCCCGAATTATCCATCGGGGTCACATCGGCATCGATCGGAATATGTCCGGTGGGCAAGGGCCGTAGCGTAGGTTGGATATTGCTCAGAAAATCCCGGCTGGCTCTCTCGACGATGGGCAAAAAGTGTTCCGCATGTTTATCCATGCGTTGGCGCAGTGTCGCTTCGCAAGGGATGTCATTGATATCCATCGCGCTCATGAAATAGAATTCACTCTCAATGGTATTGATGGCCTCAAAATCGCTTTTTCCGATACTCAGTAATGCCAGGTAGCTCTTGATGACATCAGAATGCTTGATGCCATGGCGTAACGGGATGCTTGCATCCAGCTGGCTACTCAGCTTCGTGTGGCGTTTTATGGCCTGACCGATCAGTGCCAGGCCACTGTGGCTGATGATATCTGCATCTGATTGTTCAATTTTTAAGCGCTTCATTTTTTCACTGACTGAGTGACCTTTTCGAGAGCATCTATTTTAGCAATATAGCCTATAAATTACGGTATTTATCACATCATAATGGCCTGCTAAGTTACGGATTCAGGTATGTTATAGCTACGACGACGCTCGCAGAGGGCGTTAATTTCCCATTTTCATCTGTAATCGTTCAGTCGTTAGCACTTAGAGAGCCTCCCGAAGCTGGTCGCTCATCACGTTACTCGCCTATTACGCCGAGAACATTTTGGAACATAGCAGGACGAGCTGGTCGGCCCGGCTATGATCCGGAAGGCCAAGTAATACTATTTGAGCCATCGCTGGGACTCGATAAGATTGGTCAGGCGGTTGAGCCTTATCTTAATCCACAATTAACATCGCTCGAACCGGTAACCAGTGCTTTGGCGTCCGCGCTCAATACGATTCGCGACGAGTTGTCACGACAGGACTATTCTATTGACGATGTCGAAGAAATTCGCTTGCCAGCTGCGATGTCGCGCCGTGCAAGAGGAGCTATTAACCTACTCCGTGTTGGGCTAATGCATGCGCAGGCGGAGCAGCTTATTCAGTCACCGGAAGAAATAATTGAAAGCTCTTTTGCTGGAAGTTTTCTCGATGCGGACTCGCTCGAGATGGCGAGAGGGCTTATGCGATCACAGCAGAGAGTTATTGATATATATCTTGCGGATGGTGATGCATCAGATTTGCGCCGTTTGGCAGAATTGGGCTTGTCACTCGAAACGCTTTCCGAGCTTCGTGACTACGTGGCTGGCATGGAGGACTGGCAGATCGTGAATTGTGAGAAGCTTTTCTATGGTGGCGCCGTAAATTTGGATCAAGCGCAATTCATAGTGGGGCCGGTAGCAAAGCGGATGGCAGAGTTGGAGGGAAAGTCGCTGGGGGGCTTCTTGAGCGACGTTATTATACGTTGGTTGGCAGGAGTAACATTTACTGCTATTCGCACGGAGAGTTCATTCTCGCAGAGGCTGGAGGATTTGGTGGCGGTTATATACTCTCAGGTTCAATTTCTCTTGCCATGGGGATTGTGGGCAACAGATTGGCTGCTAGAGGAGGAGGCCCGAAATCGCGGTATTAACTATGATGGTCAGGTTAAGAAACTCGCATATCTAGCCGACGCCGGTGTCCCGAATTTCGACGCATTATCTCTTCATCACATGCGGTTTGAGAGAGTCGACGCGACACGACTAAGCAAAGCTTATCGTCAAGCCGGGGGTTTAGAGACCGGTCACGATTGTATTGGCTGGGTGTTGAGTCGGTCTAAGTCGTCACTTGAGACCATTATTCGAGGTCCCGACCGTAGACGTGTCGAGCATCGATTTTTTGAGCGACTAGACAGTATTCGAGGCTCGAGACCACCAGAGAGTATGTCGTAACAAACAGCGTACTACCTTCTGTTTCTAGGCATCATCTAGGGTCAGATGGCTACTTGGATTTCAAGTCTTCGCATGGGAATTCCAGCCTGAAAGGCCCGCCTTAGGAATTACGAATTACGGTGATACCTTACTATATTTGCACTAATTGTCTCCTCTCGTTTGCAAGCCTCGCTTGTTGTATCGCCACGCATTGTGACCCGGTTCTCTGATTTGAGCCGGCAGTTTGCGAAGGCATGAACCGAACGAAACTGAAGGGTGGACGCCAACCTTTGGCTGTAGGCTCATATCCGAATGCTGGGCAATTCATGCAGATAATCGACGGCATCAGAAACACGACCATCGTCAATCGTTTCCGATAGGAGTTCCGTCCTGCGTCCGGCTACCGCGATTGGCCCTCTAGGACCAGCGATACAGCTCAAGCCGACAAAACTCAGATCGCCTTCTTCCCCGACCCTGTTCGCATAGACGACATGAATGCCGTTTTCGATGGCTCGCGTGGGAATCATCAGCTTGGGTACATTGTCGTACGGCGCCATCAGCGCGGTGGGCACGAGAACGATCTCGGCATGTTGCAATGCGGTCTCGCGGAGCAGTTCGGGGAACTCGATATCGAAGCAGATCAGGATGCTAAAGCGAATGCCCTTGTAGTCGAACAATACGGGGCCATTCCCGCGTTTGAAGATGCTTTTCTCCCAATCGCCGTATAGGGCGCGCTTGCGGTAAGTGATCGGACGGGATGCACCGGGCGCGAAAAAATGCGCCGCGTTGAAGATGCCTTCGGGCGTCTTCTCATACGACCCGACGACGAGCGCGACGCCCGTCCTCCGCGCCACCTCCGCGATGGCCCCCAATACCTCATCCGTCACCTCGCGGGCAACCGTGCGCACCCTCTCCGGCGCCTGGTAATAACCGGTCAGGAAGCATTCGGGGAAAACCAGCACTTCCACGTTCTTCTCGCGGGCCTGTTCCGCCGCCGTGCCGATGATCGCGAGATTCCGCTCGACCGAGCCGGTGATTCCGTTGTCCTGCCAGATGCCGACGGTGATCATTTTTACGCCTATCAGTTGTTCACGCGTTCCGTGCCCGGCAATCGTGGAGGATCGCCGAACATCGTTATTCGGGATGAGGTCTAGCTTTGAAACATTGTGTCAACGAGATGCGGATGTCAGGGATTTGCGATCCGATAATGTCCCTCACCTGCATAACGTACCGGCTCAATCGCCGTTATTGAACATCTGCGCACGGTTTCGGGCGCGAATCAGCTTCCTTGGCTTTGAACTGATTCAGGGATGCGCCGAGCAACGGGGTTCGCACGCCCGCACGAAAACAAATTTAGAAATACGATGCTCAGGCGTGTGAAACCATGCGGCCATTTTGGTATCGCCTGACCAGTAGCCGTCTAACAACGTTGGTAGCGATTAGCACGCAATCCCCGAAGGTGTGATGTGTAGCGACGTGCCAAACAAATAAACGCACACAAGCAGCGCGTCACTCACTCCTCGTCAGACTCATCCCGCCTATTCTCCGACTGGGCAAGCAGTCTGGGCACGACATACAGCAGCACGATGGCCCCGACGATGACGATGCCAAGCAGTATCAGAAAGCCGTAAGCGTCGTTCATTGATCCTCCCGGTCTCCGCCGATGATAGCTCTGTCATCGGCGGCGGGAAAAGACGCTGCGGCGTCAGATAGTCGTCTGCAGTAGATTGCCCACACTCGACGTGTTACTGCCCGGCAGCTCGCTGGAAAACGCCTGCAGAAAGCCCGTCAGGTTGGCGCTGCTGGAACTGCCACCCATGGCGCTGACAAGGTTCTGGAAATTCTGTTGCAGCGTGGTCAACGTGCTCGACGTCTGGGGGTTCGTGCTTGATGAAGTCGTGCTTGAGGTGTTTCCGGAGAGCTGCTGAATCAGGTTCTGCAGGGCGGCCTGCATGTGATGGCCACGGTGATGATGCTCCATGCCCTGCATGCCAGTGGCGCCGACCGTCTGAGCGGACGGGTTGCCCGGGTTTTGCCCAGGTGTTCCATTTTGCGCCTGCAATGCAGCCATGAGGCTTTGCAGGAAGCTGGCCAGCGCTTGTTGTACCGTTGATGAGGAAGTGGTGCCGGATACGCTGGAAGCGTTAGTGGTGGTCAGTCCGTTGCTGCCGGAGGTGCTGGTGGTGCCGATGGTCTGGCCGACGCCGATCTGCGACAGGGCTTGAAGGACCGAATCGACCAGGCCGCCTCCGGGAGGGGGTGGGGTCTGTCCGCCGATGGCGAGACCGGACTGGGCCAGGCCGTTGGTCGTGGACGAGGTGTTGAGCAGGTTGAGTTGAGCGAACAGGTTGCTCGCTCCGGGGGTGCTGTTGATGGTCATGGGTCGTTCCTCGGATGGACATGAGTCCCGGCTGAATGGGAACCGCGGTACTGCATGAGCAAGGAGGATGCCAGCACATGAATGGGCGGAAAGGCGGGAGAATGCGCCCTCGGATTCGTCGTTACTGACTGCAGACGGCGCGAATCCGCGTGTTCGGACGTTAGCGGTGGGCTTGGGTGATGGCCTATGCGGCGTGGTATCGCTGGCAGGTCGGCATGGGATTGCCAGGCCTGGCAAGCGCTTGCCAGGCTTGTTCGCCGCGTTTGCCGCATGTGCCGGCCCGAGACCACGCCGCCTGGCCTGCCCTGGAGCGGCGAATCGTGAGAGTCTTCATGCGCCCTGAGAGGTTGGGTGGCCGCGTGTCCAGACGGCCGCATTACCTGGGGGCACACTGACTATCCATCAGCTATGCCTAATGGAAACCGTTGGCTATTCTTCTAAAAGCGGATTCGAGTGGTCTGCAAGTGCGCGTTGGCGAAATACGGCTTTGATGCGGCCTCTGGCGGTCGCCGTATTCGGTCGACACTTTCAAGGTGTGTGGAAATGTCCGTGTCTACGCGGGCGGTTGCGCAAGTTCATATGAAAAGGGGGGCGGACAGGGATCGATAGGCGCGCATTGCCGGGAAGACCGGCGGCCAACCTTGTGTGGCCTCCATGCGCCTGATCCGTGTCCTGAAAGTAAAACATGGGTAAGGACCAATCAGACGGTGTCGTCCGAGCGGTTGACGAAGACCCTGGATAACCTGCTCGAAGGATGCATGCTCATCGGATTCGACTGGACATATCTGTATGTCAACGAAGCCGCCGCGCGGCATGGGCTGCAGGATCGCGACAAGTTGCTCGGCCGGGCGATGCTTGAAATGTACCCGGGCGTCGAGCAATCGGACGTATTCCGACACTACCGCTTGGCCATGGAAGACCGCATTCCCCAACATTTCGAAACCTCATTCACATTCGCAGACGGTACGGTGAATTGGTACGAGCTGGCCGTCGAGCCAGTGCCGGAAGGGGTTTTTATCCTGAGTCTGGATATCACCCAGCGCAAGCAATCCGAGGAGGCACTGGAGACTGCGCGGGAATTCGCGGAAAACCTGATTGAAGCCATGTTGGATGGTTTTTCGGTGCTGGACAAGGATGGGCGATCGGTGAATCCCAACCCGGCGTTATGCCTCATGACGGGATTTTCACGCGGGGAGCCGATCGACCGTTATCCGCCGTTTCCCTACTGGCCGCCGGAGGAAGACGAACCTATTCGGGCCGCCTTCGAGAAAACCATGAAAGGAGAAGTCGGACACTTTGAATTGACCTACATGCGCAAGAACGGAGAGCGTTTTCCCGTTGTGGTTAGCCCTTCGGTCATGCGCGATCAGCACGGCAATATCCTGAATTACATCGCTACTGTGAAGGACATGAGCCGCGAACATGAGGCGCTGGATGCCTTGGAGCGTAGTGAATCATGGCTGCGCAGCATTTACGAGAATACGAATACCGGAATTGCTTCCACTGACAGTTCCGGCCGAGTGAGCGGATTTAACGAGGCGTTTCGCAGCATGTAGGATTTCGATGCGCAATCTCTCATGAAAATGAATTTTGCCGATTTTACCCATCCTGATGATCTGGAGATTGAGCAGGTTTTTTTCGATGAAATGCTCGCCAATAAACGCAACAGTTATCAGATCACGAAACGGTATGTCCATCGGGATGGACATACGATCTGGGTGGATCTGTCGGCAGGCGCCATTCGCGACGACGCTGGCAACGTCACTTCGTGCGTGGCGGTGATACAGGACATCACCGACCGCAAGTCCGCCGAAGAAGAAATTACACAGCTCGCCTTTTACGATGCGCTGACACAATTGCCGAATAGGCGATTGCTGCAGGATCGACTCAAGCAGGCCTTGGCGACGAGCACCCCGTAATGGGCATTCGGGAGGGTTGCTATTTATCGATCTCGATAATTTCAAGAGTCTCAACGATACGTTGGGACACGATCACGGTGATCTGTTGCTCAAGGAAAGCGCACGCCGACCGGAGGCTAGCGTGCGCGAGGGCGACACGGTGGCGCGGCTGGGCGGCGACGAGTTCGTGGTCATGCTCAATGAATTGGGTGAGAGTGATCTGGATGCGGCCAGGCAGACGGAGCTCATCGGGATGAAAAGTTCTGACCCGGCTGGGGCAATCCTGTCAGCTTGATTCATATGTATACGAGGGAACAGCCAGCATCAGCGCCACGCTATTTTCCGGACATCAGTGCACTGCTGAGGAGCTGATGAAACAAGCGGATATAGCCATGTATCAGGCCAAACAGGCAGGGCGCAACACACCCAGGTTTTTCGATGCGGTCATGCAGGAAAGTATTGCCGCCCGAGTTGAACTGGAAGGTGAATTACGCAAGGCGATTGCGCAACGAAATTTCGAGTTGTTTTCCCAGGTAGAAGTTGATGACGCTTATCAGTCGGTCGGTGCCGCGGCGCTATTGCGCTGGCGTCATGCTGAGCGTGGTCTCGTGCAACCGCATCATTTTATCCCGCTTGCGGAAGAGACGGGCTTGGTTTTACCGATCGGAGAATGAGTTCTTGAGACGGCCTGTGCACAGCTCAAGGTTTGGGAGGGAGCGCCGCTGACCCGTGACCTTATGCTGGCAGTCAATGTCAGCCCCAGGCAGTTCCGCAAGGAGGATTTCGCGGGACAGATACAAGCGCTTGTGAGGCGTCACCAGATAAATCCCTCGCGCCTTAAGCTGGAATTGACTGAGGGTGCCCTTCTGGAAAATGTCGAAGACACGATCGAGACGATGAACGCGCTCAATGTTATCGGCGTGCGGCTTTCCCTGGATGATTTCGGAACGGGATATTCTTCTCTGCAATATCTCAAACGGTTGCCCTTGCACCAGCTCAAAATCGACAAATCCTTTGTGCATGATATTGGCGCTGACCCGAGCGATAAGGCGATCGTGCAGACCATCATTGCCATGGCGCAGTCACTGAATCTCGACGTCATTGCCGAAGGGGTGGAAACCGACGAGCAGCGCCGATTGTTATTGGACCGCGGTTGCAGGTACTTCCATGGGTATTTTTTCGGTCGCTCCATCCCCGCGGACGATTTTGAATCGTTGCTCAATCAGTTGCAGTCACGAGATTGATAGGTTGGGCAATGGTCGATTTTGTTTAACGACGGGTCTGTTCAGCCTTTTTTCATGCGAAACACCTTGTCGGCAGGCGTGCGGGGGATGATGAGAGTGGCGAAATGGGTGGTGTTGGGCTGCAGCCAGTTGATGCGCCGCTCGGCGGCGGTGCCGGATTTTTTCTCGTCCTCGAAGTGCAGCGGCACGATGCCCTTGGCCCCGGTCCTGTAGTTGCCGAAATAGCTGACGTTGCCGCCCGGCGGTGCGGCGGAGAGGCTCATGAACAGCGCGTGGGCGACCTTACCGCGGATGGCGTCGTAATAGTGGCCGACGAGGTCGGTGTGGTCGACGTACAGGCAGCGGTAGGCGCTATTGCGCTGGTTGACGTGCACGTCTTCGAGCACCTCGGTATGGAAATAGAGGCTGGAGCTGTCGCCGCGCTCCTCCTCGGGGCCCGAGAACTCGAGGAAATAGTCACCGACGTCGGCGCCGTGGTCGTCGATCACGCGCACGTTCACCTGCAGATACTGGTGGAACCACTTGGGGTCGCTACCCTTGCCGAGCAGTTCGTCGCGCGCGGCTTCGCTGGACGCCAGCGCGGCGGTTTCAGCGGTGATGGCCGCCCAGTCGTCGGCGAGGGCGGCGTAGTCGTCTGCGCCGGCGCAGTCGAGCGCCTGCAGGATCAACTCGCCGAGGCGTTTTTCGTAGGTGTCGGGCGACTTGATGTCGTTCCTGTCGGGATCGACGATGGAGCCGTGGGTGCGGTCCGGCAGCACGGCCAACGGGATCTGCGCCTTGTGGCGCGTCTTCCAGGGCGCGAACGTGGGCTGGGTCTCGTCGGCGGCGAAATCGATGGTGACGCCGCGGGCATTGAGGTTGGCGGCGCAGGCGCGCACGGTGCCGTCGGCACCGTCCTCGTTGACGATCTGACGCAGCAGGCTGGCGTAGGGGTGCGTGCCGACGATGACGAAGGCCTGGATGCCGTCGCCGGCGTAGATGGTCGGGGCCGAGGCGCGGCCGTTCGGCACGAACAGGTCTTGCTCCGCGAGCCGCCACTGGTAGGGGGAGGCCAGTTCCAGTGCGTTGAGCATCTCGGTGCCGGTGTGGAACCAGTTGTCCCAGCCCTTGACGAGGCGTCCGACCATGCTCTTGCCGAAGCTGGCGAGCCGCGAGCCGAAATTGGCCGGCGCCAGCATGATCAGGCGCCTGGCCGGGCAGCGGGCGACGTCGTCGCCGTAATAGCCGCTGATCCACTCGCGGGCGACCAGTCCGCCGGTGCTGTGCACGATCATGTCGAAGGGGTGACGAGTTCGCCGCCGGCGAGCTTTTCGCGCACCACGGCCTCCAACCGCTTGGCGACGTCGACGATGCGTACGTCGTCGTCGAGCGAAATGTAGTCGCCCAGCCACAGCGTGACGGCCTGATAGCCGTGCGCGCGCAGGAACTCGACGAGCGGGCGGAAGGAGCGCGAGGTGTCGCTCCAGCCGTGGACGATCAGGACTTGACGCATGCGGGTCGCCTCCGCGTGGCTTCTGAAAACGCTACGGAAGGAGTGTAGTCGGCCGCCGGTTGTACAGGGATTTCTGGGGTTTCTCGCGCTAGTCTTGTCTGGGGTCCAGGTGCACCTCGACCATTTGCTGGATCGGGAAGACGGGGGGGGCGAACTGGGTGTAGACCGCCACATCCGCCGCATCGCGACCGTAGCCGATGGCGACGTAGCCGCCGCGGAGTTCGGCCTGGGTCGGGTCGAAGGTGTACCAGCGCCCGCCGACGTAGGCTTCGAACCAGGCGTGCAGATCCATCGGTTCCAGGTCGGCCAGATATCCCACCACCATGCGTGCGGGGATGCTGATGGCGCGGCACAGTGCGATGCCGAGATGGGCAAGATCGCGGCATACACCGTATTGCCGGGCATTGACCTCGACCGCGGACAGAGGCACCTCGCTGCTGCCCGGCAAGTACTGGATCGAGGCCCGGAGCCAGGCCTCGATGGCGGCCACCTGATCGTAGCCAGGGGTGAGCCCGGTGACCAGTTCGGTGGCCATGACGCCGAAACGGTCCGCTTCGCAGTAGCGGCTGGGCAGCAGGTAGATGAGTACCCCGTCGGGCAGGTACTGGATTTCGATGAAGGGGGCGCCAGGTTCGCGATCGAGGTGGTCGGCGGTCCTGATCTCGGCCGCAGTGTGGATCGCGAAGGCGCCCGCCGGAGCGACGAGCCGCTGGCACAGATTGCCGTAGTCGTCGGTGAATTCGAAGACGGGCACGTTGGGTGTCAGCCGGTATTCCTCGCGCGCGATCCACTGCTGTCCGCCGCTGCGAGGACGCAGCATCAGCACGAAGGGCGTCGGGACGGTGATGTCGAAGGCCAGATCAAAGCGCGTGTGCAGCCACATGGCGGGGTCCGGGGGCAGGGAGTGGTGCAGTGAAACATCAGACATGCGGCTGGCGCAACGTCGCGCGAACCCGCGCCGCATACGGCGCCGGCTAATGCCGCTCCAGTCAAGGGCTTATACTCCTGTCATTCAACTAATGAACGTCTGTCGTTTCACCGCTGTGTAGACCGGCTGGGCTCGCCGGTTTTCAGCCGGACATGATGATTCAACCAAACGACGATGCGGGGCTCGGGCAAACAAGGGGGAACAGATGGCCATTTCGACGATCGTGGTGCTGGTGCTGATCGGGGCGTGCGTGTTCTACGTCATCGCCATCTTCAATCAGCTGGTCGCGCTGAAGAACCGCTACATCAACGCCTTCGCGCAGATCGAGGTGCAGCTCAAGCGCCGTTACGATCTGATCCCCAATCTGGTGGAGACCGCCAAGGCCTATCTCAAGCACGAGCGCGAGACGCTGGAGGCGGTCATCTCGGCGCGCAACGCGGCGGCGGCGGGCCTCGCGGCGGCGCACGCGGCGCCCGGAGACGCGGCGGCGATGAGCCAGCTCGGCAACGCCGAGGGGCAGCTCGGCAGCGCGCTCGGCCGGCTCAACGTGGTGATGGAGGCCTACCCGGACCTCAAGGCCAGTCAGAACATGATGCAGCTCACCGAGGAGCTGACCAGCACCGAGAATAAGGTCGCCTTCGCGCGGCAGGCGTTCAACGATCAGGTGATGGCCTACAACACCTACCGCCAGTCCTTCCCGCAGAACATACTGGCGACGACCTTCGGCCACCCCCGCGATGCGGCCTTGCTCGAATTCGACGACAGCGAACAGATCCAGCAGGCGCCGAAGGTCAGCTTCTGATCGCAGGCCCGTCGCGGGATGGATTTCTTCCAGGCTCAGGACGACGCCCGGCGCAGCACGCTCTGGCTGGTGCTGCTGTTCGCGCTGGCGGTGCTGGGGCTGATCCTGCTCACCAACCTCTTCGTGCTCGCCTTCGTGCTCTATGCCCACGGCGACGTGGGGCTGCTCAACCTCAAGGACGTGCTGCGCCATTACGGCTCGGGCGCCTCGGTGCTGGTGGGGCTGGGCGTGGCGGGGCTGGTCGGGCTCGGCAGCCTGTTTCGCATGGTCCAGCTCGCCGCCGGCGGCGCCGTGGTGGCCGAGTCGCTGGGCGGGCGGGTGCTGCCGGGCGACAGCGAAGGCCTCGACGAGCGCAAGGTGCTCAACGTGGTGGAGGAAATGGCCATCGCCTCGGGCATGCCGGTGCCGACCGTCTACCTGCTGGACGACGGCGCCATCAACGCCTTCGCCGCCGGCTGGACGCCGAGCGACGCGGTGATCGGCATCACCCGCGGCGCGATCCGGCAGCTCGACCGCGACGAGCTGCAGGGCGTCGTGGCGCACGAGTTCAGCCATATCCTCAACGGCGACATGCGCCTCAACATCCGTCTGGTCGGGGTGCTCGCCGGCATCCTGCTGATCGGCGAGATCGGCCAGTTCATCCTGCGCACCCTGCGGCGCGCACCGCTTGCGGGCGGACGCAGAAAGGGCGCCGCGATCCCCGCGCTGTTCGTGCTCGGCCTGGGGCTGTGGGTGATCGGCTACGCCGGCACCTTCTTCGGCACCTGGATCAAGGCGCTGGTCAGCCGCCAGCGCGAATTCCTGGCGGATGCCTCGGCAGTGCAGTTCACGCGCAACCGCGCCGGCATCTCCGGGGCGCTGAAGAAGATCGGCGGTTCGATGGCCGGCTCGCTGCTGTCGAGTCCCATGGCGCCGCAGTTCAGCCATGCCTATTTCGCGCGCGGGGTGTCCGGCGGGCTGCAGTCGCTGTTCGCCAGCCATCCGCCGCTGGAGGACCGCATCCGGCGCATCCTGCCGCGTTGGGACGGTCGCTTCATCGCGCCGCCACCCCCGCCGCCCGTGCCCGAGGAGTCGGAAAGCGCCGCAGGGAAACAGGCACGGGAGCGCGGTCGCCGCCGCGCGGTGCTGACCGGGGTGCTGGCGGGCACGCTGGGCGATCTGGTGGCGCAGACCGGTCAGCCGGACGCCGCACAGCAGGCCTATGCGCACGATCTCATCGCCGGCCTGCCGCCGCAGTTGCGCGAGGCGAGCGGCAATCCGCAGACGGCGCGCGCCGTGGTCTACGCCCTGCTGCTGGACGGCGACGCCGACGTGCTGGCCAGGCAGTGGCAGACGCTCGACGGCAAGGCGGGCGACGGCGTGGCCGATCTGACGCGCCGATACCTGCCCGCGGCGGCAGGCCTCGAACGGGCACAGCGACTGCCGCTGGTCGAGCTGAGTCTGCCATCGCTGCGCGGCCTGTCGCCGCAACAGTACGCACGCTTCCGCGGCGTGCTGAACGAACTCATGGCGGCGGACGGGCGCATCAGCCTGTGGGAATGGGTCGTGCGCCATCTGGTGCTGCGCGGGCTGGACCTGCACTTCGCGCTGCGCAAGCCGGCGCGGCAGACCTATTACGTGCTCGGTTCGGCCAAGGCCGCCTGCGAGACCGTGCTTTCGTTGATCGCGCTGGCCGAGCACGCCGACCCGTCAGAGGCGCAGCGGGCCTTCGCGGCGGGGCGGCACGCCGTCGGCGCCGGTGCGCTGCGCTTCGTGCCTCGCGACGAGCTGGATCTGAATCGACTCGACGGGGCGATGGACGAGCTCGAAAAGCTCAAGCCACCACTCAAGCGCCGTTTTCTCGATGCCTGCGCGGCCTGCATCGCCATGGACGGCGACGTCACCGTGGGCGGTGCCGAGCTGCTGCGCACCGTGGCCGCGGCGCTGGACTGCCCCATGCCGCCGCCTTTGCCGCTTGCATAAGGATCATGGCAATTTTTCACCATCCGAAGGTGGCATCGCACTTGTGTCTATGCGTACTATCTGACGCTAGGTATCGCAGGCGCTGAGACGGGGTAGCGACGCCAGGTCAGGGAAACACAGAGGGTCCGATGCGCGGGCCTTGGATATCCAAGTTATTGGGATAAATTGCCAGTGAGCCCCTATGGGCAATACCGCTTTCGATAGAGGGCATGTTTTCGAGTGGTATTTTTTCAATATTCATTGCTATTTCAATATTCCCTTTGGTTGCGTGATTATCACATCGCTGCTGATGTGTGGTTGGCATGGAAAACAAATTTTCAGATCTGCGGGTTTGAAAGCCCGATGTTGACGATGAGTGTGCGGAGCGCGCAATGAAGCCGTTGGTGGTTGATCTTGATGGGACGTTGATTAAAACGGATTTGTTGATGGAAACTGCAAATCGATTTGTGACTAGAAACCCTTTTCGAATTTATAAAATTCTGCAATGGCTTGCTCGCGGTAAGGTGCACCTGAAATTGGAGTTGGCAGAGCGAGCCGGGGTGATCCCGGCGTCGCTGCCATATCACGAATTCGTCGTCGATTGGCTAAAAGAGCAAAAATCGCAGGGCAGAACCTTGATCCTGGCGACGGCCAGTTGTCAGGCCTTGGCGGATGAAGTGGCCGGGTATCTGGGTGTGTTTGATTCGGTTATGGGTACTGACGGTGATACCAATCTGAAGTCGCATGCCAAGCGCGATCGACTGGTCGAGCGCTTTGGACATAAAGGATTTGATTACGTAGGTAATGACTATGCGGACCTTTCCGTTTGGGAGTCGTCAGATCGCGCATACGTGGTGAGCAACGATTCGGGTCTGGTAAAAAAGGCTCGCAATATCGGTAATGTCGAGCACGTGTTTGAAACCGGTAAACCCGGTTTTGTCGGTAGTATGTTGAAGGCCTTGCGCCCTCATCAGTGGGTTAAGAATTTTCTGGTATTCATACCCTTGATCATGGCGCAGCGTTATGGTGATGTCGGTAGCGTTTTTCAGGCGGTATTCGCTTTTCTGGTTTTCGGAATGACGGCATCGAGTGTCTATTTGCTCAACGACTTGGTGGACGTGGAGGATGACAGGCATCATGCACGCAAGCGGAAGAGACCCTTTGCCGCGGGCAATTTATCGCTCTTGCATGGGTGGCTAGCCTGGCCGATTGTGCTGTTGGCGGCATTTGGCGTTTCCTTGGCGATTTTACCGATAAAATTTGTCGGTGTGCTGGCCGTTTATTTCGGGCTCACCCTGGCTTACTCCTTCCGTCTCAAGCGTGCTGCGATGGTAGACGTCATTACGCTGGCGGCGCTGTACACCTTGCGCATCATCGCCGGCGCAGCCGCGATTTCCGTGCCGCTCTCGTTTTGGTTGCTGGCATTTTCGATGTTCATCTTTCTATCTCTTGCATTTATCAAGAGGTACAGTGAACTCAGGGTTGCTGCGGAGCGTGATAAACAGAAGTCCTTGCGCGGCAGAGGCTACAGCCCGGACGATCTCGAAGCGATTTCGACAATGGGCATCGGCGCGGGGTACATGTCGGTATTGGTGCTGGCGCTTTATGTGAACAGCGATACGACAGCGGCTTTATACCGAAACCCGCACCTGATTTGGTTAGCCTGTCCGGTGCTGCTTTATTGGATATCTAGAGCCTGGCTGATCACGCACCGCGGCGAAATGCATGACGACCCGATCGTTTTTGCCTTGAAGGACCCCATGAGTTGGGCGATGGTGCTGACTCTGGTGGTTATTTTCGGGTTGGCGAAAATAACCTGACATTGGTATCTGGATAATCGAGCCTTCGTCATGTCCTCAACTGCGCGGTTGCACTTATCCCGTCAGCAGGAATTCCGTCTATGGCCTGCTCCGGTATTCAGGTTTCAGGTCACAGGGGAGCTGTCTTTGTCCAGGAATGATTCGAATGTTCGAGCGTCTACGGGTCTGCCAATCAGATAGCCCTGGAAACGGGTACAGCCTAGAGTAGACAGTATTTCCATCTGCTGTTGGGTCTCGACGCCCTCCGCGATCACCCCGAGATTGAGTGCACCGGCCATAGCGAGCACTGCGCGTACGATGTTCCTGCCGCTGTCGTTGGTGGAGATGTCACGCACGAACGACTGATCGATC
Source organism: Acidihalobacter aeolianus (assembly GCF_001753165.1). GTDB lineage: Bacteria > Pseudomonadota > Gammaproteobacteria > DSM-5130 > Acidihalobacteraceae > Acidihalobacter > Acidihalobacter aeolianus. Next base: position 702,867 of record NZ_CP017448.1, read on the forward strand.
TTGAGCTCGTCCAGCGGCAGGTGTTTGAGGTACTGGATCGAGGAATAGCCGGTGCCGAAATCGTCGAGCGAGAACTGGATGCCGATTTTCTTGAGAGCAGACATCGACTCGATGGTCTCCTCGATGTTGTCGAACAGCATGCTTTCGGTGAGTTCGAGCTTGATGTTCTCGGGCGGGATGGCGTGTCGCTCGATTGTGGCCCGGATGTCGTCGATGAATTTCCTGTTCTTGAACTGCTTGGCGCTGATATTGATCGCGAGCACCAGCCCATGGGTGCGTTCGTCCTGTTGCCACAAATGCAATTGACTGCAGGCAATGTCCAGCAGGTCGCGGCCCAGCTGCAGGATCAGGCCGGTTTCCTCGGCGATTGGGATGAACTGGCTGGGCGGAATATACCCCCTTTGCGCGTGTTTCCAGCGCACCAGTGCTTCCGCGCCGACGAGCCGATTTTGGTCGTCTACCTCGGGTTGGTAATACAAGGTGATTTCCCGCTTGTCGATGGCCTTGCGCAGAGCCGATTCGAGACCTAGGCGCGTAGTCACGGTATCCCGCATATGCGGCTCATAAAAACAAATACTGCCTTGGCGATGGGTCTTGGCCTGATACATGGCCAGTTCGGCCTGCTTGAACAAATCCTCTATATTCCCGGTATCCCGGTCGAACAGCGTGATGCCGATGCGTGAGGTGTTGTGATATTCGTTCGCCATCAATTTGAACGGGCGGTCCATGGTGAGCAGCATTTCCTTGGCGCGGGCTTCCGCGAGAGCGCTTGCTTCACTCCGCGAGGTACCTAGATTGGTGAGTAGAACCGCGAATTCGTCGCTGCCGAGACGTGCGACGGTATCGTTCGGGCGAGTCTTGTTGCTGAGCCGCTTGCCGACGCTCTGCAGCAACAGGTCGCCGAAGGCGTGTCCCAGGCCGTCATTGAGAATGCGGAAGTTGTTCAGGTCGACGTGTAGCAGCGCGCCCCAGCGTGTTTTGTGTCCACTGGATTCGATGGCGCGCCGTAGATGCTTGAGTAGCAGGCTTTTGTTGGGCAATCCCGTCAAGGGGTCGTAGTGGGAGAGGTATTCGACCTTTTTTTCCGATTCTTTGCGTTTCGACTGATCGATCATGTAGGTGAGCAGGTGGAGTTCGCCGTTCAATTCGATCGTTCTGGTGGAAACATAAACGGGAAATTCCGAGCCGTCGGCGCGGTATGAGATTGATTCAAAGGTGGCGTTTGTGGTCGGTGTTGTGCGTATCTCCGGTGGTTGTCCGGTTTCGCGCAGCTGCAGAATTTCCGCAAGATGCGCATTGGCGACATGCTGAATATCGCTGTAGCCATGCATTTCCAGGAAAATTGGATTGGCATCTATCAGCCTGCTCTGTCGCGTCAGCGCGATGCCTACTGGCGATTCTTCTATCAGCGTTCTGAAACGGCGTTCTGATTCGATGATTTTGCGTTGATTATCCCGCATTAACGCCATGCTGATGACGACGATCACGACGAAAAAACTGAATGCGCCGGGGGAGAACGAACGGAGTAGCGACAGCCTGACGGCCAAGCCCATCGAGCTGAATATACCGAAAAGCACGAAGGCCACCAGCATGTGCAAATCGACGCCCCGACGCCGAGCCCGATAGGTGTCAATGATATCGGCGAGCGATTTCGCATAAATCAGGGCGACCATGGCAATGGCGAAATAACCCCAGATACTGTGGCGCCCAACGCCATGGGTGATTTGTTCGCCCCAGGGCAGTGGTGTGATTAACAAGGTGTCTAGATGCGCATACGAAATACCGAGGGGTAGGTAGATATTGAGTGCAATGCACCCTGCGATCATGAGGTTGACTACGATCAGATAAGCCTTGGAAATTTTGTGTGCGTAGGCAGCGGTAAACCAGGGAATCAGCAGAAAAACACCCAGCGAATACGTCACGTTCCACTTTAGGTCGGCGACGAAATTTGCGATGTCCGTCGACTGTATTACGAACGTACGGCTGATCGCCGACATGGCAACCAGCAGGGCTATGCCCGCAAAGAAAATATGCTGCATTTCGTGCTTGCGTGGTGGGCGGCCGAGCAGGTTGTTCAGCGCTGCAAATGTGCTGACGCCGCCCAGGAAATACAGCGAATTGGTGATGAGATCCATCTTTATGCTTGGAATCTTGTCGCTCTGTATTGTGGGATGCGGTTTGTGAACGCCCGCCATAGGTTCCGCAGTGTTAGTTTTTCGTTGTTTCCGCGGCGCACATTCTGCAGCTGGGACGTATTATGCTTATTCGTCCTCTCGGTGCATTGAGGCGCAGTGTAGCATTGTCCGACAATGATGATTACCCAGCCATTAGGCAATGTGCGTATGTCAAAATGGCGCAGTGTGATATTGCCTGGATGGTTTTTCTCCGCTGCCGTAGTGTGTTCTTTTAGTGGCAGGGGCTTCACCGAAATGTGCGGCGATCTATGCGCTTCCATACCTCCTCCGCTGGGTTTTTCGTTAGCGATTTTGTTGCGCCGTCGGCGGTCACGAAGCACACCAACTGCGCGCTCTGCGTGTCTGGTTCCGTGATTCGTGCACGGGATGACTGAACGATAATCCGGAACTGCCGCATGGACAGATCGCTCGGCCGACTATTGGCGTTATCTGACGTTTTCCATTGATGCCTGCGCCCAGAACCGGGCGGTAGTCTCGGCTCCGTGAGCCCGATGACGCGACCACATCCGCACACCGAGCGCTGTCACTCAAGGCTTGCAGCGGTGCCTGCCTCGTAAGTAACGAGGCGGAAAAGCGCCATCTTTCTGCCGGCGATCTATCGTTCGGGAGGCCGGGTTCTACCGTGACCGCGAGCAACAAACTGGAACTGATTGCCGGTTCGCTGACCGCGCAGCGTCTGCGCGATGCGCTCCGTGACGATGAGCTGCGTCTCGTCTACCAGCCCAAGGTCAACATGCGCAGCGGCAGGGTGGTCGGGGCAGAGGCACTGCAGCGCTGGCAGCATCCCGAGCACGGCGTGATTCCGCCCTATCTGTTTCTGCCGCTGGCCGAGCGCGACGACCTGATCGTGGAAGTGGGCACCTGGGTGCTGCGTGCTGCGCTGCGTGAACTGGCACACTGGCGCGAACTCGGCATCGATCTCACGGTGAGCGTCAACATCGCACCGCGCCAGCTGTTGCATCCGGGATTTCTGACCACGCTGTAGCAGTGCCTGGCGGACGAGCCCGATGCACACCCGACCCGACTGGAGCTGGAGATTCTCGAATCGGCGGCCTTGGACAATACACGACAGGTTCGTGAACTCATCGAGACGTGCCGGGAATGGGGAGTGACGTTCGCGCTTGACGATTTCGGTACCGGCTATTCCACGCTGTCCTACCTGCGTCAGATACCCGCCAACGTGCTGAAGATCGATCAGAGCTTAGTGCGCGATTTGCTCGAGGAAGAGGATGCGCGCACCCTCGTATCCGGGGGGATCGGGCTGGCACAGGCGTTTCGTCGCGAAGTGGTCGCCGAAGGCGTCGAGGAATCGGCGCAGGGGGCTCTGCTGATGCGCCTCGGCTGCGATGTGGCGCAGGGATTCGGCATCGCCCGCCCCATGCCGGCTCTCGATCTTCCGCGATGGATCGCCGACTACCGGCCGGATCCTGACTGGCAGGCCTGGATCGATGTGCCCTGGGATATCCAGGACCTGCCGTTGCTGGCGGCGCGTTTCGATCACTGAACCTACGTCGAACACGTGCGGAAATATCTGAGCGGTGGAGAACTCAACCTCGCGCGCAGCGAGCTTGAGGACCATTGCCAGTGCCGTTTCGGCCGTTGGTATGACCACGAGGGAAAGTCCCGTTACGGCGACATGTCCGAGCTCCTCGCCATCGAGGAGGTTCACCGACATCTCCACGAAGTCGGTGTAGAGGCCGTTGCGCTCAAGGAGGACGGCAAGGACCACACGGAAATCGTCAAGAGTTTGCGTGCCATCCGCGACGAACTGGGCAGCCGTCTGCGCAGCCTGCAGCCGAGCCGTGTACAGGCAGAGCATTGTGCAGCGCGCCAAGCCCGCGGCCAGTCGCCTGGCCGCCGGGCTCACGTCGGTGCAGCCGATCTGCATCCTGATCGTCGACGATGCCCCGAGCATCGAGCTGGACAAGTTGGTAGAGACCCTGCTGGTCTGGATCAGACCCCGCGAGGCGGGAAGTGATGGATCATCGGGTGCTGTCTCTCACGCGGCTTTCGAGCCCACGGTGCCGTCCCTTCCGGGGCTCGATCTTGAGCGCGCCGCTGGGCAGCTGGGTGGCGATCAGCGACTTTTGCGCAGCGTGCTTGAAAGTTTCCGCCGCGATTTTTCCGATGCGCCGGTACGTGTACAGGAATTGATCGAGCTGGGCCAGCTGCCCGATGCCGCACGGATGGTGCATACGATCAAGGGTCTGGCTCCGAACCTCGGGGCTCCCGCCCTGGCCGTCGCCGCTGCCGAGTATGAGGCTGCGCTCAGGCAGGGCGACGCCCAGGCTGAGCTGCACGGCCGGTTCATCCAGACCCTGACGGAGGTGCTCGCAACATTGGACGGACTGGAGTCAGAGCCGACCCGTGAGCCGGTGGCGTCGTCCACGGCGGCTACGCCAGAGGACCTCGAAACGCTGCGTGCGCTGGCGGCAAATCTGGACCAGTCGGTCATCATTTCCCAACTGCAGAAGGATCGGGTGGCGTCGGTGCTGCATGGTCGCATCGACGCTGTGCAGATCGATAAGCTCTTTACCGCCATCAGCCATCTCGACTATAGCGAGGCGGCCCGCGTCCTTGGTGGGATATTGCGTGAACTGCGCGGCACAAAGACGGCCTGATCAGTCATCGGCAGGCAGTCGGCCCAGACGTTCGTCGAACACCCAGCGGTAGGGGGCAAAGGTCTTTTGGGCGATGGCTTCGCTGGCCAGCCCGAAGGGTTCGGCTGTTGCCTCGGCATGGCGGCCGGCATCCGCGAGCGTCAGGGCCTTGAACATCGGCAGTACGTGGTAACCAGGGAATTCCTCGGCGCCTCGTTCCAGCCAATGTAGGGAGCTTTCGTAGTCGCCGATATTGCGGTAGGACGAGCCAAGGCCGACATAGGCAGGCAGTCGGCGCGATTTGCGCAGGCCGAGGGCCAGAGCCTGTTCGTACAGAGGAATCGCCTCGCTTTCCCTGCCCGCCTTGTCCAGGGCAAAGGCCGAATCCAGAATGTCGTCGGCGTCCATGGCGCTCCTTCCTGCCGCCCGGTTGCGGCTATTGCGTTTGGATGCGCCAGCGGGCGGAAAGTTGCGCTCGCGCGGTGCAGGCTTAGATGAAACCCAGCACCGCCTCTTCGATCTCGGCCTTGTCGATCACCTCGCCCTGGGTGACCGGCTTGTCGAACAGGGCCTGGATGCGCGCGGGGATACGGGTGCCGGCGCGCGCCGCAATGGCCGCGAGGGCGTCGATGTCGCGGGCCCCGGTCTCGCCGGTCAGCGCGTTGGCGATGGTCGGCGAGAACTTGGTCCACTCGGCGGTGGAGTAGGCGATGGTGACGAGCGGTCGCTCGCGGCAGGTGTCGTAGGCCTTGAAGCAGGTGGCGGTGTGCGGGTCCATGAGGTAGCCGCCGTCGAAGGTCTCGCAGATGTAGCGCCGGCCCTCGTCGTCGTCGCACCAGTCGGCGGCGAAGATCGCCTGCAGCCTGGCGAGTTCGTCGGCGTCAAGCTCGTAGTGACGCTCCTCGTCCAGCTGCTGCATTAGCTCGCGGGTGCGTTCGGGACCGTAGAGGTCGAACAGCACGCGCTCGACATTGGAGGACTTGAGAATGTCCATGGCCGGCGAGCTGGTGGGGATCACGCCACGGCTGCGCAGGTCGTAGCAGCCGTGGCGGATCAGTTCGGTGAGCACGTTGTTGCGGTTGGAGGCGATCAGGATCTTTTCCACCGGCAGCCCCATGCGCATCGCATAGTAGCCGCCGAGGGCGTTGCCGAAGTTGCCGCTGGGCACGTCGAGGTAGACCTTGTCGCCGAACGCGATCGCGCCCTGGCGCACCAGCTCCAGATAACTGTGGATGTGGTAGATCTGCTGGAACACGATGCGCCCGAAGTTCACCGAGTTGGCGGCCGAGAGCAGGGTGTGCTTTTCCTTCAGCCTGGCGCGGAAGGTGTCGGAACCGAGCAGGTTCTTGAGCGCCGACTGGGCATCGTCGAAGTCGCCGTGGATGCCGATGACCTTCAGGTTGGCGGCGTCCTCGGTGACCATCTGCAGGCGCTGCACGTCGGAGGTGCCGCCGTCGGGGTAGAGGCAGGCGACCTTGACGTTGGGCCGGTTCTTGAAGGTCTCCAACGTGGCCGGGCCGGTATCGCCGCTGGTGGCGGCCATGATGAGGTAGTGCTCGCCGCGGCGCTGCGCCAGCGCCGACAGGATCGCGCCGAAGGGCTGCAGGGCCATGTCCTTGAAGGCGCGCGTGGGGCCGTGGTACAGCTCGCTGACGTAGAGATCGTCGCGCACCTTCACCACCGGAACCGGATTGCTCGGGTCGTCGAAGCCGTCGTACAGGGCCAGCGCCTCGTCGATGAGGGCGGCGTCGACGTCGAGCTCGAAGGCGGCGAGCACGTCGCGGGCCAGGGTCTTGTAGTCGCTGTCGAGGTGTGCGCGCAGGAATTCCAGGCCCAGTTGCGGCAGCCGTTCGGGCACGTAGATGCCGCCGAAGGACGACATGGGGTTGAGGATGGCCTCGGAGAAGCCGACCTGGGCCGGGCGCCGACCGTCGTTGCCGCGGGTTTCGATGAGGTTCATGGACTGGCCTGGGGCGGTGTGCGAAAGCGCGCCATTATAGCCGAGCACAACCAGGGCGGCATGGCGCTGCGGGGAACCGATGGGCCTTTGCAGGGTTCAGTAGAGACGGGCTTTCGTCACGCTCGACGTAGAATGCGGCTTCCGCGCGGCAGGCGCGGAGAAGCCCATCCATTCACACAAGCACTGAGAGAGGCAATCATGGGTGAAATGATCAGCTACAAGCGGCCGGACGGTGGCGATTCCAAGGGGTATCTGGTCGAACCGGCGCAGGTCGGCAGCGCGCCAGGTGTCGTGGTGATCCAGGAGTGGTGGGGCCTCAACGACCAGATCAAGGGCGTGGCCGAGAAGCTGGCAGAGGCCGGCTATCGCGCGCTGGTGCCGGATCTGTATCGGGGCGAATTGGCGCTGGAGGCGAACGAGGCCGAGCATCTGATGAACGGGCTCAATTTTGCCGATGCGGCGAGTCAGGACATTCGCGGTGCGGTACAGCATCTCAAGGCCACCGGCAGCGCCAAGGTGGGCGTTACCGGCTACTGCATGGGCGGCGCGCTGACCGTGCTTGCGGCGGTATTCGTGCCGGAAAGCGACGCCAATGCCACCTGGTACGGCTATCCGCCGCTCGAATACGTCGATGCCGGCAGGATCGCGGCGCCGTTGCTGGGGCACTGGGCAACCCAGGACCAGTTCTTCGTCATCGGCGGCGTGGATGCCCTGGAGGGCAAGCTCAAGGAGGCCGGCGTCGGCTACGAATTCCATCGCTACGATGCGAAGCATGCCTTCGCCAACGAGGAAGCGGATTCCAAGAATCTGTCGCCGCTCGGTTACAACCCGGAGGCCGCCGAACTGGCCTGGACCCGCACCCAGGCCTTCTTCGACAAGCACCTGCGTTGAGCGGGGCGCGGGTGCAATGCCCGCGCGATCCCGAGTCCGGGCGGGCCGGTTGGGCTCGCCAGGGCGCTACACCAGACGTTGCGTTCTCGCACATTCCGCGGCGGCGTGTTCGCGGATGATGTCGGCCAGTCGGCGCACACCGGGGCCTGCGTCCCCGGGATCGGCCAGGGTGAGATAAAGCTCCACGGCGCCTTCGTTGCCTTCCCGGAGCGGCAGGGGTTTGAGCCTGCCTGCGTGAAGGTCATCGCGGATATGGTCGATCGGCAGCAAGGCGAAGCCGCAGCCGCGGCGTACGGCGTCGATCGAGGTCGATAGCTGACTCACCGTCAGGCGTTGTTCGACCTCCACCGGCAGGTAGTCGCGCAGATCGCGGTTGCCGCCGGAATCGCGCACCACCAGATGCAGATGGGCGTGCAGGTCGCGCATCGAGAGCTTGCGTCCGAGCTTGTGCAGCGGATGCTCGGGGTGCGCCACCGCCAGCGTGCGGATGCGTACCAGCGGGTCACCGAGAAAGCCGGCCGGAATGCGCGGCGCGATGGCCATGTCCACCTGTCGGTCGAGCAAGGCCTGCGAGGTGCCGTCAAGTACCGATTCGATGACATCGATGCGGGTCAGCGGGCTTTCTTGCCGGAAACGTTGCAGGCAGGCGAGCAGGAAGCGCGGCGGATACATGATCTCGGTGGCGATGCGAATTTCCGCTTCCCAGCCGGCGGACAGGGTCTGCGCCGCGCGTTCCAGTTCGCGTGCCTGATCGACCAGCAGCGCGGCGCGGCGGTAGAGCATAAAGCTACTGCAGATCAACGCCAGTCTGTTTTCCGGCGATGGCCATTCCACCCGACTGGCCGAGCAGTTCGTGGAGAGCTGGCGGGAGAAGTATCCCGAAAGCGAGCACGTGGTGCGCGATCTGGCCCGGGACTCGGTGCCGCATCTGGATGAACAGCGCTTCAAGGCCCTGATCACCGATCCGGCGCAGCGCACACCCGAGCAGGTGGCGGTCGCGGACTATTCGGACGCCCTGATCGAGGAACTGCGCGGCGCCGACGTCGTCGTGCTCGGCCTGCCGATGTACAACTTCGGCGTGCCCTCGACGCTCAAGGCCTATTTCGACCACGTCGCCCGCGCCGGTGTCACCTTCCGCTATACCGCAAACGGGCCGGAAGGCCTGCTGCGCGACAGGAAGGTGTACGTGCTGGCCGCGCGAGGCGGGTTCTATGTCGGTACGCCGCTGGACAGCCAGACCGGCTACGTGCGCGATTTCTTCGGCTTCCTGGGTATGCGGGACATTGAGTTTGTCTATGCGGAAGGACTCAACATCGACGAGAACAGCCGCGACGCGGGCCTGAGCGCGGCGCGCGAACGGTTGCGTGCACTGGTCGCCTGAGCCGCTCTAGGGGCCGAGATTGCGCACGCGCCTCGCCGCTGGCTGCGGCGGGGCGTATGGAGGGAAGCCGAGACGATTTTTCGGGATCTGTGCGGTTTGTCGCCGCCAAACGCTTAGGCCTGCGCTAATATAGCGGGCATGCAGCCATAACAACGATAAGACTCCGGAGGAGCCGTCACCATGCATGAGATCGTCGACGATCCCATGAAGCTGACCCTGAGCGAACTCAACCTGTTGCGTGCGAGACCCTCGCAGGTGGAATCCCGGGTGACTCGCTGGGTCATGCTTGTGCTGATCCTGCTTTGCCTTGCTGTATTGCCCTTCGCAACCGACCAGTGGCGAACGACCCACTTGTTTTATGCCGCCGCCGGAATTGCATCGTTCGTCGAGGTGGCTACCGGCATCCTGTTGCTGACCCAGGTTTCACTGCTGCGTCACGATGCCGGCCTGGCCCTGGGCATGGGGTATCTGCTGGGCGGCGCGATCATTTGCATCAATCTGCTTCTGGTGCATGACACGGCTACCCGTTTGTGGTTGTTTCGCCTGTGGCACGGCGTGTTTACGCTCAGTGTCCTGGCGTATGCGATCTTGCAGAGAAGCGGAAGCTACCGCTTTCGCCGCGACCGCTTTCACATAAGGCGCCGCTGGGCGCTGTTCGCAGGCGGTGCGTTCTTAGTGTTGCTGGTGCTGTATCTGGATATTCGCCCGTTCGCGCTACCCGGGATCATCCATGATGGCGACTACATCACCTTCTCGAATGTTCTGGTCAATGGGATACAGCTGGCCATGATTTTCGCGGCGCTCGGCCTGCTGCTGACGGCGCCCCGCAAGACGGTGCTATCCGAATGGATGGCCGTGGTGGCCTGCGCGGTGGCGATCGACATCGTGCTGTTCGTATTGGGTGGCAGGCTGTTCAGCGTGGGTTTGTACGCCTCCAAAGTGAACAACCTGTTTGCAGCTACGCTCGTATTCGGTGTGATCTATTACCGCCTGATCCGTTTGCAGGCCGAGTTTGCGCGGCACCGGCAGCAGCTGGTCCGTGCCAATCGACGGCTGCAACGCGAGGCCTTGACCGACGCCCTGACCGGCCTACCCAATCGGGCCGCACTGGAACAGCGCCTGGAGGCCGCCCTTGAACAGGCAAAGGCTGCAGGCACGATGCTTGCCGTATGCGTGGTCGATCTCGATGACTTCAAGCCCATCAATGACAATTACGGGCATGCGATCGGTGATGCCGTACTCTCGGCATTTGCCAGGCGGTTGTCGGGAGTGCTGCGCGCAGGCGAGTATGCGACCCGTCTGGGTGGAGATGAATTTGTGCTGATACTCGAGGAACTCGACGGTCAGCCCGCACTGGATGCGGTGATGAGTAGGATCAGCGATGCCTTGGATACAGCGTTTTCCCTGCCTGATGGCGTCGAGGTGAGAATCGGCGCAAGCATTGGCGTCGCGGTCTATCCTTTTATCGAGGACGGGCGCGAACTCTTGCGCGAAGCCGATCAGGCTTTGTACCGTTCTAAGGCGAATAAATCAGGGCGTGAGCGTATCTGGAGCGCTCGTAGCACGGGGGCACGTATCCCTGGCGGATAGGCATTTGTGTTGCGCCTGCATCAATGAACCGCGGATGGTTGCGGAGACAGCGTCATGAATCTGGACGCCACCGTCCATGCCAAGATCATGGACATGCTGTTGGACACGATCTGCGTCGTCGACGAGGACGGCCGCTTCATGTACGTCAGCGCATCCAGCGAAAAGCTGCTGGGTTACCGGCCCGAGGAACTGCTCGGGCGCAATATGATCGAGCTCGTCCATCCGGAGGATCGCGAGCGGACGCTGGCGGCCGCCGACGAGATCATGGCGGACGAGGAAAAGCCGCATTTCGAAAATCGTTACATCCGCAAGGATGGGAGCATCGTACACATCATGTGGTCGGCGCGCTGGTCCATGTCTGACCGGCTGCGCATCGCGGTGGCACGCGACGTGACCGAAGTGCGGCGGGTGGCGCGGCTCAAAAGTGCGCTGTATCAGATTTCGGAGGCGGCGCATGCGGCAGAAAGCCTTGCCGTGTTGTACCGCAAGATTCATCAGATCATCGCAGAGTTGCTGCCGGCGGAAAGCTTCTGCGTCGCCCTGTGCGATCCGGCATCCGCGGACGGTGTGCTCGAGTTTCCTTACTGGGCGGACGCCCGCGCCGCAGCGCCGGGGCGCAGGACGACGGCCAGTGCCGATGCGCATCTCAACGAGGTGATTCGTTCGGGCCGTCCCTTGCTCGCATGCGTGCTGCGCTGTACCGAGCATGCTGACGGCACGCCTAACGCCGACTGGTTGGGAGCGCCTTTGATCTCCCAGGGGCGGGTGATGGGTGCGCTGGCAGTGCGCACGCGTACCCCCGCCCTGCGCTATACCGAGGAAAATCGGGATCTGCTGCAGTTCGTGTCCACGCAAATCGCGACCGCCATCGAGCGCAAGCGCGCGCAGACTCAACTGCAGCACATGGCGGGGCACGACCCGCTGACCGGCTTGCCCAACCGGATGCTGTTTCAGGATCGCTTGGAAGCTGCACTGCGGCGGGCGCAACGGGACAGCGAACGCTTGGCGTTGTTGTATATCGACCTGGATGGTTTCAAGGAGATCAACGATAGCCTGGGTCACGAGACGGGCGATCGTATGCTATGCGAGGTGGCCCAACGCCTCAAGGGGTGTGTGCGCGCTCAGGATACCGTGGGACGCATGGGTGGCGACGAGTTCACCGTGTTGTTGCCCAATATCGGAGGTAAAGCCGAGGTGCACGAGCTGGTCGCGAAGGTGCGATCGATGCTCATGCGTCCGCTTGAGCTTGACGGGCGCGTGCATAGGGTCGGCGCGAGCATCGGCGCAGCGGTATATCCCGACCAGGCGTTCGACGGCGAACATCTGATGCGTTTGGCGGACAAGGCTATGTACGCACAAAAGCGTTACGACGATCACGCAAGCCGAACGGTGTAATCGAACAAACGCGGCACAATCGCCGTGAACATTGACGCAGGTCGCCTTGGCTCGAATGTGCGCTTGGCAGCCCGGGGGCGATGAGTTCTGCTGAGACCGCTTCCGATGGTGCGCCGGGACGGATGCGATGGAGTGGCTGAAACTTGCCTTCGGCGCAGGACCGGCGGGAGGGGCTGGCGTGCAGACGACGGTTTCCAAACGGCTGCTCATTACCTGGAGCGTGATGATCGCGGCGGTGATGCAGATCGTGGATACCACGATCGTGGTCGTCGCGCTGCCGCACATGGAAGGCTCGCTTTCCGCGACCCCGGACCAGATCACCTGGGTGCTCACGAGCTATCTGGTCGCTTCCGGCGTGTTCATGCCGTTGACCGGGTATTTCTCCGACCGCATCGGGCAGCGGCGCTATCTGGCGGTGAGCATCGCCAGCTTCATGGTGACCTCGGCGCTTACCGGGCTGTCGCAGAGTCTCGATCAGGTGGTCCTGTTCCGGTTGCTGCAAGGGGTTGCAGGCGCCGCGCTGATGCCGCTGGCCCAGTCGGTGCTGGTGCGCGCCTACCCGCCGGAGGAGCGCGGTCGGGCGATGGCGATCTTCGGCCTGGCGGCGATCGTCGGCCCCATCATCGGACCGACGCTCGGCGGCTATCTGACCCAGGTCGCGAGCTGGCGATGGGCATTCTTCATCAACATCCCCATCGGTCTGCTCGCGCTGGCCGGGGCGTGGTTCTATGTGCCGGACACGCCGCGTCGGCCGCGGCGCATGGACTGGTCGGGTTTTCTGTATCTGTTCTTCGCCCTTGGCGCGATGCAGTTCGTGCTCGACCGCGGCACCGAGTACGGCTGGTATTCGTCGCCGGCCATCGTCGTCGCCACGGTGCTGAGCGCGCTGGGTTACGGCCTGCTGATGATCCATGCCGGCACGGCCACGGGCCCGGGAATACTGGATCTCAAGCTGTTCAAGGACCGCAATTTCGCGATCTCGAATCTGGTGTTCGCCTCGGTCATGTTCAATCTGTTCGGCGTGCTCACCCTGCAGCCGATGTTCGCCGAATCCCTGCTCGGCATCCCCGTATTGACCACCGGGCTGCTGCTTGCCCCGCGCGGCGTCGCGGCCGCCGCGTCGATGCAGTTCGCCGGTCGCATGCTCAACCGCTTCGGGCCGCGCTTGCTGGTCCTGGCCGGGATACTCTTCGCCGCCGTGGGGACGTTGGCGATGACCGATTACGACCTCAACGTCGGCCTGTGGTGGCTGATCTGGCCGATCATCCTGCAGGGACTCGGCATGGGGCTGGTGTTCGTGCCGTTGACCGCGCTGGCCTTCGCCACGCTGCCGCCCGAGCGCACGACCGAGGCGGCCGGGCTGCGCCAGCTCGTGCGTACCATCGCGGCCTCGGTGGGCACCGCGGCGAGCACCGATCTGACCACGCACTATGCCCAGCAGGATTGGAACCGCCTGGGCGGGTTCATCACCCCGTTCAACCCGGCGCTGCAGCGCTATCTCGCACCCTTCTCATCCTCGCCGGATCGTCTCCAGGCGGCCCTGGTCGGCAGGATGCTGGGGCAGCAGGCGCAGATGGCGGGGTTGGTGCACGTGTTCGAGCTGTTCGGTTTCGCCCTGCTGGCGACGATGCCCCTGCTGCTGCTGATCCGCCCCGGTCAGGACTACCTCGGAACAGGCGGAAAGGCCGGGTCTAAGGCGCCGCAGCATGAAGGCGGGCATGAACCGGTTTAGGGCGGGAGATGAGGGGTCTTCAGCGCAGCTGGCTGTCCTTGCTGCCGCGGCGGTTGTAGCCGCTGAACACGCTGGCCTCGCTGTCGTGCGCTTCCTGGCAGGCGATGCACAGGCGGACGCCGGGAATCGCCCGGCGCCGGGCGGGCGGAATAGGCTCGCCACATTCGGCGCAGTGGCTCAGACCCTCGCCCTGCGGCATTCGGCTACGCGCCTGCAGCAGCGCATTCTGCACCGTCGCGTCGATCTGGTCCTGTACCGCACCATCCTTCGCCCATCCGCTTGCCATCGTGCCGCCCTCGTCCGGTTTCCCTTCCGTTCAAGATAGGGACGCGCCGCAGTCGCGACAAGGGCGTTATCGGTCGACCGTGGCCATCAGGCGTTCGTTGTAGCGTTCGCCGGCGATACGGCCGGGGGCGAGCGCCTCGTCGAGCGTCTGCAGCTGCGCCGCATCGAGCACGAGGTCGGCGGCGGCGAGGTTTTCTTCCAGATAGCTGCGGCGCTTGGTGCCCGGGATGGGCACGATATCGTCGCCCTGGCGCAGCAGCCAGGCGAGCGCCACCTGCGCCGGCGTGGCGCCAAGAGTCTCGGCGATCTTGCGCACCGTCGCTGCCGCGTGCAGGTTGGCGTCGTAGTGCTCGCCCTGGTAGCGCGGGTCGTTGTGGCGAAAGTCGGTCATCGGGTATTCCTCGGCACGCTTGACCGCGCCAGTGAGGAAACCGCGGCCCAGCGGGGCGAAGGGTACGAGGCCGATGCCTAGTTCACGCAGCAGCGGGATGATCTCGGCCTCCAGGTTGCGTTCCCACAGCGAGTATTCGCTCTGCAGCGCGCTGACCGGGTGGACGGCATGGGCGCGGCGCCGGCCTCGGACAGGCCGAAGAAGCGCACCTTGCCCTCGCGCACCAGCTCGCCGACGGTGCCGGCCACGTCCTCCATTGGCACGTTGCGGTCGACGCGGTGCTGGTAGAGCAGGTCGATATGGTCGGTGCGCAGGCGTCGCAGCGAGCCTTCCACCGCCTGGCGGATATGCTCGGGTCGGCTGTCGGTGCCGGTCATGCGGCGGCCGTCTTCGATACGAAAGCCGAGCTTGGTGGCGATCACGATCTCGTGGCGTCGTCCGGCCAGTGCGCGGCCGAGCAGTTCCTCGTTGGCGAAGGGACCGTAGACCTCGGCGGTGTCGAGAAAGGTGCAGCCGAGCTCGATGGCGCGGTGAATGGTGGCGATGGACTCAGCCTCGTCGGCGGGTCCGTAGGACTGGCTCATGCCCATGCAGCCGAGCCCGATCGCTGAGACCTCGCGAGACCCTGGGTGCCAAGGGTGCGGGTTTCCAGTGTCATGAGATGAAGCTCCATGGCCGATGGCCGAGAGATGAGGGGGGCGTCTTAGGCAGTTGCGCCCTTGCATGGTTCATTTGTCGGTATGGTTCGCCGCGCCACACTCGTAGAAGGGCTAGTATTGAACTAGGGCCTGTTCGCACTCTGGGGTGGCGGTTTTTCAGCCGCAACCCGTAGGGCCGGCCGGACCGCTTTGCGCGTCTCGCGGCGCCTGGCAGCCACGGAAAGTGGCTCCGGCAGCCCGCCACCCCAGAGTGCGAACAGGCCCTAATAACAACAGAAAAGACTTGGAGGAGATGTCGACGTGGCGCAGTCGTTTGCGTGTTCGAACAGGTCCGGCGAAGGCGTAAGTCCACCAATGGCGGGCCTTCATCTCATGCAAAGAATCTATTCGTGGATAATGCCAAGGCATAGGCTGACTTTGGTTGAAGGGGGCTGGAGTCTGGTTCATCGGTTAAGCATGCGCGCCTCGGCAGGCTGCGGATACCGACACGAGAGCAGCCTGGCAATACGCGAATCGGAGGTGGGTTTCTGTTCTCTCCAGACTTCCAGGGCGGTAGGGGAGTGATGATGATGGAGCCGCATCCTCCACACGTGCGGTATGCGCTCTATAGATTTGCGGGACAATGCGCATGACCCCTGGTTGACGCCTATCGTTGTTCGCCTCTGTCTGTCTCCGAGCCGTTGCCGGCCTGTCCATACCTGTTCCCACAGATGATTCGGAATAGGACACGTTATCTGCATGGCCTTGTCCCGGCGATTGCCGGGTTCGGAATCCTGATGATATGAGAATAGAGAAGATAGATCAGCGCCGCATTTTGTTCATCGCCAGGGCAATCCTGGTGGTGACAGCGCTTGTCGTCGGTATCGGCGTGTTCTACGTGATGAAGTACCAGGCCGAACATCAGCTGATCGCCAGCCTTCAGTCTTCCCTCGACAATATCGTGATGCTGGAGGATACGGAGATACGTCATGGCATCGAAAAGAGCCGGATGATATCCACAAGGCCTTTCCTGATCGCCCAACTCGTCAAGCTGCAGGCTCACCGCGACGATCCGCAGGCATTGGCAGCTCTGCGTCGGGGCGCGAATTCATTTCTGCATACAGGGCTTTCCGGGATCGCTTTTTACGATGCGTCAGGCACCGAACTCGTGCGTGCAGGAGATTTTATCAATCGACCCGAAATTTCCGTGCCGGTAAATGTGGGTGTGGATGCGCGCCTGTTGTTCGAACATCGTTTCTTCCTGCATAGCGTGGTGACCATAGAAGATCGTGGCAAGGTCATCGGAAAACTGGTCGTTGAGCTTCCGCTGCATACCCTGGAACAGCTGTTCAGATCCGTACGCACTTGGGGGAAAACCGCCGAATTGGCCATGTGCGCACCCTCCGCCGAAAACGAAATGTCTTGTTTCCCTTCGACCTTGAGCGACAAGGTGCTACACCTCTCACGGACACAGAAAGGCGGCGTCCCTTTACCTATGAGCTACGCGTTGAAAGGCGAGCGGGGCTGGGTGATAACCCGGGATTACCGGAATAAGGAAGTCGTGGCCGTATACCGGCCTCTGGAGAGCCTTGGGCTTGGCATGGTGCTGAAGATCGATACCCACGAGCTTTATGCGCCGGTATGGCGGCAACTGCGCTACCTACTGCCCTTGCTACTGGTGTTGATGGTGGCCGCCTTGCTGTCGCTGCGCTGGTTGTTGGCGCCGTTGGTGGCCGGACTGGTGAAATCCCAGCGCGAGGCGTATGAGGCGAATGAGCGCTTGAGTTCCAGCGAGTCACGCATGCGTAGTCTGGTGGAGAGCGTCAACGAAGGCATCATCAGTATTTCAGCTGCAGGGATCGTGGAGCTGTTCAATCCCGGTGCCGAACGGATGTTCGGCTACAAGAGCAGCGAGGTGGTGGGGCGCAACGTCTCCATGCTGATGCCGGAGCCATTCCACAGCGAACATGACGCCTATCTGCGTCGCTACCGGGAAACGGGCGAATCGCAGGTGGTGGGACATGTGCGCGAGGTGGAAGCCATGCGCCGGGACGGCAGCGTGTTTCCCGCAGAACTGCGCGTTTCCCGGCTCGACAGCGGCGAACACGGCGGTTTCATCGGCGTGCTTCACGACATCACCAGGCGCAAGGAAATCGAATGGCAGGTGGCGCATTTCGCGAATTACGACCCGTTGACCAATCTGGCCAATCGGCGTCTCGTGCAGGATCGCATCGAGCAGGCTATCGTTCGTGCCAAGCGGGTACAGAGCCAGTTCGCATTGATGTTCATTGACCTCGACAAGTTCAAGCAAATCAATGACACCCTGGGCCACGACGCCGGCGACCAATTGCTGCAGGCGGTGGCGCGGCGTTTAACCACCTGTCTACGTGGCGAGGATACAGTGGGGCGTCAAGGCGGCGACGAGTTCATCGTCCTGCTTGCGCGGATCAAATCAGTGGATGATGCCGCGACGGTGGCGCGCAAGATCATTGAAAGTCTGACGCGACCATTTTCCATCATGGGACACGATCTATTGATCGATGCGAGTATCGGGATTGCGACTTATCCGCGTGACGGCACGGATTTTGAGGAATTGCTCCGTCACAGTGATGATGCCATGTACAGTGCCAAGCAATCCTCCACGCAGCGCTATCGGTTTTTCCAGTCCATGTCTAATGATGTCCCGCAGGAGTGAAACGTGTCTGCACTTCGATGTGATTCGTTTCACAAATCTTAAATTCAATATTCACAAATCTTAAAAAAGGCACTTGGCGCCAGTCACCGTAAGTGGTTTTTTCCCTGTTTGAAATCACGTGTAAGTTTCGTGTCAGGTTTTGCCTTGTCGCGTCGCATGAAAATTCGCAGCCATGTCTGCCCCTCGGACAGATCTCCCCGCGACTTTCAAGCCATGCAATGAGGTGAATACATAATGCTTCGTCAGTTTGTTGTGCGACCCCTGGTCGTAGCCTTGGCTGCGGCCAGTACGTATACGCTCGGTCCCGTTGCGTTTGCAGCGGATGCTCCGGCAAGTTCTGCCGCCACGACCAAGACTGCTCCCGGCGACATCAACGTGGGCAAGGTTTCCGCGACCGGCAAGGCGGCTTCCGAGCAGGTGGGGCAGGCCGGCGCATTCCTGCAGCCCAAGGCCGATTTCAAGTCGGGGCAGGCGCTCAAGGTGCTCGGCAAACACCAGCTGGCAGCAGCCGGTCCGGTGGGCGGCAGTGCGCAGGCATTGAGTTATGCGCCGGGCGTCAGCGTATCGGGTTACGGCGGTACCGGCGCGACGAAGAATTCGATCAGCGTGAACGGCATCAAACAGGGCTGGGGCGGTTTCGCCGGCGGCCAGATCGACGACGGCAGCCTTTCGGTGACCTTCGACGGTGTGCCGATGGTCGACCCCTCGACCGGCCTGTGGGAGAGTCCGCAGGTGCCGCAGTTGGATATGCTGCAGGGCATCGGCATTACCTACGGCCCCGGCAATCCGCTCGACCGCTGGTACAACAACATCGGCGGCCAGATCGCCTTCGTGCCGTTGCAGCCGACGCGCAAGCCCGGCGCCACGGTCAAGCTGACCTACGGCAGCTACAATGCGCGCAACCTGTTCGTGTCCGGCCGCACCGGCGAGATCGACGGCTGGTCGACTGTCGTCGCGGGCGGCGTCGGTTCGAGCAACAGCTACCGCAAGAGCCCGAACGGCTTCGAGAATCCGAGCTACAACTACGCCTGGTTCGCGAAGACGATCAAGAGCTTCGAGGGCGGCAACTTCTCCGTGGGCGCCTATCTCGCCAAGGGTTCCGGGTATCGTCCGGTGCCGATTCCGATCAATCCGATCGCCGGTGTGACCCTGGATGGGACGGCGAACAGCCCGCTGTACAGCCAGCAGACCTCGGGTTACTACTCGTCGATTCCCGGGAACGTGTGGAACAAGGAAGACAGCAACGAAACCTGGCTGCTGTACAGCAAGCTGAACGTGGCACTGGATCGCTCGACCACGGCGCACAACATGGTGTGGTACCGCTACGGGCATCGCTTCCATTTCCACTACAACAATTACGGCCTGAGCAATCCGAACAATCTCTACGAGTACAATAACCCGCGCGACGACGTGTACGGCGACAAGCTCTGGTTGAGCGTGAACCTGCCGTACAACGAAGTGAATTTCGGCGGTTTCTTTCTGGTCAGTCACTACAACTCCAGAAACGCCTTCTACAACCCCAATGCGCCGTATTACGGCTCCAATACCGTCCCCAACGCGCATTACCGCAGCGACTACTGGGATCAGACCGATATCGCCGCCTTCGTGCAGGACCGCATCAGCCCGACGGACAACGTGCACGTGACGCCCGGCGTGCGCCTGATCAAGTACTACACCAGCTACTATCCGGCCGCAGCCGGCGATTTCGCCCAGGCTTACGCCCTGTACCCGAACAACAATCAGGGGCAACTGCCGCCGGCGAAGAACGCCTTCGTGAAGGTCGAGCCATCGATCGACTTCAATTGGAAGGTGCAGCGTCACGTGGCGGTATTCGCGAACTACTCGACGGCGCACAAGGAGCCACAGGTTGGCGGCGGCGGCGGGCTCTATCAGTCCACGCCACCGGTCTACAACCTGGAGAAGAGCACGGACTACAACGTCGGTGTGAAGGTCCATGTGAAGCATGCAGCCTATCTGCACGACTTCATGTTCACCGCCGAGTACTACCATCTGCACTACGCCAACCAGTACATCCCGCTGTACGACGCCAACGGCAACTATCTGGGCGACGCGAACGGTGATTCCACCTATGACGGCGCCAATCTGGCGGTGGTGGACAAGCCGCTACAGAACACCGAGGCGTTCGCCAACCTGAACGTCGAACGGGCGGTGTTCACGCAGTACGTGACCGGTGGCGTGAGCTACAACGGCCTGCCGGTGTCCAACGTGCCAGACACCACGTTCAACGTCGGCGGCAACTACAGCGCCTACGTGGCCGGCGGGGTGCTGACGCCGAAGGTGTGGTACCAGTACACCGGTTCGCAGGCGATCTTCAACGACAACACGGGCGCACCCAGCCGTCAGAAGCTGGCTGGCTATGGCACATTCAACCTGGGCTTGAGCTACACCATCCCGACCGCGGGCAACAGCCTGGGTCTGAAGGACGTCAAGCTCGCCGTCGACGTGCTCAACGTGGCCGATACCCGCTACAACGAGTTCGAATACGTCACCGGCGGCGGGTTGCTGGGCGGCAATTCCGCCGGGCAGCTGCTGGTGCTGCCGGGTGCGCCGACGACGGTGTACAGCAGCATCACCGCCAACTTCTAGGCATCAAGGCTGGTCCCTTGCCCGCCCCGGTCACGGGGCGGGTTTTCAGCGCCCGGGCAGGTCGACCTCGATGGACTTGCCGCCATACCCGTAGCGCTGGTCGCGTGCCTGAATCACCACCCGGCGGACGCCGGCAGGTATTTCCACGCCATACAGATCGCGGGTGAAGGGTTGCTCCTCGGCATGATCGTGCAGCAGCTTGCGTTCCCCGTAGCGTTCTCCGTCCAGCCCGGACACCCGGAAGCCGTCCGCATAGCGGGCCGGGGTGTCGTAAGGGGACGAAATCGTCACATCGAAATCGAAGCGGTTCTCGCCGCGCGGGGTTATCTCGGCACTGAGCACGTCGGGAAAGCGCTGCTCCTCTCCCCCGGTCTCTCCGGGCACGGCGGTCATGGCTCCGAGACCAAAGGTCAGGGTCGCGAGCAGTTGCAGCCCGGTACGATATCCACGGATCATGTTGATTCCTTTAGGGAACGGCGTTTGCCGTCGAGTCGAATGCGCCGGTCGGGCCCGGTTGAAAGAGATCTTACCATCGACGTTTCTTTTTGGCGTGCGAGGTAGCCGCGCGCGGCGATTTTGATTTGTATTGATTGAAGTCAATAACATGCATTATTGCCTGCCCCCATGACTTGCGTAGCGGGTAGGTCGTACGTAATTTCCACACTAACTGCAGCAAAATACCCGCTCGAACTTAAAATCGGATTATGCGTCCTTACGGTCTCTCTTATTCCGTCTCGGGCGTGTTGTCGCCCGATACCCGCCCCTAAATCCATAGCCATAAGCGAATGGTTCGCTGGCGGAGTGCTGTAGGGAAAACTCCATAAATACAAATGATTGAGCACCGAAAGCATGCGCGTAATCGGTTCGGATGCTTGTTCGCCGGGATATGGGTGGGGAGCGTGATTAGAACGATTTCAGGAGATCAGTTACATGACCATCAGGTGGACCGACGATTTGAATACCGGAATCGACGTTATCGACAAGCAGCACATGAGAATCGTGGAGTACATCAACGAACTTGAGAGCATACATGGGAGCCAGAATCGCGAAGCCGTGGGCAGGATACTGGATGACTTGATGGACTATACGCTGTCCCATTTCGCATTCGAGGAAAGTCTGCAGGAAGAGGCCGGGTATGAGTTTTCCAAACCGCACAAAAAGGTACACGAGTTGTTTGCGCGACGCGTGGGGCAGTATCTGAGCCGATATCGCATGGGTGACGACGTGGCGGGCGAAATCCACGGCCTGCTACGAACCTGGTTGATTAGCCATATCAAGCATGATGACGCGGATTACGTTGCAGCGGTAAAGGACAATATGAACGCAATCATCGGCGAAAAGCAGCGGCAGAAATCAGATGGGTGGCTGAGGCGTTTCTTCAGGTAGGCGACGGGTCATGTGAATGTTCGTTGTCGACACGGGAGTTCAGTTATGCCCCACATGAAGCATGTAAGCGCTGGATGGGGCAGAGTTGCCTTCATAAATCGATGATTGCGAAAAAGGATCGCCGGAATGCTGGTCGGAATACGATTCTGAATAGGGCGGATCACGTTGTTACCGTATAGGAAAAACTTAATAACTAATTGTCTATAAAGATATTTTCTGGTTGTTGTCGGGTGCGCCTGTGCTATGTGGCGAGTAGAATGGCATGGCATGACATACCGTATGTCCCATCTCACAGAGGGTTCTCGGCTCGTCTGGTCTCGGGTTCGTCTTGATATCGCCCTGATTTGTCATGGCGACGGTATGTTTTGGTGCGGAGTTGGTCGGGGTTTTTGGTATTTTCGCACCAAATCGGTGCATTCCGTGAGCGGTGCGGCATGGGCCATGGCGCAGATTTTTCTCTGCCTGATGCTGCTATTTGGCGCGACTTGCACTAGGTTTAGATTGAGTGGGGGGCCCCGCTATGGTGCAGATGCGGGGCATGACGGCGGTAGCCGCAGACTGTCCGGGAAATTGCTGGAATTCCCGGGCAAGGAGGTCCGGGATAGTGAAGGTCCGGCAATCTGCCGGTTGCGTCTATTCCCGGCGGTTGCGGGGCATGTCCGTCGTGCCGGGCAGCGTGTCCGGGGCATCCCAATGGCATTGCAATTGCATCGTTTACCAGTGAAGGCGTCCTCTGTTGACCCGTGCCGATAAATAACATCGACAACAAATGGGCGGGGACAAACCTCAGATGGAACGTCCGTATCTGAAACGGTGGGTTTCGAGAGAGGGTATGTCCATGACCATATTCAACCGCTATCAATCGCGATACGCGGAAAGCCGCGAAGAGGAGTTGACCCTCCAGGAATATCTGGAGTTGTGCAAGAAGGACCCTACCGTTTACGCCACGGCGGCAGAACGCATGCTGATGGCAATCGGCGAGCCGGAACTGGTGGATACGCGCCATGACGCTCGGCTGAGCCGAATCTTCTCCAACAAGATCATCAAGATCTATCCGGCGTTCCGCGAGTTCTACGGCATGGAGGAGACGATCGAGCAGATCGTCGCCTACTTCCGCCACGCGGCCCAGGGCCTGGAAGAAAAGAAACAGATTCTGTACCTGCTCGGCCCGGTCGGCGGCGGCAAGTCCTCGCTCGCCGAAAAGCTCAAGTCGCTGATGGAGAAGATCAGCTTCTATGCGATCAAGGGCTCGCCGGTCAACGAATCGCCGCTCGGGCTGTTCTCGCCCGCCGAGGACGGCGCGATCCTCGAAGAGGATTACGGCATCCCGCAGCGCTACCTCAAGGGCATCATGTCGCCGTGGGCGGTCAAGCGCCTGCACGAGTACGGCGGCGACATCTCGAAGTTCAAGGTCGTCAAGCTCAAACCCTCGGTGCTGCAGCAGATCGGCATCGCCAAGACGGAGCCGGGCGACGAGAACAATCAGGACATCTCCTCGCTGGTCGGCAAGGTCGATATCCGCATGCTGGAGCAGTTTTCCCAGGACGACCCTGATGCCTATTCCTTCTCCGGCGGCCTGTGTCTGGCCAATCAGGGCCTGCTCGAATTCGTCGAGATGTTCAAGGCGCCGATCAAGGTGCTGCACCCATTGCTGACCGCCACCCAGGAAGGCAACTACATGGGTACGGAAGGACTGTCGGCGATCCCCTTCGACGGCATCATTCTTGCGCACTCGAACGAGTCCGAGTGGCAGTCCTTCAAGAACAACCGCAACAACGAGGCGTTCCTGGACCGCATCTACATCGTCAAGGTGCCCTACTGCCTGCGCGTTTCCGAAGAGGTGAAAATCTACGAGAAACTGCTCAAGAACAGTTCCCTGTCGCATGCCATCTGTGCGCCGCATACGCTGGAAATGATGGCCCAGTTTGCCGTGCTGTCGCGGCTCAAGGAGCCGGAAAATTCGAATATCTATTCGAAGATGCGGGTATTCGACGGGCAGAATCTCAAGGACACCGATCCCAAGGCCAAGTCGTATCAGGAATATCGCGAGTATGGCGGCGTCGACGAGGGCATGACCGGCCTGTCCACGCGTTTCGCCTTCAAGATCCTGTCGCGGGTATTCAATTACGACCACCAGGAGGTTGCCGCGAACCCGGTGCACCTGCTGCATGTGCTGGAACAGCAGATCGAGCAGGAGCAGTTCCCGCCCGAGGTGCACGACGCCTATATCTCCTACCTCAAGGAATATCTCGCGCCGCGCTATGCGGAATTCATCGGCAAGGAAATCCAGACCGCTTACCTGGAGTCGTATTCCGAGTACGGCCAGAATATTTTCGACCGTTACGTCACCTATGCGGATTACTGGATCCAGGACGAGGAATACCGAGATCCCGACACCGGCGAAATTCTGGACCGCGCGTCGCTCAACGGCGAACTGGAAAAGATCGAGAAGCCGGCCGGCATCAGCAATCCCAAGGACTTCCGCAACGAGATCGTCAATTTCGTGCTGCGCGCGCGGGCCAACAACCATGGCAAGAACCCGGCCTGGACCAGCTACGAGAAGTTGCGCGAGGTGATCGAGAAGAAGATGTTTTCGAGTACCGAGGAGTTGCTGCCGGTCATCTCCTTCAACGCCAAGGCCTCGGCGGAGGATCAGCGCAAGCACCAGGACTTCATCGACCGCATGGTGAAGAAGGGCTACACCGAGAAGCAGGTGCGCCTGCTCGCCGAATGGTATCTGCGCGTCCGCAAGGCTTCGTGAGGTTCACGTCCCTATGAGTCAGCTCATCGACAGGAGGCTCAACGGCCGCAACAAGAGCGCGGTCAATCGGCAGCGCTTCATCCGGCGCTACAAGAGCCAGATCAAGCAGGCGGTGAGCGAGGCGCTGGCCGGGCGCAGCATCACCGATGTCGACAAGGGAGAGAAGATCAGCATCCCCAGCAAGGACATCTCCGAACCCGTGTTCCAGCATGGCGGCGCAGGCCGGCGCGAGGCGGTACATCCCGGCAACCACGACTTCGTGACGGGAGATCGAGTCAAGCGCCCGCCTTCGGGTTCGGGCAGCGGCGGCAGCAGCGCCAGTGAGGACGGCTGCGGCGAGGACGATTTCGTGTTCAACCTCTCGCATGAGGAGTTCCTGGAATTCTTCTTCGAGGACCTGGCACTGCCCGATCTGGTCAAGACGCAGCTGGCCAAAATCGAGGACTTCAAGTCGGTGCGCGCCGGCTACACGCCGAGCGGCGTACCCTCGAACATCGACGTGGTGCGTTCCCTGCGCGGCGCCGTGGCCCGGCGCATGGCGCTGGGCGGCGGGGTTCGCCGTCGGCTGCGCGAGGCGGAGGCGGCCCTGGAGGCCTTGCTGGCCGATGGCGACGACGCGGACGAGGCGTCGGTGCTGGCGCTGCGCGAGGAGATCGAGGCGCTCAGGCAGCGGCTCGACCGGATACCCTTCATCGACACCTTCGACCTGCGCTTCCGCAATCGGGTCAAGGAGCCGAAACCGGCCTCGCAGGCGGTGATGTTCTGCCTGATGGACGTGTCCGGGTCGATGGACGCGGCACGCAAGGACATCGCCAAGCGCTTCTTCATCCTGCTGTACCTCTTCCTCACGCGGCATTACGAGCACATCGAGGTGGTGTTCATCCGCCATCACACGACGGCGCTCGAAGTCGACGAACACGACTTTTTCTACGCCCGCGAGACCGGTGGCACAGTGGTCTCGAGCGCGCTCGAACTGAGCTACGACATCATCCGTTCGCGCTATCCCACCTCCGACTGGAACATCTACGCGGCGCAGGCCTCCGACGGCGACAACTGGACCGACGACTCGCCGCTGTGCCGGAATCTGCTGATCGAGAAAATCCTGCCCTGCCTGCAGTACTACGCTTATGTGGAGATCGAGGCGGAAAAACCGCAGAACCTGTGGATGGAATACGAAAAGGTGCAGGCCGCCTGCGCGAATTTCGCCATGCAGCGGATTCGCACGCTGCAGGACATCTACCCCGTGTTCCGCGAATTGTTCAGGAAGCAGACTGTATGAAGCGCAACAAGCCGCTGTCCGAGGGATCGGAATGGGATTTCGAGCTGATCCAGCGCTACGATGCCGAGATCGCGCGCGTCGCGGCGCACTACGGGCTGGATACCTACCCGAACCAGATCGAAATCATCAGCGCCGAGCAGATGATGGATGCCTACTCGTCGTCCGGCATGCCCGTCGGCTACAACTACTGGTCCTATGGCAAGCAGTTCATCGCCGTGGAGCAGCGCTACAAGCGGGGCCAGATGGGGCTGGCCTACGAAATCGTGATCAATTCCGATCCCTGCATCGCCTACCTCATGGAGGAAAACACCATGATGATGCAGGCGCTGGTGATCGCGCACGCCAGCTACGGACACAACTCCTTTTTCAAGAACAACTACCTGTTCCGCACCTGGACCGACGCCGACGCGATCATCGACTACCTGCTCTTCGCCAAGCACTACATCGCCGAATGCGAATCGCGCTACGGTGAGGAGGCGGTCGAACTGCTGCTCGATTCCTGCCATGCGCTGATGAACTACGGCGTCGACCGCTACAAGCGCCCCACGCGCCTGTCCGCGCAGCGCGAGCGCGAGCGCCAGCAGGAACGCGAGGCCTACCGCCAGTCGCTGATCAACGACCTGTGGCGCACCATCCCCACGCCGCCGGGCGGCGCAGGACGCGACGAGCGCGTCGCGCGCTTCCCCGGAGAACCGCAGGAAAACCTGCTGTACTTCATCGAAAAGAATGCCCCGCTGCTGGAGCCCTGGCAGCGCGAGATCGTGCGCATCGTGCGCAAGATCGCGCAGTACTTCTTCCCGCAGCGCCAGACCCAGGTGATGAACGAGGGCTGGGCGACGTTCTGGCACTACACCATCATCAACCACCTGTACGACGAAGGGCTGATCAACGACGGCTTCATGCTGGAATTCATGCAGTCGCACACCAACGTGGTGTTCCAGCCCGGCTTCGACGACCCGCGCTACAGCGGCATCAACCCCTATGCGCTGGGCTTTGCGATGATGAGCGACATTCGCCGCATCTGCGAGCACCCCACGGACGAGGACCGTTACTGGTTTCCCGAACTGGCCGGGTCCGACTGGGTCAAGTCGCTGGATTTCGCGATGCGCAACTTCAAGGACGAGAGCTTCATCGTGCAGTACCTCTCGCCCAAGGTCATCCGCGATCTGAAGCTGTTTTCCGTGCTGGACGACGACGAGCGCGAGAACCTCGAGATCTCGGCGATCCACGACGAAGCCGGGTACCGCTACGTGCGCGACGCCCTGGCCGAGCAATACAACCTCGGCAGCCGCGAACCCGACATCCAGATCTACGACGTCGACCGTCGCGGCGACCGTTCGCTCACCCTGCGCCACACCCGGCACAACCGGCGCGAACTGGGCGAGTCGACCGACGAGGTGCTGCGCCACCTGGCACGGCTGTGGGGTTTCGACGTGCGCCTGGAGACGGTGTTCGAGGACGGCAGCGTGGAAATCACCCACGAATGCCTCGTCGAACCCTGAGCGCGGCTCCAGGCCGAGTGGCCATGCGATGACGGGGGCCGCGCCGATCCATCTGCTCGGTTTCGGGCTGGTCAGCCTCGCGATGGTGCTGACCCCGGGGCCGAACATGATCTATCTGCTGTCGCGCACCCTCTGCCAGGGACGCCGTGCGGGACTGGTGTCGCTGGCCGGCGTGGCCACCGGCTTCGTCTGCTACATGTTGTGCGCCGCGCTCGGCATCACCGCGCTGCTGCTGGTGATGCCCTACGCCTACGATGCCCTGCGCGCGGCCGGCGCGGCCTACCTGCTGTTGTTGGCCTGGCAGGCGGTACGCCCCGGCGGGCGCTCGCCGTTCGAGTTGCGCGCCCTGCCGATCGCTAGAGGCCGTCGGCTGTATTTGTCAGCACTATTGACGGCTCTGCTCAATCCCAAGGCCGCCGTGCTTTATCTCTCGCTGCTGCCGCAATTCATGACCCCGCATGGCGATGTATTCCTGCAGTCGATCGAACTCGGCACGACGCAGATCCTGGTGAGTCTCACCGTCAACGGGCTGATCGTCATCGCCGCCGGCAGCGTCGCCGTCTTCCTGACGCGTCGGCCCGCCTGGGTGCTGATGCAGCGCTGGCTGATGGGGGTGGTGCTTCTGGGGCTTGCCGCGCGTCTGGCCTTCGACCGTCCGCGGTAAAGCACCGCGGCACCCTTGATCCTGCCCGCAGGCGACGGAATATTCCCCGGAGAAGGCGTGCCGAGGCGAATTCCCGTAGCGCAACTTGATCCCGGTCGTCACGCATTGCCTTGCGATCTTCCATACTTTCCCGGAACGCGCCGGCTGCGGCGAGGCGAGGGTGACGCACCATGGAGTTCAAGGATTACTACCGGCTGCTGGACGTGGCGCGCGACGCGACGCAGGACGAGATCAAGCGCGCCTACCGCAAACTGGCGCGAAAATACCATCCGGACGTGAGCAAGGAGGCGGATGCCGAAGAGCGCTTCAAGGAGGTCAACGAGGCCTACGAAGTGCTCAAGGATCCCGAGAAACGCGCCGCCTACGACCAGCTGGGCGCCAACTGGAAGGCCGGGCAGGACTTCCGGCCGCCGCCGGACTGGAACCAGGGCTTCGAATACCACGACATGAATCCCGAGGACGCGGCGCAGTTCAGCGATTTCTTCGAGAGCCTGTTCGGCGGCGGTTTTGCCGGCGGCCATGCCCGCCGTGCGCGCGGAGGCGCACATGGGGCGCACTTTCATGCCCGCGGCGAGGACGCGCACGCCCGCGTCGCCATCGCGCTGGAGGACGCCTACCGCGGCGCCACGCGCAGCCTCGCGCTCAAGCACACCGAACTCGGCGCCGACGGCCGCCCGCATCTGGTCGAGCGCACCCTGAACGTACGCATCCCCAAGGGCGTGCGCGAGGGTCAGATGATTCGCCTGAGCGGCCAGGGCGGGCCAGGCATCGGCGGCGGCGCTGCCGGCGACCTGTATCTCGAGGTCACCTTCGAGCCGCACGGCCTGTACCGCGTCGAGGGCCGCGACGTCTATCTTTCGCTGCCGGTCGCCCCCTGGGAGGCGGCGCTCGGCGCCAGCGTCGAGGCGCCGACGCCGGACGGGCGGGTGGATCTGAAGATTCCGCCGAACTCGGCGGGCGGGCGCCGGCTGCGTCTGCGCGGGCGCGGGATTCCCGGCGACCCGCCGGGCGATCTCTACGTGGTCCTGAGCATCGCACTGCCGCCCGCCGACACCGAGGCCGCGCGCGAGGCCTATCGTGCCTGCGCCCGCAGCATGCCCTTCGATCCCCGCGCCGATCTCACGGGAGGACGCCCATGAGCCGAGACATACCGACGCCGCTCAGCGGCGATCTGCTGGCCGACGAGTTCGAGCTGACCCTGCAGGAGCTGTGCGCCGTCTGCCGGGTGCCGGTCGAGCGCATCGTGGAACTGGCGGAGGAGGGGGCGGTGGTGCCGCTGGGACGCGACGTCGGGAGCTGGCGTTTTCGGGCCGTCGCCGTCTACCGCGTGCGCAGCGCATTGCGCCTGCAGCGCGATCTCGGCGTGAATGCGGCCGGTGCCGCGCTGGCGCTGGAGCTGCTCGACGAGATCGGGTGCCTGCGCGCACGGCTGGGTCCGGCCGCGGATTGAGGTTCTCGCTGGTGACGCCCTCCGCCCTGCCTCCCGCCGCACGGCGCCATGCCTGGCGCAATGCGCTGCAGAGCATGCTGCTGCTGGCGTTCATCGCCGTCTTCCTGACTCTGCTGGGCTGGATGCTGTGGGGGCCGGCCGGCCTGGGTCTCCTGATCGGCCTGCTCGTGCTGCCGTTCGTGTCGGGCATGTCGTCCGCGCAGGCCATGGCGCGCTTCGGCGCCGTGCCGATCCCGCCGGAACGCGCACCGGAGCTGTGGTCGATGCTCGACGAGCTGAGCGCGCGCGCCGGACTACCGCGGCGTCCGGTCCTCTACTATCTGCCGAGTCCGGCCGCCAACGCCTTTACCGTCGGCGGCCGCGGCGCCGCCGCGGTGGCGCTGACCGACGGCCTGCTCAGGCGGCTCGCGCCGCGCGAGCTGGCCGGGGTGCTGGCACACGAGATCGGACATATCCACAGCGGCGACCTGCGGGTGATGGCGATCGCGGACCTGATGAGCCGGGCCATCGCCCTGTGCGCGCAGATCGGGGTCCTGCTGGCCCTGTTCAGCCTGCCGCTGATGCTGTTCGGCCACGTGGCGCTCAATCCCCTCGCCCTGGGGCTGCTCATCTTCGCGCCGTATCCGGCGGCGTTGGCTCAGCTCGCGCTGTCGCGCACGCGCGAATACGACGCGGACCGTTTCGCCGTCGGCCTGACCGGGGATCCCGAGGGTCTTGCTTCCGCGCTGGCCAAGCTGGACGAGGGGCGGCAGGGCTGGCTCGCGCGCATCCTGCTGCCCGGCTATCGGCGCGAGCCCGCGCTGCTGCGCTCGCACCCGTCGAGCGCGCGGCGCATCGCGCGTCTGGCCGAATACCGCCCGGTGCCCGCGCGTTCGACACCCTGGCGGCATGGCGAGGCCGGTTTCGCCGTCGGCGCAGGGCATGGTCGCGGTGCGGTGTCGCCGCGTCGCTGGGGCACGTTCCGATGGTGAGCGTTTTTCGACAACCCGACAGTGAGGTCGTCCCGTGAGTGATTCATTGCACATCGTGTGTCCGCATTGCGATGCGGTCAATCGCATCCCCGCCGTCCGCCTGGCCGACGGCCCCGGCTGCGGCAACTGCCATCGCCCGCTGTTCACCGGCGAGCCGCTGCCGCTGACCGCCGAGCGTTTCCACAAGCACGTCGCGCGCAGCGACATTCCCCTGCTGGTCGATTTCTGGGCGCCATGGTGCGGTCCCTGCCGGATGATGGCGCCTTACTTCGCCGAGGCGGCGGCGCAGCTCGAACCGCACGTGCGCCTGGTTAAGGTCGACACCGAGGCGGAGCCGGCGCTGGGGGCGCAGTTCTCGATCCGCAGCATCCCCACGCTGGCGCTGTTCAAGGGCGGTCGCGAGGCGGCGCGTCAGGCGGGCGCCATGGGTACGGCCGACATCGTGCGCTGGGCACGGGCGAACGGCGGCGCCTAGCCGGGCTCCGGGTCATCGCGCCGGCGGTTGTCCCAGAAGCGTTCGAGCGGGAATGCGCGGTCCTGCTTGACGGTGCGCGTGACCACGTAGGTGAAGTAGCGCTCCACGCCCATGCCGTCCTCCAGCCAGCCGTCGATGAAGCGCTGGTAGGCGACGATATCGGCGGCCACGACCAGCAGCAGATAGTCGAAGCCGCCGGCGACCGCGTAGCAGGACAGTACCTCCGGGCGTTGCGCCACCGCGCCTTCGAAGCGCGCGAAATCCTCCGCGCGATGGCGGGTGAGCGTGACCTCGACCAGGAAGTGGGCGACGTCGAGCAGTTCGTCGATCGCCACCTCGGCATGGTAGCCGCGTACCAGACCCTCGCGTTCGAGCCGGCGCAACCGCTCCCAGCAGGGGGTGGGCGAGAGGTGGATGGCCTCGGCCAGGCGCAGCTTGGACATCCGCCCGTCGCGCTGCAGCGCCGTCAGAATGGCGAGGTCGTAACGGTCCAGTCGCGCGCGCCTCATCGCGAACCGCCTCGTTTCCGTCTGCCGTGGCGGGCGGCCCTCATGCGCCGTGTCCGCCGTCGCGGCCGACCACGGCCAGCGTGTCGCCGCGCGCCACGCCGCCGCGGGCCGCACGGCACACCAGCACGCCGTCGGCCGGTGCGTGCAGCGGCAGGGGGGGCGCCAGCGGGGTGTCGATGTCGTACAGCCGGGCGACGATCTGTCCCGCGGCGACCGGATCGCCGACCTCGATCAGCGGTTCGAGCAGGCCGCCGCGCAGCGCCATCACGTAGCCGTCTTCGGGCACCTCGAGAAAGCGCGTCGGCGCGGACGCCGGTGGGGCAGCGTCGAGCATGCCGAGGGCGGCGAGGCAGCGCAGCAGCCCGGCATGGGCCAGCGCCACAGTGGCGGGGGTGACGCCGCCGCCACCGCCCAGCTCGGTCGACAGGAAGGGCAGGCCCATGGCCTCGACCGCGCTGTCCAGCTCGCCGGCGCTGTCCAGCTCGGTGAGCACCTGGGTGAAGGGGGCGGCGAAGGCCTCGGCCAGGGCGCGCGTCGCCGCGCGCTGCGCCGGATCGGCCAGCTCGTGGATGACCGCGCTGGGCGCAAAGCGCAGGGTGCTGCCCCCGGAATGGATGTCGATCACCGCATCGGCCTGCGGCAGCAGCCGCGTGTGGACCCAGTGGGCGATGGCGGCCGTGGGGCCGCCGTCCGCGCGTCCGGGGAAGCTGCGGTTCATGTTGGCGCCGTCAAGCGGCGACAGCCGCCGGCCCGCCTGGAGCGCGGGATAGCAGAGCGCCGGCAGGGCGACGATGCGCCCGCGCAGCGAGGAGGCGTCCAGGCCCTGCAGCAGGCGCAGGATGCCGAGCGGGCCTTCGTACTCGTCGCCGTGGCTGGCGCCGGTGAGCACCAGGGTCGGCCCCGGTCCGCCCATGCAGGCGACGATCGGCGTCAGCAGACGCCCCCAGGCGGAGGCGTCGGTGGACAGGGGCAGATGCAGATTGCCGGCGCGCAGGCCGGGCGAGTCCAGGTCGATGTCGCAGTGCACGCGGCTGGTGTCGTCCATGAATTCCTCCCGTAAGGTTCCCAAGAAACCGCGATGCAGCCGGCGAGTCAAGCGCCGGCGTCCTTCAGGGGGTGGACGCACTGCCGCGAAGCGGTCCGTTTCGAGGGCCGAGGTCAGGCAAGACTCTCTGCGCAGCGGGGCCGTTTAAGGCCACGGTATCGCCCGGGGCGCGCCCATACTGTGACCATGGGCGCGGCGTGTGTCGTTGCCCGAACCCCCACGACCTCAGCAACGGAGGGCGACATCATGGCCGAAGCCGCCATCAACCGCGAATTCGATACACGCCTCGCCGATCCCGAACTCTGGAGCGAGCGCGACTGGGTCGCGGGCGAATGGGTCGCCGAGGGCGGCCGCATCCCGGTCGTCGATCCCGCCACCGGCGATATTCTGGGTCACGTGCCCGCGGCCGGCCCCGCAACGATGCGCCGCGCCATCGACGCGGCCGCCGCGGCGCTGCCCGCCTGGGCGGCGCTGACCCCGGACGAGCGTGCCGAGCGTCTGCTGGCCTGGTACGAGGGCATGCGCGGCCACCGCGAGGATCTCGCGCGCATCATGACGCTGGAGGAGGGCAAACCGCTGGCCGAGGCGCGCGGCGAGATCGACTACGCCGCCAGCTTCGTCCGCTGGTTCGCCGAGGAAGGACGCCGGACCAGTGGCGAGACCATCCCCAGCCATCTGCCCGGGCGCCGCCTGAGCACCGTGCGCCGGCCGGTGGGGGTCACCGCTGCGATCACGCCCTGGAACTTTCCCTCGGCGATGGTCACGCGCAAGGCCGCCGCCGCCCTCGCCGCGGGCTGCCCGATGATCGTGCGCCCAGCGAGCGAAACGCCGTTCTCGGCGCTGGCGCTGGCGCGTCTGGCCGAGCGCGCCGGGATTCCCGGCGGCGTGTTCCAGGTCGTCACCGGTGACGGGCGCACGCTCGCCGCCGAGCTGATGCGCGACGTGCGTGTGCGCGCGCTCAGCTTCACCGGCTCCACCGAGGTCGGCAAGGCGCTGATCCGCCAGTCGGCGGACACGGTCAAGCGCCTCACCCTCGAACTCGGCGGCAACGCGCCGTTCGTGGTGTTCGACGACGTCGATCTGGATGCCGCCGTCGCGGGCGCGCTCGCCGCCAAGTTCCAGACCTCCGGCGAGGATTGCCTGGCGGCCAACCGCATCCTGGTGCAGCGGCCGCTCTACGCACGCTTCCTCGAACGCTTCGCCGCCGCCACGGCACGCCTGCGCGTCGGTCACGGCCTGGCCGAGGATACCGAGATCGGCCCGCTGATCGACGAACGTGCGGTGGCCAAGGCGGCGGCCCACGTGGCCGATGCGCGCCGGCTCGGCGCCCGCGTGCTGGCCGGCGGCGAGGCCCTCGGCGGCCATTTCTATGCGCCGACCGTGCTCGCCGACGTCACCCCGGAGATGGCCGTGTTCCGCGAGGAGACCTTCTCGCCGGTCGCCGCGGTGATGCCCTTCGACGACGAGGCCGAGGCGATCCGCCTCGCCAACGACACCGAATACGGCCTGGTCGCCTACTGCTATACGCGCGACCTCGCCCGTGCCGCCCGCGTCGGCGATGCGCTCGACTACGGCATGCTGGCGGTCAACTGCGTCAAGCTGACCGGCCCGCCGATCCCCTTCGGCGGCGTCAAGCAGTCCGGCCAGGGGCGTGAGGGCTCGCGCCACGGCCTCGACGAATACAGCGAAATTCACTACACCTGCCTCGCCCTGCCGGCGTGAGGCCAAGCCACAGGAGAATCGCATGAGCCAGGAAGCCATCACCCCACGAGACAGCGCCGGCCTGGCCGAGCTGGAAGCCGCCGACCGCGCCTATGTGCTGCACCCATCCACCCAGCTCAAGGCGCACGCCCAGGGCCTTTCGGGCGGCCCGCAGATCATCACCGGCGGGCAAGGCGCGACCATCCGCGACGCCCACGGCAATGAATACCTCGACGGCTTCGCCGGGCTGTACTGCGTGAACATCGGCTACGGCCGCACCGAGGTGGCCGAGGCCATCGCACGGCAGGCGCACGAGCTGGCCTACTACCACAGCTACGCCGGGTATTCGAACGAGCCGCTGATCGAGCTGTCCGAGCGCCTGATCCGCATGGCGCCGGCGGGCATGAGCCGGGTGTACTACGGCCTTTCCGGCTCCGACGCCAACGAAACCCAGATCAAGCTGGTCTGGTACTACAACAACATCCTCGGCCGCACCACCAAGAAGAAGATCATCTCGCGCCACCGCGCGTATCACGGTTCCGGCGTGATGACCGGCAGCCTGACCGGTCTGCCCGTGTTCCATCAGGCTTTTGATCTGCCGATGCCGCAGATCCGGCATACGCTCACCCCGCATTACTATCGTCGCGAGGATGCCGGCATGAGCGAGCGGGAGTTCTCGCAGTACTGCGCCGACGAGCTGGAACGCATGATTCTGGAGGAAGGGCCGGACACGGTCGCTGCCTTCATCGGCGAACCGGTGCTCGGCACCGGCGGCATCATCCCGCCGCCCGAGGGCTACTGGGAGGCGATCCAGGCGGTGCTGCGCCGCTACGACATCCTGCTGATCGCCGACGAGGTGATCACCGGCTTCGGCCGCCTGGGCACGACCTTCGGCAGCGAGAAGTACGGCATCGAGCCCGACCTGATGACCCTGGCCAAGGGCCTGACCAGCGCCTACGCGCCGCTGTCCGCGGTGATGGTCGGCGAGCGCGTGTGGCGCGTGCTGGAAGAGGGCGCCGATCGCCTCGGCGCGCTGGGCCACGGCTGGACCTATTCCGGCCATCCGCTGGGCACCGCCGCCGCGCTGGCCAACCTCGACATTATCGAGCGCGAGGGGCTGGTCGAACGGGCGCGCACCACCGGCGACTACCTGCTGGCCGGCCTGCGCGAGGCGCTGGCCGATTCGCCCATCGTCGGCGAGGTGCGCGGCGCGGGCATGCTGGCCGCGGTCGAGTTCGCCCGCGATCCGGCGGCGCGGCTGCCCTTCGCGCCCAAGCACAAGGTCGGTGTGCGCATCTACGAGGCCTGCCGTGCGCGCGGCGTGCTCGCCCGCGCCATGCCGCACGGCGACATCCTCGGCTTCGCGCCGCCGTTGGTGCTTACCCGCGCCGAGGCGGACCGCATCGCCGAAACCGCGCGCGAGGCGGTGGCCGCCGTGGCCGACGAGCTCGTGGGGCAGGGCGCGCTGAGTGGCGGCTGAGGTCGGCGCGCCGACCCCGGCCGACGTCTACCGCGCCCGCGCCCGCATCGCCGGGCGCGTGGCGCGCACGCCGCTGCTGTCCTCGCCGCGTCTGGCGCGCGCCTGCGGCGCCGACTCGGTGTCGCTCAAGCTGGAGATGCTGCAGCCCAGCGGCGCCTTCAAGCTGCGTGGGGCGACGCATGCGCTGCTCGCGCTGGCGCCCGAGACCCGCACCCGCGGCGTGGTGACCGCCTCCACCGGCAACCACGGCCGCGCGCTGGCCTGGGCCGCGCGCGCCGAGGGCGTCGCCTGCACCGTCTGTCTGTCCGCTCTGGTGCCCGCCAACAAGGTCGCGGCGGTGCGCGAACTGGGCGCCGAGGTGGTGCTGGCCGGCGACGACCAGGATGCCGCGGTGGCCGAGGCCCTGCGCCTCGCCGAGACGCGGGGCCTTGGCTATATCCCGCCCTTCGATCACCCCGATGTGATCGCGGGGCAGGGCACCCTAGGCCTGGAACTGCTGGAGGATGCGCCCGATCTCGACACTCTGCTGGTGCCGCTGTCCGGGGGCGGGCTGCTTGCCGGGGTGGCGTTGGCGGTGAAGGCGGTCAAGCCGGACGTGCATGTCGTCGGCATCAGCCCGCAGCGGGGTGCGGCGATGATCGAGAGCCTGCGTGCCGGGCGTCCGGTCGAGGTCGCCGAGGAAACGACGCTGGCCGACAGCCTGGGTGGCGGCATCGGCCTCGACAACCGCTACAGCTTCGCCCTGGTGCGCGCGTTGGCGGACACGGTCGTCCAGGTTTCCGAGGCGGAAATCGCCGCCGCGATGCGCGAGCTTTATCGTCACGAGCGCCTGGTGACGGAAGGGGCGGCCGCGGTGGGCGTGGCACTGCTGGCGCGCGGCGAGGTGCCCGGCGGCGGTCGCCGCGCGGTCGTCCTCGTCACCGGCAACAATGTCGACATGGACCGGTTCACCCGACTCATCTGCGAACGAGACTGACATGAGCGTACGGATTCTCGGCGAGGGCGAACTGCGCCGCCTCGTGCGGCTCGACGAGGCCGCCATCGAGGCCGCGGAGCACGCCTTTCTGGCCCTCGGCGAGGGCCGCGCGATCCAGCCGCCGGTGTTGGCGCTGGAGATCGCCGCACGCAATGCGGAGGTCGACATCAAGACCGCCTACATCGACGGCTTGCCGCAGCTTGCGATCAAGGCCTCCTCGGGCTTTTTCGGCAATCCCGCGCGCGGTCTGCCCAGCCTCTCGGGCTTCATGGCGCTGCTCGATGCCACGAGCGGGCGCACGGTCGCGGTGCTGCTGGACAACGGCTATCTCACGGACGTGCGCACGGCCGCCGCAGGCGCGCTGGCGGCACGCACCCTGGCGCGTGCCGATGCCCGCGTGGCCGGCGTGCTCGGCAGCGGCGTGCAGGCGCGGCTGCAGATCGAGGCGCTGAGCCTCGTGCGTCCGCTCGAACGGGTGCTGGTGTGGGCACGCGAGCGCAATGCCGCGCTGGTCTATGCCGACGAGATGCGCGCGCGCCTCGGCATTCCGGTCGAGCCGCGCGAAGCGGCCGAGGCGGTGGTGCGCGAGGCGGATATCGTGGTGACCACGACGCCTGCGCGCGAACCGCTGGTGCAGGCCGAATGGCTGCATCCCGGCCAGCACGTCACGGCCATGGGTTCGGATGCGCCCTACAAGAACGAGATCGCCCCCGCCGCCGTGGCGCGGGCAGACCGATTCATATGCGACGTGGCCGCGCAGAGCCTGGCCCTCGGCGAGTTGGGTCCGGCGGTGGCGGCGGGCGCAATGCCGGCGGACACCCTGCCCGTCGAACTGGGCGCGGTGCTCTGCGGACGGTCCAGCGGACGCACCGACAGGGACGAGATCACGCTCTGCGATCTGACCGGCACCGGTGCGCAGGACACCGCGATCGCGGCCCATGCACTGGCGCGTGCGGTCGCGGCGGGGTACGGTCTGACTATCGGGGAGTGACGCGCCGGACCGGTCCGGCGTGAAGAGGGGGCCGGCACCTGCGCCGGCGCGAAAGTGAACGAGAGGCTCATGCATGACCAATGAAACCCCTTACCAGCATGCCAGCGCGGTGTCGCCGGTCGGTTGCCCCGCGCGTCACGGCGACATCTGGCCCCTGCCCTTCAGCCCGCTGGAATACGCCGACCGCCTGCTGCGCACCAAGACCCTGATGAAGGCGCAGGGGATCGAGGTGCTGCTGGTGTTCGACCCGGCCAACATGAATTACCTGACCGGCTACGACGGCTGGTCGTTTTACGTGCCGCAGCTGATCGTGGTGGCTCTGGCCGAACCCGAGCCGCTGTGGATCGGGCGCGGCATCGACCTCAACGGCGCGCGCGAGACGACCTACGTCGAAGACGCCAACCTCTACGCCTATTCCGACCGCTACGTGCACCACGATCACCGCCATCCGATGGACTTCGTCGCGCACATCCTGCGCGAACGCGAGCTGGACAACGCGCGCATCGGCCTGGACATGGACAGTTACTATTTCTCGGCGCGTGGCTATGAGGTACTGCGCAGGCAGATGCCGCACGCGAGCTTCATCGACGTCACCCGTCTGGTGTCCGGACTGCGTTCGATCAAGTCGCCGCAGGAACTCGAATACATGCGCCAGGCCGGGCAGATCATGCAGCGGGTGATGAAGGTCGCGCTGGGCAATGTCGAGCCGGGCATCCGCCAGTGCGACGCGGTGGGCGAGATCTACCGCGCGCAGATGCGCGGCACCCAGGCCTACGGCGGCGACTATCCCGCCATCGCGCCGATGCTGCCGACCGGTCGCGGCACCTCGACCCCGCACCTGACCTGGACCGACAAGCCCTTCGTGCGCGAGGAGGCCTGCATCCTCGAACTGGCCGCGGCGCGCTACCACTACCACTGCCCGATGGCGCGCACCGTGTTCATGGGCGATCCGCCCAAGCGTCTGGTGGACGCGGCGATGATCGTCGCCGACGGCGTGCAGGCGGCGCTGGATGCGGTCAAGCCGGGAGCCACCTGCGAGGCCATCGAGGCGGCCTGGCGATCGGTCACGGCGCCGCGCGGCATCGTCAAGGAGTCGCGCATCGGTTATTCGATGGGGCTGAACTATCCGCCCGACTGGGGCGAACACACCATGAGCCTGCGCCCCGGCGACCGTTCCGTGCTCGAACCGGGCATGACCTTCCATCTGATTCCCGGAATCTGGATGGACGACTGGGGCGTGGAGATCTCCGAGAGTTTCGTGGTCACCGCCGACGGCTACGAACTGCTCGCGCCGTTCCCGCGCAAGCTGTTCGTCAAGCCCTAGAAGTAGCCTTCCTGCTCGGCCACCGCGTTGACCAGCGCGCGACCGCCGTCGAGGCTGTTGCTGATGCCGTGGCGGTGGTCGATCCACCAGCGCGCCTCGGTCTGCGCGGCGAGATAGTCGGCGGCGCGGGCGATGCCCTGCTTGACCGTGCGCCAGTGGTCGGGGTCCTCGGCCTCGGCCTGCGCATCGACGCGGACGACCCAGGCGTTGACCTTGTCGAGGCCGCCGAAGGCGGACAGGCGCACGCCCTCGGCCCAGGCGATCTGCCTTTCCGAACCCTCCAACGGCGGCAGCCCGCGCGCCTGCGCTGCGAGGCGCGCGGCGGCGGCCTGCCGGGCGCGCTCCGCCCCGGCCTCCTCGGCCTGGCATAGCAGGCAGGTGCCTTCCGCGAGCTGCCCGCAACGGTCTTCCCAGGCATAGTCGTCGTCGCCGTAGAAGGGGTAGAGCATCACATGCTCGCAGGCGTGGCGGATGGTTTTCAGTTCGAACTGTTCGCGCGTCGCGCCGTTGCCCTGGTTGGGGCCGAACAGGGTGCAGGGCGTGCCTTGCTGCGCATGCCAGCGCGCGACGTCGAGGTGATGTGCCGATTCGTAGACGCGGCGGATGCGCCGTCCTGCGTAGTGTCGTTCGATCACCTCCGTCTTGAAGGCGAGCGCAGGACGCCGGTCCCGTTCGGGGCGCAGCCAGAGGGCGTCGTGCTCGATCCGCCAGTCGCGCAGCCAGCGCTCGGTCTGCGCGCGCACGCCCATGCTGCGCCCGCTCAGGAGGATGACCGGGGTGCCCGCCGCGCGCGCCTGGTTGAGCCGCTGGATCAGGGGCAGGTTGGGCATATCGTCGCCGCAGGCGGCATGGAAGGCGTCCCAGTCGCGCTCGCCGGTCTCGTTGTGCAGGTGATGCAGGCGGTGTTCGATCAGGGCGAGCACGCCGTCCAGCCCGCAGATCACGATTTCGCGTTCGTCCGCTGTCATCGACCTGCAGCCCTCGCTGATGCGTAAAAACGAGTAAATCTTTGCGACCCGGGAACCGTCGCAGTGCGGCTACAGACCGCGCGGTCTCTTGCTTTGCGGCATTTACACCGAATGCGGGTCGTTTCGGGCATACGGAACCCCTGCAGCGCTTTCCTGTCCATCCGCCAGACAATATGCCAGACAGGGAGAAAACGATCATGAAATGGAAGACGTTGCCGCGGCGCCGGCACAGGGCGCCCCGCATCTGGTTGAACGCACTCCTGGCCGCGG
Organism: Acidihalobacter aeolianus; assembly: GCF_001753165.1. Classification (GTDB taxonomy): domain Bacteria; phylum Pseudomonadota; class Gammaproteobacteria; order DSM-5130; family Acidihalobacteraceae; genus Acidihalobacter; species Acidihalobacter aeolianus. The sequence continues at coordinate 742,979 of NZ_CP017448.1, forward strand.
TGTTCGGGCTCGGTGTGGGCATGAGCGGCTGGGCCTTCGCCGGCAAGCCCGATCTGCCGATCCATCCGGACACCTCGCCGCAGCGGCAGCTGGTGAACCTGCCCGACTTCACGCCGATCATCAAGCGCGTCGGCGACGCCGTGGTGAACATCAGCAGCACCAGTTCGCGCGTGGTGCACCAGGGTCCGCAGGATCCTTTCCCCCCGGGTTCGCCGTTCCATCAGTTCTTCCGCCAGTTCATGGCGCCCGGCGGACAGCAGCACGAGAAGGTGACCGACCTCGGTTCGGGTTTCATTCTCAGCTCCAACGGCTACATCGTCACCGCCGGCCACGTGGTGCGTCACGCCAGCCACATCGTGGTGACCCTGACCAACCACCGCTCCTATCCGGCCAAGCTGGTCGGCCTGTCGGTGCGCTATGACACGGCGCTGCTCAAGATCGATGCGCATGACCTGCCCACGGCTCCGATCGGCAATTCCAACAACCTCAAGGTCGGCCAGTGGCTGCTTGCGGTCGGTGCGCCGTTCGGGTTTTTCAATACCGTGACCCAGGGCGTGGTCAGCGCGATCAACCGCACCCTGCCGCACGACGACGAGTACATTCCCTTCATCCAGAGCGACGTACCGATCAACCCCGGCAATTCGGGCGGTCCACTACTCAACATGTCAGGTCAGGTGGTCGGTATCAACGACCAGATCTACACCAGCAGCGGCGGTTACATGGGGCTCTCGTTCTCGATCCCGATCGACACCGTGATGCACGTGGTGGACGACTTCAAGCAGCACAAGCCGGTGCAGTTCGGCTGGCTCGGCGTCGAGGTGCAGGACGTGACCACGCAGATGGCCAAGGCCCTCAATCTGAAGGAGCCGGTGGGCGCGCTGGTCGCCTCGGTGTCGCACCATAGCCCCGCCGCCAAGGCCGGTCTCAAGCCCGGCGACGTGATCGTGACCTTCAACGGCCAGCCGGTCGACACGGTGGGTCAGTTGCCGCCGATGGTGGGCAACACCCTGCCGGGGACGAAGGTCGATATCGGCATCCTGCGCAACGGCAAGGCGATGACGCTGCATGCGACGGTCGGCGTGCTGCCGCAAAACGCCGGTGGCGGCACTGGCTCCACGGTGAACGGCAACATCTCGCGCCTGCACATCCAGGTGCAGTCGTTGAGCGAGAAGGACAAGAAGCACTTCGGCGTCGAGCATGGCGTGCTGGTCATCGGCGTCGGCAACGGTCCGGCCGCCAACGCGGGCATCATGCCCGGCATGGTGATCCTGGACGTCGCCGGCGAGCCGGTCCACTCGCCGGAGCAGCTCAAACGACTGGTCGACGGATTGCCTGCCGGTCGTTCGATCGCCGTTCGGGTGAGGGCGCACGGCCAGACGCTGTTCACCGCGATCACCCTGCCGCCGAAGGGCTGAAGCGACCATCGGGTCAACCTGCGGCGGTGTCCAGTCGGGCACCGCCGCACGTCTTTGCCCGGTAGGTGTTAATCTTGCGCCTCAATCCAGCGCCTCGGGGAAGCTCATGCCCACCGGCAAACCCTATGCGGAGTCCAGCGAACAGAACCGGGATCCGATACTGACCGTGCTGCGGGGGTTTTTCGACGCACCCGGCCGGGTGCTCGAAATCGGCAGCGGCACCGGTCAGCACGCGGTGTATTTTTCCGCCGAGCTGCCGCATCTGAGCTGGCAGCCCAGCGAGGTTGCCGACAATCTGCCGGGCATCCATGCCTGGCGTGACGAGGCGGGGCTGGACAACGTGCTGGCACCACTTGAGCTCGACGTGCGTCGGCGCCCCTGGCCGGTCGAGGCGGCTGCCTACGAATATGCCTATTCCGCCAATACCGCACACATCATGTCCTGGCCCGCGGTCTGCGAGTTCATTGCCGGCGTGGGCGAGGCGTTGGCGCCCGGCGGGCGTTTCGCGCTCTACGGACCGTTCAACTACGGCGGGCGCTTTACCAGCGAGAGCAATGCCCGCTTCGATGCCTGGCTCAAGGGACGCGACCCGCAAAGCGGGGTGCGCGATTTCGAGGCTATTCGCGAACTGGCTACGGATGCCGGACTCGAACTGGCCGAAGACGTGACCATGCCGGCGAACAACCGCGTCCTCTGCTGGGTCAAACGGTGCTAAAAAGCGAACGCGAGGCTTAGGAACGGGTCAAAGTAAGGTTTGATGCCTATCTAATGACCTTTGCGATGACGCTCGAGTGCGTCATCGTGCACTGGAGACGCGCCCATGTCGAAGCTGCATATTTCCGAGGCCGGACCCTTGAAGCGGATATCCCTTTCCTTCGCGCCCCATGTCAGGCGGATTGTGAACCTGGTCACTCTGTGCGTTGCGCTACCGGCAGTTGCCCACGCCGGGGGCCTGCAAAGGCTGTTCCCCGAACCGGTATACGTCGACATGCAGCAGACCGGAGATATCGAGGAATTTCCTCGCCAGGTCGTGTGGCATGGTTATCCAGACTGTCATTATGTCGAGGTAGGACCCAAGGGAAATCTGCTGATGATCAGCGGGTTCAAGACGGGGCGGATCTATTTCGCCGACGCCCATAACGGACGGAAATTGGCCACGGTCAGGATCGGCAGGGTGGTGCAGGGCGTCAACATAAGTCCCACCGGCCAGCTTGGCGTCGCGGTGGACACCTCGGCCGGCGCGATCAAGCTGATCAACCTACGGGATTTCAAGGTGACCCGCACCATCCCCGTGGGCCGGATGCCGCACAACCTGGTATTTTCGAAGCACGGCCATCTGGCCTATGTCTCCGTTCAGGGCGCGGACAAGATCGCCGTGGTCGATATACGCGCCGGCAAGGTGCTCCGGGACATTCCGTTGCCGGGTATGACCGGACCACACAATCTGGCCCTGAGCCCCGACGGGCGCACGCTTTGGGTGCGCAATCATCCCGCGCCACACCAGGACGGTACGGTGGCGGTCGTTGATCTGGCCACTGGAAGGGTTAAACGCTACATTCACGTCGGCCTATTTCACGGTGGCATGGATGTGCTGGCGGACGGCAAACTTGCCTTTACCACGGATATTGGCGGGGATACGGTGGATGCGATCAATACCCGTTCGCTGAAAGTGGTACGGCGTATTGACGTCGGAGCCGGCCCGCACGGTGTGCGCTCCTCCGACAACGGCCGTTATGTCTATAGCGCCACGACGCGTGGTAACCAACTCGCGGTGATTGATGCCCGGACACTCAAGGTGCTCCGCCGCATTCCCCTGCACGGTCGGTTCGGATTCTGGCTCGCGGTGCGGGGGAGACCGTAAGCGAGCTATCCGCCAGCGGTAGGAATTGGATCGCTTTTTGCTTTGTGCTGGGGTGCTCGTAGATCATCGGGCCGATGCCGAATGTTGCCGACTCGGTATGTGTCATCGTTCTGAAGCAATATGTTGTTAATTCGGATGGCTGGCTGGTGTTAGGGAAAACAGAAATGGCGACATTGTGGACGCCTTGAACCAGATCGGGGCAAAAAACAGATGACGGTCCAGCAGGATATCGAACTAGCCAAACAGCCACAGGATGCCGAACCCAGCGATTTCAGCCCCATTCTGACCGGCGGTCTCAAGGTCTTCGTGCAGGTTCCGCCTTATGAGGCGCGTTTCGAGGCGAGCATTCTGGGCTGTGTGGCGCAGGAATACGTGATTGTGCGTGCCGCCGCCTCGGGCAAGTCGCCGGGTGTGGCCTCGCTTGCCCCAAGAGTGGGCGACAAGCTTATCGTGCGCTTCCTTGTGGACGGTGTCGCCTATGGATTCGTGACTCCCGTGATCCATTCGGGCGCGCTGCCGGAGCCGCTGCTTTTCCTGCACTATCCGGAGCGGATCGACCGTGTCAGTGTGCGTCAGCACCGCCGTCTGCCATGTCGACTGCCATGCACTTTGGTTGGCTCGACTGGTGAAAAGAACATTGCCCTGTTGCTCGATATCTCGGAGCAGGGCGCCAAGATCGCCTATCCGGAGTCCAATGCGCAGGGCTGCGACGCCGGCACCGCGATCGGACTGGACTTGCCATTGCCGGCGCCGTTTGGAATGCAATCGCTGCATGGGCGGGTCGTGAGCGTGAGTCAGCAGGGGCGCGCCCTGGTCGCAGGCGTCATGTTCGACGATAGCTATACCGATCTGTTGTCCAGTCTGTATTCCATCCTGAGTCTGATGACCTGATTCTGCCTGACGGCTGCGCGCTTCGCCTGCGGAAGCGATATGCTGTGCGTTATGCCGTACTCGCAGATGCCCGAACAAACCGCTGCCGCCCTTGCCGACGATGGAGCGATGCCGCTGCTGTTCGTCGCCGCGGCACTGCTGGCTGCGCTCGCCGGTTACGTGAATGCGATGATGCTCAGCTATGCCGGACTGCCGGTCAGCCACATGAGCGGTCCCGCGATCATGCTGGGCATCGACCTTGGGCATGACGATCTGCGCCGGTTGCTGGTGCTGTTCGGGATTATGGCGAGTTTTCTGATCGGCGCGATGGCCGGTCTGATGATCTCTTCCACGGTGCTGCGCCCGGGGCGCAGCTACGGCATTGCGCTGCTGATCGAGGGCGGGCTGCTGACGCTGGCGGGCCTGTCTGCCGTCGGCGGCTACAGCGTACCCGCGCTGATGTTGGCGGCCTCGGCGGCGTGCTGGCCTTCATCCACTGGGGGCCGGGGGCGCTGTTCCTCGCCGTCGGGTTGTGCCTGCTGATCGCGCTCGCCTATCTGCCGCGCCAGGAGCGGGCGGCGTGATCGAGGGCCGCTGTGCCTGCGGTGCCTGCCGCTACCGGATCGACGCCGCGGGTCTCGACGACGTGGCGATCTGCCACTGCGGCGAGTGCCGGCGCAGCACCGGAGGGACGCATGTCACCTGGGCCAGCGTGCCGCGCGCGGCCTTCCAGTGGACCGGAGTCGAGCCGCACTGCTACCGGCCGGCAAGCGGGGGCGAACGTTATTTCTGTCCCGCCTGCGGCGCACACCTCGCGCTGTGGACGCCGCTCGCGCCGGATACCCTCGACGTCACCGTGAGCACCCTGGACCATCCCGAGCGCCATCCGCCGGATCGACATATCTGGGTGAGCAGCCGCCTGCCCTGGGTGTCACTGAACGACGGCCTGGCGCAGGAGGACGAGGAAACGCTGCCGCCGCGCGAATCGCGCTAGCCGCCGAGCCAGGCGGCGAGACCGGAGATCGTCGCCACCGAGAGCAGCGTGGAATAGAGAATCGAACGCGAGGCGAGACCCGCTTCGCGGTCGTAGAACTTGGCCAGCATGAACGGTCCCGTGCCCACCGGCAGGGCGCTCATCAGCACCGCCGTATGCGACCACACCGCCGGCATCTGGAAGGCGCCGAAGGCGAGCGCGGCGGTGACCAGCGGCTGCAGGAACAGCTTGAATCCGACCACGCGGCCGACGCTGCCGCCGGCCTGCCCGGGTTGCCTGCGCGACAGGAACAGGCCGATGGTGACCAGCGCGCAGGGGCTGGCGGCGGCGCCGAGCAGGCTGGTGAAGCGCAGCACCGGGGCGGGCAATGGCCATCCGGTGAGCGCGTAGGCCAACCCGAGCAGGGGGGCGAGCACCAGCGGATTGCGCAGCAGCGAGCGGCCCACGCGCAGCAGGGTGCGGCCGAAATGAGGGCTTTGCTGCAGATCGGTCTCGATCAGCACGATGGCGCCGGCGAACAGCACGGTCGCGGTCATCAGGGTGGCGATGATCGCGGGCGGCAGGCTGTCCTTGCCGAACAGGATCAGACACAGCGGGATGCCCATGTAGCCGGTGTTGGCGTAGGACGCGCTCAGTCCCTCCAGGCTCAGGTCCGCGAGTCCGCGGCCCGGTGCGCGCGCGAACAGCAGTGCGACCAGGAAGGTGACGCCCATGCCGACGCCGAAGGCGATCAGGAAACCCGGGTGGGCGACCTCGCGCCAGGTGATCTGCGCCATGGCCTGGAACAGCAGCGCGGGCAGTGCCAGCCAGACCACGAAATTGTTCAGGCTGTCGGTCGCCGCGGCGCCGAGCAGGCCCCGCCGACCGACCACGAAACCGGCCAGAATCAGCGCGAACACGGGCAGCACCGAACCCAGCACGGAGGTCATGTCGGCGTCCGGTGCGGGCGGGAGTGTGCTATGGAGATCGGCGGCAGGCCGGGCATGGCGGTACGACGCAGGCGGCAAACGTGGGATTCTCGTGTGCCTGCGATCTGGGGTCAATCCGCGGGCACCGGCCCTTGCAGCATCTCGCGCATGACCTCGTCCAACGGGGTCCGCGGGCAACGGTCGCCGACGATCGACCGCAGCCGCCCGTCATCCAGGTTTACCTCCCGCTGCCACAGGTAGCGCATTTCGATCACGCCTCTCATCAGAGGCGAAAACGGTGCCGCGAGTCGCAACGGCCACCACGCCATGGGATGCGGGATCACTTCGAGGCCGCTGGCTGTGTGCAGGGCGGTGGCGATTTCGGCGAAGCTGGCGCGGTGGCCACGGTAGTGCAGAGGACACCAGGCGGGCAGCTCCCCCCGCACCTCGAGCAGGGCCGCGGCACAGGCCGCGGCGTCCGGCAGATAGGCCCAGGTATGCGGCAGTTCGGACGTGCCCGGCAGCGTGAGTCGGATGCCCCGGGGTACCCGTCGGATCAGGTGCTGCAACCAGCTGCCTGCGGCATGGCGGCCGATGAAGTCGCCCATGCGCAGCAGGATGACCCTGGCGCCCCGCTCGGCGGCTTGCGCGAGCCGCGCCTCCATGGCCAGGCGCAGCCGACCTTTCTCGGTGATCGGCCGCTGTGGCGAGCTCTCGTCGAAGACCGGACCGTCGGCCGGGTCGAAGACGTAGACGTTGCCCGGGAAAAGTACGGTCAGACGTTCGCTCTCGGCGACTGCGGCGGCGTTTTCGAGCATCGGCAGCGCGACGCCGCGCCAGCGGTATTTGGCCGGGTTGGCCGCGTGCACCAGCACCTCGGCACCCTCCGCGGCGCGTTGCAGATCGTCGCGCCGCCGGGCATCGCCGGCGAATAGCCTCGCCGCCGGCAAGCCTGGGGGCAATCGCGACGCATCGCGTACCAACGCGCTGAGTTCCCAGCCCCGTGCGTGCAGCGCCCCGGCCACGGCACTGCCGAAACCGCCGCCCAGGCCCAAAATGAGTGCTCTCGGCATGGTTGTCTCCTGACCATGTGATTTCGACGGCCAGTTTGAGTTATGTATATTGGCATTAGAATAGGAATATTCTTCGTACCGTTATGCAAATATGAATGACGTCGATTGGCGCCGCGTGCGTATTTTCCTGGCCGTTGCCGTTGCCGGCAGTCTGTCCGCGGCGGCCCGTGAGCTGGGTCTTTCGCAACCGACCCTGAGCAGGGAGATGCTGGCGCTGGAGCGCGAAACCGGGGTCAATCTCCTGCGCCGTACGAAACAGGGCGTGAGCCTGACCGAGGCCGGCGAACGCCTGGTCGAAACCGCGGCAAGGATGGGGCGGGCTGCGGGCGATTTTGCCCGCGAGGCTGCGGGCATTTCCGCCGAGACGGTGGGTGACGTCCGGGTCAGCGTCAACGAGGTGCTGGGTACCTATCTGCTGCCGGCCGCGCTGGCGGCGCTGCGCCGCCGTCATCCGGGCATCCGGGTGGATGTGGTGATCAGCAATCGCGTCGCCAGTCTCGACCGCGGCGAGGCGGATATCGCGCTGCGCATGTTCCGTCCGGCGCAGGCCGATCTGGTGGTGCGTCGGCTCGCCGACATGCCGCTGGGTTTTTATGCGCACCGGGATTACGTGGCCCGGCACGGCGATCCGGCCCATTGGGGCGATTTGGTCGGGCACAGCGTGATCGGCAACGATCTTGACGCCGATTTCATCGAGGGTGCTTCGCGCATGGGCCTGGAGATCACGCGTGACGATTTCAGCCTGCGTTGCGATCATCTGCCGACGCAGATCGAACTGGCGCGGGCGGGCGCGGGCATCTGTGCCATGCACCAGGGGCTTGCCGTGCGTTGGCCGGAGCTGGTTCCGGTCATGAGCTGGCTGCAGCTGCCGGCGCTCGAATGCTGGTGCGTGGCGCATCGCGATGTCCGGCGCAATCCGGCGATCGGGGCCACGATGCGTCATTTGGCCGATTGGTTCGAGAGCGACCCGTATGCCCTGTCGCGCGCCACTTGAACCGCGGGGCATGTCGCGGCCACAGTCTTGCGAACAGACCCTAGCGATACCCGAACCACGCAACAGGAGGACACAACATGCTCGAAACGGGACAAAAGGCGCCGGATTTCTCCACGCTCGACCAGTCTGGCGCGCCGGTCAGGCTGGCGGATTACGAGGGCGTGCAGCACGTGGTGCTGTATTTCTACCCCAAGGACGACACCCCCGGATGCACCATCGAGGCGAAGGATTTCTCGCGTCTGGCCCGCGATTTTTCGGCCGCCGGCGCCGTGGTGTTCGGCGTGAGCCGTGACTCCAGTGAAAGCCATCGCGAGTTTATCGATAAGTACGGCTTGGACATCGGTCTGCTCGCGGATACCTCGGGCGATTTATGCGAGCGTTATGGGGTGTGGCAGGAGAAGGAAAAGAATGGGGAGCGGCTGATGGGCATCATGCGCTCAACCTTCATTGTCGACCGGGAGGGCAGGCTGGCCTATGCAGAATATGGGGTCGATCCAACCGGGCATGCCGAACGCATATTGGAGCGGGTGCGCGCGCTTTAGCTTCTGCCTTGTGGCGGGGCGGGCCGGGACCTGATCGCACTAAAGCGAAGCGTAAAAGCCCAGTAAAACGGTCAGATTGACTTGTCTTAGATGGCCCTGGGCTTGCATACATGGACGTGGCGCGGCAGATAGCCGGGCGGTGAATCGGCGCTTGCTTGGCGATTCGGCGCAAGACTGTCAGCCGCATGGAAACCTGACAAGGAGGTCCCGCGCATGTCGTCCGTTGTCCTGCTCGGCCGCAATGCCAGCAAACGCAAGCAATTAATCCAGACGCTCGAACGTCTGACCGAAAGGGATTGGGATCTAACCGTCTCTTTCGCCGAAACGGGGGCGGACCCCGAGCTGGCCACGGCGCTCAATCGTTTCGTGTCGCGTCTCGCCGAAACGATCGGGCGGTCGTCCCGCTCGGCCATCGCCGTGGCGGCGGCCGCGCCCAGGCTGGAGGAGTTGGGGCGCCAGACCCGGGGCGACAGCGAGGCCTTGTCGCTGGCCTCGTCGAACATCGCCAGCGCCGCGGAAGAGATGGCGATGACGATCGAACGCGAGCTGGCGCGCAATTCCCACGAGATCGCAGACTTTTCGGCCGGCGTCACGCGCGCGGTAGCCGAGGGCGACGGCCACGGGGCCGATCTGGAGGAGCGCATCCGCGAAGTCGACGAGCGTGTCTCCAGTCTGCTGGGCGAGGTCGAGGCATTGAGCGCGCAGGCGCATAGCATCGGCGAAATCATCGGGCTTATCGACGGCATCGCCCGCCAGACCAATCTGCTGGCACTCAACGCGGCCATCGAGGCTGCGCGTGCGGGTACCTATGGACGCAGCTTCGCCGTGGTCGCCGGAGAGGTGCGCGGACTCGCCCATCAGACCGCCGAGGCTACCGCCCGGGTGCAGGAGATCGTGGATCAGGTGCAGGCGGGGATCGGCGCTACGGTCAGCGGGGTCGGCGAAGTACATGACAGCGTAGTGCGAGGTCGCGAACAGATGGGGGCGGCCCGTCAGCGCCTGGGCGAGGCGCGCGTGGCGATGGATCATCTTGACGAACGCATCCGCGGCATCGCCTCGGCCACCGAGCAAATGGGTGTGGCAGCACAGACCGTCAGCCACGACGTGCAGGAGGTGGCGCGTATTGCGCGCAGCATGACCGAGAAGGCGGGCGAGGCCGGGGATACCAGCCAACACCTGCATAAGCTGGCCGACGAACTGTTGACCTCCATCGGCGTATTCCGTTTCGACGTGCATCGCAGCGCGCGTCTGGCGGCCGAGAGCGTGGCCGGCGATCCCGGCATCGTCGGGCTGCGCCGGCCGGGGCTGGAACAGACCCTACGGCGAGCGCTGGGGCAGCATGCCTTCTTCGAACTGCTCTACGTGACCGACGCCCACGGACGTCAGGTCAGTGAGAACGTGGCAGCGGAAGGCTTCCAGGCCAGTTACGGCGCCAGCGGCATCGGTCAGGACTGGGGCGAGCGCGAGTGGTTCAGACGCGTACACGACGACGGGGTGTCCTATGTCAGCCCGGTCTACCGTTCGGCGGCGACCGGGCGTTTCTGTTTTACCGTGGCGGTGCCGATACGGGAACATAACGGCTTGCTGCGTGGCGTGCTGGGCGCCGACGTGCGGCTCGACGCGCTGCTCTGAGGTCGTTTCCGTGCAGGGAACAAAACGCTTCCTTGCTTAGTCTTCCTTGGCGAGGACGAAGGCCAGTTCCACGGTAAAATTGCCCACACCTTTATAATCGGTCATGACCCAACCGTTAGCTTCGAGGTGATCGGTCATTTCCTGATTCATGTTCGGGTTGCCGCATAACATGACGCGGTCATGTTCCGGGTCGGGCGCGGGCAGGTCGAGCATCGAAGACAGTTCGCCGGAGCGGAACAGGTCGGCGCCGCGTCGACAGACCTCGAAGGGCTCCTGGGTAACCGTCGGCATGTAGCGTAGGTGCTCGTTGGCCAGAGACTCGATTTCGCTGCGATAGGCGAGCTCCGGGACGGTGCGCACGGTGTGTACGAGAATCACGTTTTCATGCTGCTTGTAGGTTTCCGGGTCGCGGATCAGGCTCATGAACGGTGCCAGGCCGGTGCCGGTGGCGAGCAGGTAGAGGTTGCGCCCAGGACGGACATAGTTCAGGGTCAGCGAGCCGGTGGCCTTGGTGTTGATCCAGATGCCGTCACCGGGTTGGATCTTGGCGAGTCGGCTCGTCAAGGGGCCGTCGGGCACGTGGATGCTGAGGAATTCGAGGTGATCGGCGTCGTTCGTGGAGACGATGGAATAGGCGCGGGCGATGAGCTTGCCCTCCGGGCGCAGGCCCAGGGTGACGAATTCGCCGTTCTTGAACTGGAAATTTTCGGGCCGCGTGGTAGTGAGGCTGAAGGTCTTTTCCGACCACCGGCGCACGGATGTGACTTGCTGTTCCGAGTAAGGCATTGATGCTGTCCACTTTTACGTTTCTGGCGGCGGCGTGCCGGCATACCCCGGCCGCGGTCGCGTTAAGGTTGCTGCATGTCGCGCGCCTGTGCGCGACATGAGTGTCTTTCGAGGAGCTTATTATGACATGTGAGGCCGGGCAGTTCGAGATGCGCTTGACAGTTTCGGCTGCGGATATCGATGCCCTGGATCATGTCAACAACGTAGTTTACCTCCGTTGGGTGCAGGATGTCGCAACCGCCCATTGGCTGGCGGTGGCGCCGGAGGCCTTGCGGGCGTCGCTGCTGTGGGTGGTGTTGCGTCACGAGATCGACTACAAGCGACCGGCGCATGAGGGCGAAGTGGTTCTGATGCGCACCTGGGTGGGCGAATCAACGCGTCGTCAGTTCGTCCGGCATACCGAGATGCGGCGCGATACCGACCAACGATTGGTGGTTCGTGCACGTACATTATGGTGTCCCATCGATCGGGCATCGCGCAAAGCCATTGCGGTCGGGCCGGAGGTGGAACATTGTCTGCGTGGCCCGGTTCCGCTGCGCACGACGGACGTGCGCATAGAGAGGGGTTGAACGACCATGTGCGAGAACGCCGCAGCCTTTGGTGGCCTGCAGGTCGACAGCGGTGTGACGATCCCTGGGCGCGAGATCGAGCTAAGCGCGATCCGTGCCTCGGGGCCTGGCGGCCAGCACGTGAACAAGGCAGCCACTGCGGTTCATCTGCGTTTCGACATTCGTGCGTCCTCGTTGCCGGAGGCGGTGCGCGCACGCCTGCTGGCGCTGCGCGACCGGCGCATCGCGCGCGGCGTTCTGGTGATCAAGGCACAGCGCTTTCGTAGTCAGGAGCGCAATGTCGAGGACGCGCGCGAGCGTCTTCGCGAGCTGGTGGCGGCAGCGTTGCACGAACCCAAGGCGCGACGCGCGACGCGTCCGACACACGGTTCGCAGGAGCGCAGGCTGGCGGGCAAGCAGGCGCGCGGGAGCGTCAAGGTGCTACGTGGCCGGATCAAGGGCGAATGGGATTGAGGGGGAGCCGATGAAGTACTGGCATGCGTTCGCACATGGGTTGCTGTGGTTCGGCTTTGCAGGCATGGCGCAGGCCGCCGGACAGGTGCGCGGCTACGATGTGTTCCTGATTCCGGGGCCGGAACTGCGCCCGGTGATTGGCGGTCTGGCGCGCCAGCTCGAGACGCACGGTCTCAAGCCGTTGTATGCGCGCGGCTACCTGCCGCACGTCACGCTGTATCTCACCGACTATCCGTCGGGGCGGCTGCCGAAGATCGAGCGTCGGGTGCGTGCGCTGGCGGCGCACGAGCCTGTCTTCGACATGCGCCTTGGGCGGATCGTGGCCACGCCCAGCCACTGGCTGCTGCTGGAGGTCGGCGTCAATCGCCGCATGCAGCGTCTTGCCGATGCGGTCACCCGCGCGCTCGATCCCCTGCGCGTGCCGCACCCGCCGATGCCGGGTTGGGTGAGGGCCTATCCGGAAAAGCAGGCCGTGTTCCGCCGCTGGGGCAGTCCCAACGTGTTCGCGCAGTTCCAGCCGCACCTGACCCTGCTGACTCCCGCCGACCCGGCACGCATCGCGTCCTTCATGCGCGGGCCGGGCGGGCATTTCGCCGGCAGGAGAATTCGCGCCGAGGGTATCGGTATCGCCGAGGTCGACGCCCATGGGCAGGCGCGGCGCATCCTCGCGCGATTTCCCTTCGCGCGCTAGGCCGTCGCGAGCTGGCGTCTGGGCAGCATCGCCAGGGTGACGCCGCCGATCACCAGCGCGCCGCCGACGAGTTGGGCGGCGGTCGGCAGAATGCCGACCAGGGTGTCGAGCAGCATGGCGAAGACCGGCACCAGATTGAGAAACAGCGAGGTGCGGCCCGCGCCCAGGTGGGCGATGCCGATGCTCCAGAAGAGATAGAACAGCACGGTGCCGCCGATCACCATCACCGCCAGCGCGGCCAGGGCCTCGCCGCCCGGCATGCGCAGCGGCTCGCCCGAACCGAGGGCGACGAGCACCAGCAGCGCCGCGCCGGCCGCCATCACCAGCGAGGTGTTGGTCAGCGGCGGCCCGGCCGGCATGTAACGGCGGGTAAGCACGTTGTAGGCCGCCCAGGCGAAATCGGCGGCGATCATCAGCGCATCGCCGCTGGAGATCTTCAGTGCCGCCAGGCGTTCCAGGCTGCCGCCCGAGATCACCACCACCACGCCGATCAACGCCAGGGGCAGTGCGGCGAGCTGGCGTGCGGTGGGGCGTTCGCCCAGGGTGAGGGCCGCAAGCAGGGTGGTCAGCAGGGGGTTGGTGGCGAGGATCAACGCGGCGTTGGCCGGTGAGGTGTGCTGCAGGGCGAAGAAGAACAGCAGGTTGAAGCCGCCGATGCCGACCACCCCGAGCATCAGGTAGATCGGACCGTGACGGCGTGCGGAACCGACCAGGTCGCCGCCGCGCCAGGCCACGATGGCCATGATCAGCAGCGTGCCGAAGAGAAAGCGCGCGGCCGCCGCCCACAGCGGGGGCAGGGCGGTCATCACTGGACCGGCGAGGGTGAAATTGGCGCCGCCGAAGAACACCGCGGCGGTGACGAGGAGGTAGACCAGTGCCGTGTTCAATGAAGTATTCCTTGAATTGGAATTTGGATGCGCACAGGCTAATGACCTTGGTGGCTAATCTCAAACGACATTTCATTGAGCGAATTTAAAGAAAATCTTAAAACTAGACGCTTGCCTCCGCTGACTGCCGTGCGTGCGCTCGAGGCGGCCATCCGCCTGCGTTCGTTCACGCGCGCGGCGGAGGAGCTGCATGTCACGCCCGCCGCAGTCAGCCAGCAGATCCGGCAGCTCGAGGAGCTGCTCGGCGTCGCGCTGTTCCGGCGCGGCCGCGAACTCGAACCGAGCGAGGCGGCGCTCGCCGCGCAGCCCCTGCTGAGCGAAGGCTTCGAGCGTCTGGCCGAAGGCATCGCACGCCTGCGCGGGGACGATGCGGGCGGTCCGCTGGTCGTATCCTGTCCGCCGACCTTCGCCGCGCGCTGGCTGGTGCCGCGGCTGGACGATTTCCAGGCACGCTATCCCGAGATCGAGCTGCGCCTGCTGCCGACCCGCCGCTCGGTGAATTTCCGGGTGGAGGACGTGGATGCGGCGGTGCGTTTCGGTGCCGGACCCTTTGCCGGACTGCATGCCGAGCGCCTGATGCCCGAGTCCATCGTGCCGGTGGCCTCGCCGGGGCTTGCCGCCGGTCTGCGCGCGCCGCGCGATCTGTTGCGCACGACGCTGCTGCAGGACGACCAGCAGGGCGTGGAGGTGGGGATGCCGGACTGGGAAACGTGGCTGGCCTCGCTCGGGGTGGACGTCGAGGGCCCGCTGCGCACGCGCTACGTGGGCGATCTCAACCTTTCCATCCAGGCGGCGGTTTCCGGCATCGGCGTCGCCCTGAGCTGGCACAGCCTGGTGGCGGACGAGCTGAAGGCCGGCCGCCTGGTCCATCTGTTCGACGGTGCGGTGCCGAGCAATCACGTGTATCACTTCGTCGCGCCGCTTTCCCGGCTGGGATTGCCCAAGGTGGCCGCCTTCCGTGCCTGGCTCAGGGAGCAGGCCGGCGGCGAATCGCCGTCGTAGGCTCTAGGGCCTGTTCACCCCATGGGATGCACAGGCCCTAGAGCCAGCCGAGTGCGTGCCACCACAGATAATCCAGCGGCAACAGCACGAGCAGGCTGAGCAGCGCCAGGGCGAGGAGCAGGCGGAGCGCTGCCGAGAGCGGTTCGCCGGCGAGCTGCATGGCCACCACCAGCGGAGCCGACTGGTAGGGAAACAGTGCGGTGGAGAAACCCAGCACCTCGGTCATGAGCACGGATTTCACCGGCAACCCGGAAGCGGCCGCCATCTTGCCGGCGAGTGGCGTGAGCACGGCGGGCACTCCGGGCAGGGTGGTGAAGACGCCGGTCACCATCGAAACCAGCGTCAATGAGGCGAAGTCGCGGGCCGGATGACCTGGGGCGAGGGGCAGGATGCGGGCGAGCCAGCCGGCGAGGCGTGCGCCGAGGCCGGCGTGCGTCACCACTGCGCCGAAGCCGATCACCCCGGCGACGAAGAACAGGGAGTTGAAGTTGGTGCCCTGGCGGAACAGCCGGGAGTCGATCACGCCGACGCCCGGCAGCATGAGAATCAACGCCGCCGCCAGCGCCACCCAGGCCGGCGAGATGTGATTGATCGAATCGGTCATCCACAGCAGCAGGGCGACGGCCAGGACCGCCGCCAGCAGGCGTTCGTGGCCGCTCCAGGCGGAGGTGCGAGTGGGGGTGCCGTTCGTGTCGGCGGGTCGAAGGCGGTCGGGGAAAAGCCAGGCGATCAGGCCGACCATCAGCACCGCCTTGAGCGCGCCGAGCACCGGGAAGTGGAGCAGCAGGTATTCGCCGTAGCTGGGCGAGAGGTGCAGCACCGTTTCCGCGCTGCCGACCAGGATCATGTTGGGCACGTTGGCGGTGAGGATGGCGAAGGCGGGTATCTGGCAGCCGAAGGCCGCCGCCAGGGCCACGCCGGTACGGCCGCGCGAACCCGATTCCAGCCCGGCGTGGTCGGCCACGGACAGGGCGATGGGAACCAGCAGCGCAACGCGACCGAGCGAGGACGGCATCAGGAAGCTCAGCACGATGCCGACCGCGACCAGTCCGGCGAGCAGGACGATGTAGTGCTGCGTGAAGCGATCCGCCATGTGATGCGCGATGCGCCCGCCGAGCCCGGTCCTGTCGACCGCGAGCCCGAGCACCAGGCCCGAAAACACCAGCCACAAGGCCGGCGAGGTGAAGCCCGAAAACACCACGCCGGCGGGGGCCAGCCCGAACAGCATGGCGAGCAGCATGAACCACAGTGCGGTGAGATGCTCGGGGATGGCACCGGTGGCCCAGAAGGCGATCGCGAGCACCAGCAGGGCGGCGCTGCGCGACGTTTCGGCATCCCAGCCGAACGGGGCATGCACGAGCGGCACGAAGGCAAGCACGACTCCCAGCGCGACGGTAATCCAGCGCAGGCGGCGCGGCCAGGGAGCGGCGCGGAATCCTGCGGCGGGTTGAACGGGGGGCGGCATGTGGATCGGCGGCGGTAAGCGAGCGGCAATTTTCGGTCCCGTGCATGTTGTTGGCAATCACGATTTCTAATGGTATGCGCATGCGGTATGCTGGCCGACGCCTCCAGGGCGTTATGACGAGTGGACATGGACACACTGAATCTGGCAGCGGTGGTCAAGGCGCTGTCGCGCGAATCCCGGTTCGAGGAGTATTTCCGCAAGGCGGCCGGCGCGGCTGCGGGTTGCTGTGGTGCTGACGGTGCCGCCCTGATCGTCCGCGACGGCGACGTCATGCAGTACCGGTTTTTCCTCGGCGTCCCCTTTGCCTTCCATCAACGTTTCATGGGTTATCGTTATTCTGCCGAGCAGGGGGTGTCCGGCGAGGTCATGCGCAGTGGGCAGGCGCACTTCATTCAGGATTACAAAAACTCCCCTATGGCCATGGACGCGTTTATTGAGGCGGGTCTCAGTGCCAATCTCGTGGTACCGGTGCACCTGCCGGATGGTGAAACGGGTGCTGTATTGGCTGTGGCTTGGTTCGGTAGTCCGGTAGAAATTCCTGACGAACAGGCGCTGGATACGGTCGAGGCACTGGCGGATCTGATCGGTGCAGCACTGCAACGCGAGGAAATGGAGTCAAGATTGCGTGAGCAGGCGCAAAGTGACTCCTTGACCGGGCTGCCCAACCGACACGCGCTACCTGAAGTGCTTGAGCGAGCCATGAACAGGGCGCGTCGCCTCGAACGCATGCTGAGCGTGATCGTGATCGATTTGGATGGGTTCAAGGGCGTCAATGACCGTTTAGGCCACCGTTTCGGTGACTTGCTGCTCAAGAGCTGCGCGGCGCGTCTGCGCGAGATCGTCCGGCGTGGCGATACCGTGGTGCGCATGGGGGGCGATGAATTCCTGGTGTTGTCCGAGGGAATTCGCCGGGTAACCGAGGTGGAAACATTATGCCGCCGCATCGACACAGCGCTGCGTTTGCGCATGAATGTCGAGGGGCGTTATGTGGGTGTCCGCCCGAGCATAGGCGTATCCATGTTGATGGGGGAAGAGATGGATGGCGATACCCTCATCCATCAGGCCGATATGGCGATGTACAACGCCAAGAGTGAAGGTGGCGGTTACCGCTTTTACGGTTACGAGATAGATCGGCAGCAGCAGACCCGCCGCGAAATTCGTGAGGCTTTGGAGGTCGCGCTGGCGGCTAACCGTTTGGCGCTCTATCTGCAGCCTATCGTCGATCTTACCGATGGCTCCATCGTCGGGGCGGAGGCCTTGTTGCGCTGGCCCCAGCCGGATGGCGAAGTGCTGGCGCCCATGGCGTTTCTCTGGGCGGTGCAGGATGATCCGCTGATGGAACAGATTGGTCGTTGGATACTGAATACGGGTATCGCGGTGTTGCGCGCGTGGCAGGATGAGTCTGTTCTGGATGGATTGACCCTGGCGCTGAATGTTTCCGATTGGGAACTGCGCAAGCGGGGGTTCTGTGAGTCGCTGGACCAGATGACGGTAGGAGAGCGGCCGATCAATTACAGTCGCCTCCACTTTGAAATTGTCGAGACGGCGGCGCTCGATCAGCGCAAGGAAATCTTCGAAGTACTGTCGGAATGTACCGCACGGGGCATTTCCGTTTACCTGGACGACTTCGGTACCGGCCACGCCAGCCTGTCACATTTGAGCGAGATGCCAGTCAATGGCGTCAAGATTGATCGGCGTTTTGTGGCTCAGGTCGATGTCAGCAGCGAGAGTCGCAGCCTGGTACGGGCCATCCTTGGCATGGCCGAGCCTTTCGGCCATGCCGTGGTCGCCGAGGGGATCGAGCGCCCTGCCCAGATCACCGAGTTGCGCGAGCTGGGCTGTCGTTTGGGTCAAGGATACCTGTTCGGGCGGCCGATGCCGGTGGCGGAATTCCGCCGTTGGGTGCTTGAGCGGACAAGGGCCACTCCCCCCGCCTGAGCCGCGCTACTTCAGCGCGACCGCATGGTAGGCGAGGTGCTCGCCGATGAAGCTCGCGATGAAGTGGTAGCTGTGGTCGTAGCCTGCCTGCATGCGCAGGGTGAGCGGGAAATCGCGCGCGCGGCAGACGGCTTCGAGATCCTGCGGATAGAGCTGGTCGGGCAGGAATTCGTCGTCCGTGCCGTGGTCGATCAGCAGCGGGATGGGCGCGGCGCCGGCGGCGACCAGTTCGGTCGCGTCGTAGGCCTTCCAGGCCTCGCGGTCGCCGCTGAGGTAGGCGCCGAAGCAGCCCTCGCCCCAGCCGCACACCGTCGGGTGGCAGATCGGTGCGAACGCCGATACCGAGCGGTAGGCGCCGGGATTCTTCAGCGCGCAGATCAGCGCGCCGTGGCCGCCCATCGAATGCCCCGTGATGGACTTCAACCCTGGCACCAGCGGGAAGTGCGCCTCGACCAGCGCCGGCAGCTCGCGGGTGACGTAGTCGTACATTTGGTAGTGCTCGGACCACGGCGCCTGGGTGGCGTTGACGTAGAAACCCGCGCCCTGACCGAGGTCGTAGCGCTCGGGCACGTCGGGCACGCCCTCGCCGCGGGGGCTGGTGTCGGGGATGACCAGCGCGAGACCGAGTTCCGCGGCGTAGCGCTGGGCGCCGGCCTTGGTGCGGAAGTTGTCGTCCGTGCAGGTCAGGCCGGACAGCCAGTAGACTGCCGGCACCGGTCCCTGCTCGGCCTGCGGCGGCAGGTAGATCGAGAAGGTCATGGGGCAACGGCAGGTCGCCGAGTCGTGCCGGTAGCGCTCCAGCCAGCCGCCGCTTTCCCTGATGCGTTCGATGCGTTCGAGTGAGCTCATGGCCGGCCTTAGAAGAGGATGACGGAACGGATGCTCTTGCCCTCGTGCATGAGGTCGAAGGCGCGGTTGATGTCTTCCAGCGGCATCGTGTGGGTGACCATCTCGTCGATCTTGATCTCGCCGCTCATGTAGCGCTCGACATAGTCGGGCAGTTGGGTGCGGCCCTTGACGCCGCCGAAGGCGGTGCCCTTCCAGGTGCGCCCGGTGACCAGCTGGAACGGGCGGATGTGGATCTCCTGCCCGGCGCCGGCGACGCCGATGATGGTGGAGACGCCCCAGCCCATGTGGCAGCACTCCAGCGCCTCCCGCATGACCTCGACGTTGCCGATGCACTCGAAGGAGTAGTCGACGCCGCCGTTGGTCATTTCCTTGATCGCTTCGGTGGTGCTGACGCTGAGTTCCTTGGGGTTGACGCAGTCGGTGGCGCCGAGCGCGCGGGCCATCTCGAACTTGTCGGGGTTGATGTCCACCGCGATGATGCGCCCGGCCTTGGCCATCACCGCGCCCTGAATGGCGGACAGGCCGATGCCGCCGAGGCCGAACACGGCCACCGTCGAGCCGGGCTCGACCTTGGCGGTGTTGAGTACGGCGCCGATGCCGGTGGTCACGCCGCAGCCGAGCAGGCAGACCTTGTCCAGCGGCGCCGCCTTGTTGATCTTGGCCAGTGCGATCTCCGGCACCACGGTGTATTCGCTGAAGGTCGAGCAGCCCATGTAGTGGAAGATGTCCTGACCGCGGGCCTTGAAGCGCCGGGTGTGGTCGGGCATGTAGCCGCTCCACAGCGTGCCGGCGATGGTCTGGCACAGGTTGGTCTTGTCGGACAGGCAGTATTCGCAGTGGCCGCACTCGGGGATGTACAGCGGGATCACGTGGTCGCCGGCGGCGAGGCTCTTCACGCCGGGGCCGACCTCGACCACCTCGCAACCGCCCTCGTGGCCGAGGATGCAGGGGAAGGCGCCTTCCGGGTCGTCGCCGGACAGGGTGAAGGCGTCGGTGTGGCACACGCCGCTGGCATGCACCTTGAGCAGGACTTCGCCTTCCTTGGGCCCTTCGACCTCGACCTCTTCGATGACCAGGGGCTTGCGGGGTTCCCAGGCGACGGCGGCTTTGGCTTTCATGTCGGTCGGTTCCTTGTCGATGGGCGACTGACGTCTTCGTGCCAGCCGCGAATGGTCGGCCGGGCCGCGCCGCGGGGCGTTGCAGGTGGCGGGGCGCCCGGTTTGGATGGCCGTATTCTAGGTGCCTAGGTATGAATCCGCTATCGCCAGATATTCCTCATCAAGCTAGTGGCTATAAGATAATCCGTTGATATGTAAATGAAATTATTTCATTCAACGAATGGATGTTATCGAGAAATGCAATATACCTTTGCTGCCGCCTCCAAGGTGCAAGCCTTTTAGACGGCGATGGGCCACACCGGTGTGGGTCGGATGGGATCATGCGGTTCGTGGTTGTCGCTCTGTGCGAGCAGGTAGTCGAGCATGATTCCGGCCAGGCGTTCGTGTTGTCCCGCCAGCCCGCGATGGCCGAACAGGCGGTTGAATTCGAACACGTAAGGGTGTCCGCCAACCATGGCGATGTCGAAGCCGGCATGGTCGATGCCGAGCGTGTGAGAGAGGTTGAGAGCCAGTGCGAGGGCCGCTTCGGGTACCGGTGCGCTGCCGACCGAGCCGCCGCATGCGAGGTTGTTGTGGAAGCCATCGGGCGACTGCAGTCGCCAGAACGCGGTCACGACCTGGCCGGCCACGACCACCACGCGCAGATCGCGGTCGATCGGCAGGTGTTCCTGCACGTAGAGTGTCGGGGTCAGGTCGAGGTAGTCCTCCCAGTCCTGGCGGGTGGAGACGAGAAACACGCCCTGGCCCATGCTGCTGCGCGGAATCTTGGCGACGAAGGGGCGCGGCAGGGCCTCCCACAGGCATTCGGCTTCCTCGCGGGTGTTGGCTGCGATGCGGGTGTCGGGAACATGTTGCGGCGCCACCCCGAGAAAGGCGCGCGTCATCTCGATTTTGTCGTGGCCGAGCAGGTAACTCGCCAGGCTGGGGAAGATGCGCTTGCGCAGGCCAAAGACGAGCGTGCCGAGCTGCCAGTATTCCGGGAACAGCAGCCAGTCGGCGGCCTCTACCGTTTCACGTTCGCGCAGGAAATGCTCGGGCTTGACGTAACGTGCGTCGGGGAGCCGAAGGGTGCGGAAGGCATCGAAGGTGACGAGCCGCATGGAACGCTGCATGGGTGAAGGTGCGCGATTATACTTGGCGCTCGGGTGGGATTGGAATGGTGGCCAGAGACCAATCTCGCGGACTTAAGTCTACAGGCCTGAGCGCGCATGCCGCTTGCGATGTCGCTTGCTGGAAGCTCGGAAGGTGTGCTGAGGAACCGAATGACCCGGAACTCGATTCACGACTTGGCGCGTGAACTGAACGAGAGCGACGAGTTCGTCAGAACCAAGATCCGCTTCATCACCATCGCCACTGTCATTGGCGTGGTTGTGGCGTTGCTCATGAGTTATCTCGAACTGCAGCACGGTGCCTGGTTCCGCGCCCTGCCGGCCGCCTTGTTCCCGTTGTTTGCGCCTCCGTTGGTGTTTCATATGTATCACGGAAGGCGCGCCTACCAGCAGGGGCTGGTCGGTTTTGCGGTGCTGGTGGCGATACAGCAGATCCTGGGGGCGGCGGTCACGCTGAACGACGTCGAGGCATTGATCTGGTTTCCGATCTTTCCGCTGACCTACGTCCTGCTGCTCGGTCACGAACGGGCGCTGCGCTGGAATGCCGTGATTATGGTGTTCCTGTGCCTGGGCTATGCGCTGTTTCCCCAAATCAATCACGGACTCAATCCACTGCCGTTGCCGCTGTTCGGCTCGGCCCTGCTGGCCTACGCCATGTCGATGCTGCTGTCGTGGCAGTCGCATCGGGAGTTGAGTTACTACCATCGGCGGCTGTACGCGCAGGCGAGCTATGACGCGTTGACCGGGGCGATGATGCGCGAGCCTGGCCTGGAGGTGTTGGGACGGCAGATGGCGCAGGTGGATCGGCGTCCTGAATCCGGGTTGTGCGTGGCGCTGCTGGACCTGGATGACTTCAAGCGGATCAACGACGAGGACGGACACCTGGCGGGTGACCGGGTGTTGGTCGAGGTGGCTGCTGCACTGCGTGGGCAGATTCGTCAGGGCGACTATCTGGTGCGCTTGGGCGGGGAGGAGTTCCTGCTGCTGTTTCCGGGCATGGGCACGGATGGCGCGCACGGCATGTCGGAGCAGCTGCGCGCGCGTATCCCAGAGGTGACGACGGGCCTGAGCGCACGTCCGGTGACGGCGAGTATCGGGCTGACACGCTATCGCCCGGGCGAGAGCGTGGGGCAGCTGCTGGGGCGTGCGGACGAGTTGATGTATGCGGCCAAAACCACCGGCAAGAACCGGATCTGCTGTGAGGATGCGGGCGGTGCAGAAGTCGGGTTCGCGCTGCCAGGGCAGACCGGATGACATTGCCGGAGAAGGGTGGCAGGCACAGCCCAGCTGAGGCCGCTGAGGATAGTGAATATTCCGCTGCCAGAATGCGTTTTCTGTATGTCGGCGTGACCCTGGGTACGATCGCCTCGCTGATCATGTTCTACGTGGATTTGCGCCATGGTCAACACGACTGGGCGCTGAGCAGTCTTCTGTTCCCTGCCTGCGCGCCGCCCTTGCTCTATTGGATGCGCCGTGGCTCGGTTGCTGCAGGAAAGGCGCAGAGCGGGATGGCGCTGCTGATCGCCATAGCCTTGGTGGGCGGTGCTCTGGCGTCGCTGAATACGGAAATCCTGTTGGTCTGGATCCCCGTGCTCCCGTTGGCCTTCGTGTTCCTGCTCGGGCACGCACGCGCCATGGGTTGGGTCGTCTGGACCCTGATGGGCGTGATCGTGGCCTATACGTTGTTCCCCTTGTTCCATCGAGGCGAGGCGCCGGTTTCCCTGCTGTTGTTCGTCATCTCGCTGCTGGCCGCCGGCGTTTCCATCCTGCTGTCGTGGCAGCACCATCGCGAACTCGGGGTGTATCAACGCTATCTGCGCACGCAGGCGAGCTATGACGCGTTGACCGGGGCGATGATGCGCGAGCCTGGCCTGGAGGTGTTGGGACGGCAGATGGCGCAGGTGGATCGGCGTCCTGAATCCGGGTTGTGCGTGGCGCTGCTGGACCTGGATGACTTCAAGCGGATCAACGACGAGGACGGACACCTGGCGGGTGACCGGGTGTTGGTCGAGGTGGCTGCTGCACTGCGTGGGCAGATTCGTCAGGGCGACTATCTGGTGCGCTTGGGCGGGGAGGAGTTCCTGCTGCTGTTTCCGGGCATGGGCACGGATGGCGCGCACGGCATGTCGGAGCAGCTGCGCGCGCGTATCCCAGAGGTGACGACGGGCCTGAGCGCACGTCCGGTGACGGCGAGTATCGGGCTGACACGCTATCGCCCGGGCGAGAGCGTGGGGCAGCTGCTGGGGCGGGCAGACGAGCTGATGTACGCGGCCAAAACCACCGGCAAGAACCGGATCTGCCATGATGGTGACGTCCCGCCTGACGCCGATTAGCGGCATACTGATCCATATTCCCGCTGAGGTTTATAATGCCCCTGGAATCCGGGCGAGTTCAGGGGGGGGCGCGCCCCGCAGATTTTGGGAAACGCGGGCGAACACAAGGCGAGCGTACGGGCGAAATTTACGCATGAGCGACGGTTCGAGTGATCTAGGGCCTGTTCACATTAATTTTGATATAATTGCTGCATGGAAATTACCTTGCAGCAGTACAAAATCATCGAGCCCTTGTTGCCGCTTCCGCGAGGCAATATAAAAAGGCTATTTGCATTCTAGGGTTGGAATCCAACCGTTCTGACCCTGGATTATTGGTCAGGTCAAATGCAGCCTCTGGTTGGATTTCTCTGTTTTCACTGCCTCACCAGAATCTAACATTGGTTGGATTCTCTGACGCAACTCTCTCGCGCTAATCCAGCTCACCACTCTCTGCCTGTTTCAACAACGTCGGAATGTGCGGCCCATATTCCACCTTGCCGTGACCTGCTCGAATACCACTGCCGACCTTGCGGGCTTCTTTGGAGTACAACGTCTTTGCCCGAATGATGGGGTAGCTATAACCCCGACCTAACCGGTTGGACATCTTGATCAGACCGTTGAGCCCTTCGGTGTAACCATTAGTGATCGGGAATGGTGCATCCCAGTAGGCAAAGATGTCGTCGTAATGGTTGTGAACCGTTTTGGCCAGCTTCTTGAATGCCACTAGCCCTTGGTCTGGCAAGCTGTTCTCCCAGGCTTCAAAGGCATTCTGAGCATTCTGCTTGTCGAGTTCATCGTAGATGCAGAAGAAGGCTTCCTTGAAATCATAGGCTACGGCAAGCTCAGGGATCGCCTGCTTCACGACTTCCAGCGCCTTTTGTTCTGCGGGCGTCAGGTTACCGGGCCGCTTCAGGGTGAGCCAGCGAATGGATTTTTTGACGTAAATCCGGTCTTCTTTGCTTAACTGAGCCTGATAGTTCTTGCGCTCAACTTCCAGCGCTTCGGAGGCCATTTTAACGACATGGAACTTGTCGATCACCAGTTTGGCGTTGGGCAGGTATTGAGCAAAAGAACGCTTGAAGGGCCGCCACATATCAGTACAGACCCATTCCACCTTGTCAGCGTCCGGCAGCGCCTTGAAGAATGGCTTCAGATGCTCCTGGGTCCGGTGCTCTAACATATCGAAGACGTTGTTGGTTGCCAGGTTGGTGATTACACAGCGATACCCACCGGCGAGGTTCACTTCGTCGATACCCATAATAACGGGGGTTTCGTAGCGAACGGTTTGCGATAGTTCGTTTATCAGGTCGTGGGCAATATTCTTGACAGTATTCACCGCCACGCCAGTTTGCTCGGCTAAAGCATGGAAGGTGGTTCCCAGGCACTGTTGCCGAATGACATCGACCAGCCGCTTGGTGGCTCTCCGTTTGTCATCCAGAAAACTCAATTCGGGCATCGACATTTTGCCGCACGACTCACAGCGAAAGCGCGGGCGCTGAACTTCAAGACGGACAGGCTGCATGTACAACGGCGTGTCCATGAACTTGTTTTTGCGCGTGCCGTGTTTGTGCATAGGGATGTTGCAGTCCCCGCATAGCGGTACCTCGACCGTTTCCGGCTTGGCAACGATCACAAGGCCCTTGCTCTCATGGCGCATATCCACCGGTTTTATGCCGGGCAGATTCAGCAGGTCAAGCATCGGCTTAATCCATATCCAGGTCGATGTCTTGGCCTTCGCGCAGCAGGTCATACACCACGTCAACCAATGCGGCCATGCCCTGACGATCAGACTTGAGCACCTGGGTGGCTAGCTTCTGGTGGCTGGACAAAGCACGTACGACCGCTTGCTGAACAGCGCCGGGCAAGTTGCCTTTCATGGCCTGTTCGCGGGTGTTACTTTCCACCTGAGCCATCACCACATCGCTTTCACCGGCGATTGAAAAGATCTGATTCACGAAGGCCACCTGATCCTGAATCGGCGTTGCCTCACCAAACAGGCTGTTGAGCCGCTCAATAATCTCTTTGACGAATTTCGGCTTGTCGCCTGCCACACCACCACCGCCTGCACCTACCGGTTGCAGTACCGGGGTTTCGCCTTCGTCCTCCGCGTTATCTGAACGAGCATTGATGTCGAAACCGGTGAGCACCAGGCCGGTCAAGTCCACGGTTTCAGGTGCTTCGTGCAATAGACGCTTTTGCAATAGCTTGGCGAAGGCGGCGAAGTTCTCCAGCTCCGGGTCGCCAAAATCAATCAGTTGGGCGATATAGGAGTAGGTACGACAAAAACGCCCCAAATCCGACTTGAAGCCAATCAGTGCCTTGATTTGCTCGGCGTACTCATCCTGATGGTGGTCAGCAGACTTCATGCCCGCCTCATCACCCTTGGCGCGGGCCTTCTCAAAAGCCGCCTCCCAGGTCGCCATGCCATCGCGCAGCATCTTCATCTTGTCGTTATACAAGGCCGTCGCTCCAGCAGTGGCGGCATACAGCGCCTTGTGCTGTGGCGATTTGGTATGGGTGATATCGCGGATGGTCTTGAAGCGTGCTTCCTTGAACGCAGCCAAGTCCTTCTCGTCATACAGGCCGTGCTCGTCCAAGCGCTCCTTGATCTCGTAGACCACATTGAGGTCTTGCACTTCGTCGATGTGAGCGCCCTTGTCATAGGTGGTAAAGGCCTGACGCACGTTCTCCGGGTCGTTCACAAAGTCGATGATAAAGACCTCATCCTTACCGGGCGCCGTCCGGTTGAGACGGGAGAAGGTCTGCACAATCTCCACATGGTTGGCGATTTTCTTGTCTACATACATGGCGACCAGTTTGGGCTGGTCAAAGCCGGTCTGGAACTTGTCGGCCACCAACATCACCCGGTATTCAGGGCGGTCAAAGGCAAAGCGCAAATCCTGCCCTTGGACATCCGGGTTCATGCTCTGCTCAGTGAACTCTTCGTTCTCATCGACGATAAACACATCGTCCTTATACTCACCGTCATCCTGGTGCATCACCTGCTTACCGGTCATCTTGCCGGAGAAGGCCACCAGTGAATGAATAAAGCCGTACTCGCTGTGCTGCTCGATATAGCGGTCAAACGCCTTCTTGTAGCGAATGGCGGCGGCACGGGAGCTGGTGACCACCATGGCCTTGGCCTTGCCATCCAGCCGGTGGGCGACGTTCTTGGTGAAGTGCTCAACGATAAACTGCACCTTTTGGGTCACATTGGTGGGGTGCAGGGACATCCACTGTGCCAAGGCGCGTTTGGCGGCCTTCCCGCTCACCCGCTTGCTGTCTTCAATCTGCTTGGAAAGGTTGAAGGCCGTTTTGTAGGGCACATAGCCTTTCAGCACATCGAGAATGAACTTCTCCTCGATGGCCTGGCGCATGGTGTACAGGTGGAAGGCTTGCGGCGGGTTATCGTCCGAGGCCGGTTGGCTTGGATCGGTCGGGCGACCGAACAGCATCAACGTGGAGTGCTTGGGCGTACCGGTAAAGGCGAAGTAGCTGATATTCTTTGGTCGGGCGCGGGACTTTTGCAGTTGTTCCAGCAACTCATCCACCGTCATGGTGGACATCTTGCCTTGCCCGCTCATTCCCAGTGCGGCTTGCAGCTTGGCGGCGGTAGCGCCGGTCTGCGAGTTATGCGCCTCATCAATGATCACCGCAAAGTTTTTCCCTTTCAGGGCTTTGTCAGTGATGATGGCTTCCATTGCATAGGGAAAGGTCTGGATCGTTACCACCACAATCGGCGTACCAGACAACAGGGCTTCCGAGAGCTGCTTGCTCTTGGACTTGGATGACTTTTGCCGGTCAATGGCGGCGATCACGCCAAACTGGTGGTCAATCTGCTTCACCGCATCCTGGAGCTGGCTGTCCAGCACATTGCGGTCGGTGACGATGATCACGCTGTTAAATACCGCATCGCCGTTATCTTCGCGCAGTTTCACCAAGTCATGGGCCGTCCAAGATATTGTGCTGGTCTTGCCGGAACCGGCGCTGTGGTCACACAGGTAGGTCATGCCTGCACCGTTTACGCGGGCATCGGCCAGCATCTGGTTCACTGCCGTCCATTGGTGGAAACGTGGGAAAATCAGGGTTTCTTTCTTTGACCAGTTACCCTGAATATCCACCACGTCCTTTTTCTCGATGTAGACAAAACTATGAAAGATACGTAGCCAGGCATCCGGTTGGCAGACTTCCTCCCAAAAGTAGGCTACTGGGTACTCCTGGGTGCCATCGGGCTTGACCTCACCGGGCGGGTTGCCCGCATGTACCGTACCGCTTTCGTCCTTGCGACCCTTGTTGAACGGCAGGAAGAACGTATTTTCCCCTTCCAGCTTGGTTGCCATCATGATTTCGGAATCGGACATGGCAAAGTGCACCACCGCCCCGCGCTTGAATGTCAGTAGCGGTTCTCTGCGCTTGGTCTTGGGATCGTAGGGCAAACGGTCATTTCGGTATTGATCCATCGCCGCTTCAGCCGACTGGGTGAAGTCGGTTTTAAGCTCCACCGTCGCCACGGGTAGGCCGTTGATAAACAGCACCAGATCAATGGCAAATTCACGGGCTGGGTGATACTTCAGCTCCGGCACCACGCGCAGGATATTGGCCTGGTAGCGCTCAATGACTGCTGCATTGCGCTTGTCTTCCGGTGCGGCCTCGGTCATCTCGATCAGGCCACAACCGGCAATGGAAAAGCCCTGGCGCAACACCTGCATGGTGCCTTGTTTCTCCAGCGCTTTATCCAGCCGCGCCATCAGCACCTCAAGGGTCTTAGCCCCGTTAAGCCGTTCCAGCTTGTCCCACTTTTCCTGCTGGCCGCTGCTCTTGATCCAGCTTTCCAGGTCTTCGGGGTATACCGCCCGCTCGGTGTCGTAGTGCTGAGTGTCGCCTAGTTTCCAGCCCTGCTCTACCAGCCGGTCGATGATGTATTGCTGGAAGTGTTTTTCCTGATGGGCGGATGCCTGCATTATTGTTCTCCTCGCAAATCAATCTGGCCGGTAACAGCGGCGGTGATAAAGGCCGAGCGGCGCTCTTTGAGTAGGGTAATACTTTGCTCTGCCTTGCCAATCAACGCATCAATGCGGGCGGTTTCGCGGTCGAGGGCGGCGGCGATGGTGGCTTGTTCGTCAAGAGAAGGAGCAGCGACACCCTCATCAAGATATTGCTCAGAATCCAGATTTTGAATCCCTGTAGATTGCTTAATGGAACGTAGATTTATCTTGAGCGCATACATAGATGCCATTAGATAATTTAGCCATGCGGACTCGGCCTTTTTCGACGGCTTTATAACTGCTACAAAGTTGGAGCAAACGGCAGGCTCTTCTCCCAGATAGCGCACATTTGCACCCACTAATGTTTGTGCGCCGCCTCCTGATTTCTCAAGGAGAATGTCTCCTTTGGAAACTAACCGGCTATCTTGGTGTTCCTTGGTAATCTGCCGATACGTTGAGGGGTTACAAATGACAACGTTGTTATCCCTATCGAAATCTGCAACCCGAATACATAATGTATCCGAGCCATCTTCCAGTGGGTCATCACCCCAAACGCCATTCTGGCATTGGGATATTAAGTGCTTCAGCCTTTTTACCTCCCAATGCTCCGGCACCTGCCCAATCCACTCAACGCCGGAATCCTTCATCTTCACGTTGGGGTCTAGCCCCTTGGTGACCGCATGGGTAATCAGCGCCTGACGCTTTTCCTTCAGCAGATCGATAAAGCGGGTTTTCTTCTGGATTAGCGAATCAATACGGGCGGTTTCGCGGTCGAGGGCGGCTGCGATGGTGACTTGTTCTTCTGGTGGAGGGAGCGCTACTGGGGCATTACCAATAGTATTTTGATTCAGGCCATATCGGGTTATTCCTGGCGACTCAACAAAGAAGTAAGCTTTTGTATGATCCGACTGGATCGAACGATGGATATAGCTCCCATGGTTATCATTTAAGGCACGAATCATAGTGAGATGATAGCCACAAACCACTCCAGGCATATCATGTGGAACAAAGGCAGGAACCCCTATGTCGGAAGGGTCTTCCGAATCCTTCGTGATAATGACATCACCTTTTTTCAGAGTGAACTGCTCAATCTCGTGGGCGCTGGCAGTAGCCTGCATGAAAGGCATATCATTACTGATGAATTCGTTGTAATAGACGTCCGTGTAGTTACAAAGCTTAACTGTCTGCTGGTCTTCATAGCTCTTCTTGTCTACTCCACTATTAGAGTAACGCCCGATATGACGTAGCCTTTTCACCTCCCAATGCTCCGGCACCTGCCCAATCCACTCAACGCCGGAATCCTTGTACGCGGGATACGCTTTGTACTGGCTCATTCGCTGGCCACCTCTGCCAGTAGCGCGGCAATCTCGGCTTCCACCTGCTTCAGGTCTTCATCAATATCATGCAGCTTGCGCGGCGGCTGGTACTGATAGAAGAAGCGGTTGAAGTTGATCTCATAGCCGACGCGGCCCAGCTTGCCATCCTTCGCATCGGTAAAGCTCTCGTCCAGATAGGCATCCGGGACATGGGGCAGCACTTCGCGGGCGAAGTAGTCTTCAATGTCCTCCAGGTAAGGAACATTTTCGTAATCGGTCAGATCAGTATCCGGCACCAGGTTGCCGTTGGCATCTGTGACGGGCTCGGCTTCCGGGTCTTTGTGACCAAAGGCGTTGATCAGCGCGGTGATAAAGGTCTTGTTGGCCTTGACCTTGAGCTTCTTGGCTTCGTCGGACTTGATCGCGCCCTTGGCAAAGGTTTCTGCCCAGCCATAGGTCTGCGTTTGCCCGATCAGCGGCTTGAGGGCGTCGCGCCAGAATGCCTGATGCGCGTCAGAGAGCTTTTCCCAAGTGGGGTCAGCTTCCAGGCGCTCCATGCCCGCCTTATCCAGTTCTAGGATCATGCGCAGCGGGCGCAGTACCTTGATACGGCGGTAGCCAAAGGTGCGGTAGTCGAGCATCCGGGAAAGCGCATCGGTTTCCCCAGCGGCGTAGATGTCCAAAATCTGGCGGCGCTGATCATCGCTGACAATACGGCGCTTGTTGCCCTCGTTGCGGATTGAAGTCCACAGATCGGTGGCGTTGATCAACTGCACCTTGCCTTTGCGCTCCTGCGGCTTCTTATTGGACAGAATCCACAGGTAGGTGGCGATATTGGTGCGGAAGAACAGATCCGTTGGCAGGGCCACAATGGCTTCAATCAGGTCGTTTTCCAGCAACCAGCGGCGGATTTCCGATTCGCCAGACGCGGCACCACCGTTGAATAGTGGCGAACCGGACAGCACGATAGCGGCGCGGCCACCGCCGTTGATCGGCAGTTCCAGTTTGCTGGCAAGGTGCATCAAAAACAGCATGGAGCCATCGCTGATTTTCGGCAGGCCCGGCCCAAAGCGGCCCAATTCGCCTTTTTTGTGTTCCGCTTCGACGGCGTTTTTGTCCTTCTCCCATTTCTTCCCAAACGGGGGATTGGACAGACAGTAGTGGAAACGCTCACCGGCAAACTGGTCGTTGGACAGCGTACTGCCCTGACGAATGTTCTTCGACAGATCGCGGCCAGGGTCGGATTCCAGACGGCGGATCAGCATACCGGCCACACAAACCGCATGGGTTTCTGGTTCCAGCTCCTGCCCGTGCGGCACCAGAACCGGCGGTACCTTGTCGCGGCCACCGTAATCGCCCACATGGTTCATGGCATCAGTGAGGAACCCACCCGTGCCGCAGGTCGGGTCATACAGGGTACGAATCAAACCGGGGTTGGCCTCAAACAGGGCGTCATCCGGGTCAAGCAAAAGTGCGGTTGCCAGGTGAACGATGTCACGCGGCGTCATGAAGTCCTCGGCCCCTTCGTTGACCTCAGCACCAAAGCGGCGAATCAGGTGTTCGTAGATATTGCTCATCACCCGATCCGGCACCACCTCAGGGTGCAGGTCGATCTTGGCGAAGTTCTGGCAAATCTTGTACAGCAAGCCAGCCTTCTCCAGCCGGATCACGGTATTGCCGAACTCGAACTCCTCGAAGATAGCGCGGGCGTTATCCGAAAACAGGGCGATGTAGTCTTCCAGATTGCGGCGCGTCTTGGTGCTACCGAGGGTGCCAAGGGAGTATTCTGAGGTGTTGTAGAAGGGGTATTCAGCGGTTGAGCGCAGAATGGTGTCCAGCTCAACATCGGCATCCTTGAAAGCGGCGTATGCCTCTCTCACCGCCTCGCGGGTCGGCTCCAACGCACACTCCAGGCGGCGCAGCAAGGTAAACGGCAAGATGATCTTGCCAAAGTCCGTATGTTTGAAGTCCCCCCACAGGTCTTCCGCGTTCTTCCAAATAAAGTCAGCCTGTGAAGCTGCCGATCCCGTAAATTCGTTCATCCTGGCCTCCAACCACCTTTTGCACGAAACGCTATCATGATCAGCTGATGATTATCAACCATATTTTGCACAAAAGGGACTGGATTCCATTTCCGGGCTAAATCTGCGATCCTACCTCAGAATGCAAATAGCCTATAAAAATATCCAACCTACAGGTGCTTAACGCGATCCTGTACGTGGCCGAGCATGGCTGCAAGTGGCGTGGCTTACCGGTCCGTTTCGGTCGCTGGCACAGCATCTATATGCGCGCCAATCGCTGGGCCAAACAGGGCGTGCTGGATCGAGTCTTCCTGGCGCTGCAGGAAAACGACGTGATTAATATCCAAGTCGATCATGTCTCGCTCGATTCCACAGCCGTCAAGGTTCATCCAGACGGAACCGGTGCTTTAAAAAAAACGGTCCTCAATCTATCGGCAAATCCCGCGCCGGATGGACAACCAAGATTCATCTGGTCGCCGCCGGAGCCAATCGAGCCGTAGCCTTTCGACTTTCCCCGGGACAGGCCGGAGATGCACCAGAAGGCAGAAAACTGCTCAAAAGCCTGGAGCACTGCGGCTGGGAAGGCACCTCGGTCATCATGGACCGCGCCTATGAGGGTGACGAGACGCGCCAGCTCGCGCTGGATCTGGGTATGACCCCAGTGGTGCCGCCCAAGCGCAATCGGCTCACGCCTTGGGAATACGATCTTGAACTTTACAAGAAGCGCAATGAAGTCGAGCGACTATTCCGAAGACTCAAAGGATTTCGGCGCATCTTCTCACGCTTCGATAAGCTCGATGTCGTCTTCACCTTCTTCATCCACTTCGCTCTCATCGTCGATACACTTATTAGTGTGAACAGGCCCTAGGTGGGTTGATACGTAGTCTGGAACCCTTGCTGCTGACCGAGGTCGACGAATCCGCTCTGTTACGTGATGTGCTGGAAAGGATGGGCGGCTTTCCGGGCATTGATGCCGTCTGGTACGGGTACATGGATGGCGAGGGTGGCACGCGACCGGCGCTGGTGCGAGATAACGGATTGGATTCGTCACCGCCGATGCCCGGATTCAATGGGGAACTCGCCATTACGAGCGACTGGTCGACTGACCCTGACGCTCAGTTGTGGCGCGAGAGCGGCCCCGGCTGGTCCTCATCCGTGATATTGCCGCTACCGAACGATTCGGGGCCGCAGGGCATTGTCGCGTTATACAGCCGGGACACAGGTAGGTTCTCCAGCCGCGATCAAGCCGAGTGGGCGCATTTCGCCCGCCTGCTCGGGCTGGCTTTGCAGCGCTGTCGCGGGCGGGCCTCGGAGCAGGCCTATGCGCGCCTGCTCGACGCCATCGTCCGTACGCACGAGAGCTTCGATCCGGATGCCGATGAAGCCGCGATCGCGGACAGTTTCGTCGGTATCTTGCACGATTCCTCCCTGTTTCCCATCGTCTGGGTTGGCCGGCAGCAGCCAGGCGGGGAGCTTGAGGTGCTTGCCAGCCGCGGCGTGAGCGCGGATATCAAAGCGGCCTATCTCGAAGCGCATCGCGCGGCCCAGGCGGCCGGCGCGCCGCTGCTGTTCGATCAAGTGATGGAGAGCGGCGAATCGCGCTGGCGCGAGGACTACCAGCAGGAAGCGATCCTCGATAACCCGGTGATGCAGGGCTGGCGCGAACAGGTGGATGTTTCCGGACTGCGCCTGGTAGCGATGAGTCCGATTCCGCTCGGCGGCGATGTCTGGGGTGTGCTGACGGCGAACAGCTTTGCCAGAGTGGTCGATTTCGAGCGATTGTTACCGGTGCTCGAGCGAGGCGCGCGTACCTTGGGGCTTGCCATCGAACGCCGCTCCCGTGAGCGTGAGCTACGCGATGCGCTGGCCGAGCTGGACCTGGAGTCCCGCGCGATTGCCGCCGCGCAGCAGGGCATTTCCATCGCGGACATGCGTCAGCCCGAGCAGCCACTGATCTTCGTCAACCCAGCTTTTACGCGAATCACGGGCTACGCTCCGGCCGACGTCCTGGGCTGCAACTGCCGCGTTCTGCAGGATGAGACGACGGATCCAGCGGCGCGCAATCAGCTGCGTGACGCAATCGAAGCGCGGCAACCGGTGACCGTGGTGTTACAGAACCGGCGCAAGGATGGCGGCCATTTCTGGAACGAGGTATCGCTCTCGCCAGTGATCGCCGAGGACGGCCAGCTCACGCATTACATTGGGTTGCAAACCGACGTCACCGATCGAGTGCATGAGGAAATCTACCGCCGGCAGATGGCAACTGTGGTCGAAAACATGCAGGAAGGTGTCGTGTTTACCGATGCTGATCTGCACATCCTGAGCGTGAATGAGGCGTTTACGCGGATTACCGGCTATACACGCGACGAGGTCATCGGCGAAAAGCCCGCAATACTTCGCTCAGATCGCCACGACAACCAGTTCTACGAGCAGCGTGAAGCGATTCTGCGTGAACGGGGATTCTGGCAGGGCGAGGTTTGGAATCGGGACAGCGACGGGGTTACATACCCGGCCATGCTTAGCATCAGCGCCGTCCACGATGCCAAGGGCGAGGTCCGGCATTATGTCGGCGTCTTCACGGACATCAGTACGCTCAAGGAGCGCGAACAGGCGCTGCAGCAGGCGGCCACGCGCGACTTTCTGACCGGGCTGCCCAATCGCTACGCCCTCGATCAGCGTATGGAGACGTGCCTGCCGCGTGCCATCAAGCAGCAAACCCTGCTGGCCATCGGACTGCTCGACCTCGATGGTTTCAAGGGTGTCAACGACACTTATGGGCACGAAACCGGCGATCAGTTGTTGACCCTGCTCGCTGAACGTCTGCGCAAGACGCTGCGCAGCTCGGATTTTCTGGCGCGACTCGGGGGTGACGAGTTTGTGCTGCTGATGGAGGACATTCGTCGCTGGAGCGACGTCGAAATACTGCTCGAACGCCTGGGTGCTGTGTTCGACGAAAACTTCCTCGTCGGAGATCTGGAACTCAGGCTCGGTGCGAGTCTGGGTCTGACCCTGTACCCCATCGACGAAGCCCGGCCGCGTGATTTGCTGAGGCATGCCGACCACGCGTTGTATGTGGCCAAGGGACACGACCGTAAACCCGGTCTCAGTCATGCCCTGTATGCATACAACCCGGCGGAGCACGAGTCCGCGGCGTCCGCGCCGGGGACCTCAGAGCCTACATTTGCGCGGGCCAGGGAGTTGGTGCCGCAGAACATCGAGGTTTATTACCAGCCCGTCTTCGATCTGCCCGCCCAGAAGATGTGTGAGGTCGAAGCCCTGGCGCGCCTGCGCTATCTGGATGGAACCTGGGGTGCCGACGATTTTCTCGATAAGTTGCCTCCCATGGACGTGCGCCGTACCAGCTTTGTCGTGCTCGACCAAGCGCTCGCCCAGGCTCGGCGCTGGGCTGCAGACGGCATGGAATTGGGTGTATCGGTCAATTTCGAGCCGCTGGATCTGCTGGCACCGGGCACGGCGCTGGCGATCGAGTCACGGCTTGAGGCCCATCGGATCGATCCGGCGAAACTGACCCTCGAAATCGTCGACAGCGGCCGTATTCTGACCAATCCGGTCATGGCGGAGCACCTGCTGGCATTAAAGAAACTAGGGATCGGACTGGCGCTCGATGACCTCGGCAGTACCTACGCGAGCCTCGAGCGACTGCGCAGCCTGCCCTTCGATACGCTCAAGCTCGACCGTGCCTTCGGCATGCGTCTCGACCGGAGTCCTGTGGATCTGCGTTTTCTGCTGAGCCTTGTGGATCTGGCACAGAGCCTGGCGGTCGATCTGGTGGTCGAGGGTGTCGATTCGGCGGAAACCCTGGCGGCCGTGCAGGCGCTCGGCGTCACCCGGGTGCAGGGTTATCTTCTGGCCCCGCCGTTGACCGGTGGGCAGGTGCTCAGGCATGTCGTTACAACGCCAGTGGCGCAGCAGGATGCGCCGTTGCCAGCCTATGCGCGCCATCTGATCTGGGCACGTGGCGTACGCAGCCGCCTGCTCGACACCGCCTCAGGCGCGCTCGATGCCGGAGAGTCGCCCCTGCACCAAGCCGCGCTGCGCTTTCCCGGCTTGTCTGGCATGCTCGAGCGCTATACCTCGATCCTTCATGATACGGTCGCGGGACAGCTTACCCGCGAGGTTGCGGTGCTGCTGATCGATACCGTGGAACGTGAAATCATGCAGTTGCTCGACGCTCGGTACCGGCAGCCTGCGGACGGCGACTGAGCCGCGGCAGGGTTTCTTCCGGAGTGGTGGTAGGTGGCGTATGCTGCTGCCCCCGGCGTCAGCAAGGACTCCTGCTTGAGGCAATCCCGCGATACCGTTGCTGCAACTGCGGGCATCAGCCCGGCGCTGGTGCTGACCATGGCCGTCGCCACCGGGATGACGGTGGCCAACATCTACTATGCGCAGCCGCTGCTCGATACCCTGGCCAAGGCCTTCGGCGTACCGGTACACACTGCCGGCCTGATCGTCACGGTCACCCAGCTCGGTTATGCGGCCGGGTTGATGTTCCTGGTGCCACTCGGCGACCTGCTCGAACGTCGGCGGCTCGTCGTGACGGTGACCGTACTGACCAGCGGCGCGCTGGTGTTCGCTGCGATGGCGCCGGATATCGGCCTTTTCTTCGCCGCGTCTCTCGCGATCGGCGTCACGTCCGTGGTGGTGCAGATTCTGGTACCGTTCGCCGCGCATCTGGCGGCCGATCATGCGCGCGGGCGGGTGGTCGGGCGGGTGATGAGCGGGTTGCTGCTCGGCATCCTGCTGGCGCGCACGGTGTCCGGCCTGATGGCCGACGCCTTCGGCTGGCGCAGCATCTTCTGGCTGGCCGCCGGCGTCATGCTGATCCAGGCGCTGGTGCTCGCCCGGGTGCTGCCGGCCGATCCCGGCAAGGCTCGCGTACCTTATCCTGAGCTGTTGCGTTCGGTGCTCCACCTGCTGCGCGACGAGCCCGTGCTGCGCCGACGGATCGTCTACGGGGTGTGCGTGTTCGCGAGCTTCAGCGCGCTGTGGACCGCATTGCCGTTTCTGCTCGCCTCCCCGCCCTATGGCTACAGCCTGGCCGACATCGGCGCGTTCGGCTTGCTCGGGGTGGCCGGCGCGATGGCCGCCTCCGTGGCCGGCCATCTGCACGACCGCGGACATGCGCGCATCGCCACCGGGGGCGCGCTCGCCCTGGTGATGCTGGCCTTCGCGCTGATGGGGGTCTTCCCGCATGCGCTGGCCGCCCTGGTGGTCGGCATCGTGGTGCTGGATCTGGGGGTACAGGGTACGCAGATCCTGAATCAGAGTGCGATCTACCAGCTACGTCCCGAGGCGCGCAGCCGTCTGACCACCGCGTACATGACCTGCTACTTCGCCGGCGGCGCGGCCGGTTCGGCCGGGGCGGCCTACGCCTACAGCCTGGCGGGCTGGACGGGTGTTGCCGCCGTCGGCACGGCGGCGCCGCTGCTGGCGCTGCTCTACTGGCTGAGCGATCGGATCTGAGGTATCGCATGCGCGCGCCGCGTCTGGAGCAGACGAGATGATGAACCTGCAGCTATGGCTGGTCTTCGCGCTGACGGTGTTCGTGCTGAGCATGATCCCAGGCCCGTGCATGCTGCTCGCCGCCACGCACGGCATGCATCACGGCAGCCGGCGGACCCTGGTCACCACCGCGGGCGCGCTGTCGGCGCTGGTGTTGATGATGCTGGCATCGGCGGCCGGGCTGGGCGCACTGTTTGCGGCCTCGGCACCGGCCTTCGCGGCGGTGAAGTGGGCGGGAGCCGCCTATCTCGTGTATCTCGGCGTGCGCACCTGGCGCTCCGGCGGGCAGGAGGGCGTCGGCCTGCGGTTGGCGGGCGAGGAGGGTGTGCGGCGATCCGCCTGGCAGCGCTACCGGCAGGGCTTTGCCGTCGCCGCGAGCAATCCCAAGGCGATCGTGTTCTTCGGCGCGCTGTTCCCCCAGTTCATCGACCCGACGCGGCCGCAGGCGGTGCAGTACGCGTTGCTGTGCGCCACCTTCGTGAGCATCGAGACGGCCTGGCAGATGGCCTATGCCTTCGGCGGCATGCGTCTCGCCGCATGGTTCGGCGATCCCGGGCGGTTGCGCACGTTCAATCGCCTGAGCGGCGGGATGTTCGTGGGTCTCGGCGTGCTGCTGTCGACGGTGCACCGCAGCTGAGGTTTCAGCCCGGTCCCTCGACCCACACCGAGTGGACGTTGACGAACTCGCGGATGCCGTGAATCGACAGTTCGCGTCCGTAACCCGAATGGCGGATGCCGCCGAAGGGCATGCGCGGATCGGACTTCGACATCGTGTTGACGAAGGCCGCGCCCGATTCGATGCCCTCGGCCGCGATGCGCTCGCCGCGGACGAGGTCGCGTGTCCACACCGCACCCGACAGGCCGAATTCGGTGCCGTTGGCCACGCGCAGCGCCTCGGCCTCGTCGCGCACGCGGATCAGCGTGGCGACCGGGCCGAACAGTTCCTCGGACCAGGCGGCCATGCCCGGTTCCACATCGGTCAGCACCGTCGGGGGGTAATAGGCGCCGGGACCCGCCGGGACCTCGCCGCCGACCAGGATGCGTGCGCCGGTGATCGCGCTGCGCCGCACCTGGTCGGCGAGTTCGTCGCGCAGGTCGATGCGCGCCATCGGGCCGACCTGGGTATCGGGGTTGCGGGGATCGCCCATGCGCAGTCTGCCGACCGCCTCGACGAACTTGC
This sequence comes from Acidihalobacter aeolianus, assembly GCF_001753165.1. Taxonomy (GTDB): domain Bacteria; phylum Pseudomonadota; class Gammaproteobacteria; order DSM-5130; family Acidihalobacteraceae; genus Acidihalobacter; species Acidihalobacter aeolianus. The sequence goes on from NZ_CP017448.1 coordinate 781,472, forward strand.
GCTCGAAGGCGTCGTAGACCTCGTCCACCACGATGAAGCGCTTGGCGGCGATGCAACTCTGCCCGCCGTTCTGAAAACGGGCAATAACTCCAACCTCGACGGCACGTTCGAGATCGGCGTCCTCGAGCACGATGTAGGGGTCCGATCCGCCGAGTTCGAGCACGCATTTCTTCAGCGCCCGCCCCGCCTCGGAGGCCACTGCGCGGCCGGCACGCACGCTGGAGGTGATGCTGACCGCGGCGATGCGCGGGTCGTGGATTGCCGCGGTCGTTTCCGGAATATCGACCAGCAGGCTGCGGAACAGGTGCTTGGGGAATCCGGCCTCGCGGAATGTACGCTCCAGCGCCAGGCTGCAGCCGAACACGTTGGGCGCGTGCTTGAGCACGGCGCCGTTGCCCGCCATCATCGCCGGCGCGGCGAAGCGCAGTACCTGCCAGAAGGGGTAGTTCCAGGGCATGATCGCCAGCACCACGCCGAGCGGCCGGAAGTTCACGTAACTGCGATAGGCCTCGGTCTTGACCGGCTCCGGACGCAGGAATGCCTCGGCATGGTCGGCGTAGAAGCGGCAGACCCAGGCGCACTTTTCCACCTCGGCGACACCCTGGGCGTGCAGCTTGCCCATCTCGTGGCTCATCAGCGTGGCGAATTCGTCCTTGGCTTCGACCAGCCGGTCGGCCAGCGCGTGGAAACGCGCGGCGCGTTCGGCAAAGTCGGTGGCAGCCCATTCACGCTGTGCCGCCACGGCCCGGTTCAGTGTGTCGTTGATTTGGTCGGCGCTCATCGCGTCGTAGGTGGTGACCGTTTCGCCGGTGGCGGGATCGATGCTCCGGAATGACATGCAGACTCCTCTTTGTATTATTTTTTTGCCGCTTTGCACAGCGGTCCTGGCGGTTCATGCGTCGCTCGTCCGTACACGCGTGCTTGCTATGCACACGGCTATACGATAGCCCGACCTGGCTCAATAGGGCAGTACACCATGGCGGTGCCATCGGACACTGAATCGCAAGGACCAAGTTTAGCGTAACCGTGCCGGATTCTTAGAGAGTTGCCGATTGCACGTGTGCAGTCCGGATTGGCACCCGGTACTCGCGAAGATTCTCCAGCGCTGGAGGCGAAGGAGGGGGCAGATAACCGCGGGTAAGAATCAGATCAGGCGTTCGGCCAGCGGGACGATCTGCGGGTGACCCCCGACCAGCAGGCAATGCTGTCGGGTCAGTGCGCGTGGGTGGGCGGCGCCGCAGCTATGCGCAATCGTTTCCAGGCCGTGCCGCATTTCCGCCACGTAATTGGCGACACGCACCGATTTTTCCCGCGGGTCGAGACCGCGCTGTAGGCGAGCGTTGTGCGTGGTGATGCCCGTCGGGCAGGTATTGCGGTTGCAGCGCAGGGCCTGGATGCAGCCGAGCGCGAACATGAAGCCGCGTGCGCTGACCACGAAGTCGGCGCCGGCGCAGAAGGCCCAGGCCATTTCCACCGGGGTCACCAGCTTGCCCGAGGCGACGATGCGCACGCGCTCGCGCAGGCCATGTCGTTCGAGCGCATCGACGACCGCCGGCAGGGCGTGGCGCAGCGGCAGGCCGACGGCGTCGATCAGCGCGAGCGGTGCCGCACCGGTGCCGCCCTCGGCCCCGTCCACGGTGATGAAGTCGGGGGCGGACTCGATGCCGCGCTGTCGGATCGCCTCGCCCAGTTCGTCCAGCCAGGCCGGGTTGCCCAGCACGAACTTGATCCCGGTCGGCTTGCCGGTGACGGCGCGCACGTGGGCAATGAATTCCAGCAGTTCGCCGCTGTCGCCGATCTCGGGATGGCGGTTGGGTGAGAGGGAGTCGGTGCCGGGCTCGATGCCGCGGATACGCGCGATCTCGGGCGTGACCTTGGCGGCGGGGAGGATGCCGCCCTTGCCCGGCTTGGCGCCCTGGCTGAGCTTGATCTCGAACATGCGCACCTGGGGGTGGTCCGCGATTTCGCGCAGCCGTGTCTCGCTCAGGCGGCCGTCGGTCTCGCGAACGCCGTACTTGGCTGTGCCGATCTGGAAGACCAGATCGCAGCCGCCTTCCAGGTGATAGGGCGAGAGGCCGCCTTCGCCAGTGTTCATCCAGCATCCGGCCAGTGCCGCGCCCTGCGACAGCGCCCGTACTGCAGGGGCTGAAATCGCACCGTAGCTCATGCCCGAAATATTGATCAGCGACGGAGCGGCGTAGGGCTGCGGGCAGCCCGCGCCGATGAGCAGCGGCGGGGATGGATGGGCGTCGCGCTCCAGCACGGGATAGGGCGAATTGACGAACAGTACGGTGCCTGACTGCAGCAGCGGCTGGGTCGAGCCGAAGGCGACCGTATTGTTGCCGCCGCGTGCAGAACGATAGATCCATTCGCGTTCAGCGCGGTTGAAGGGCAGTTCCTCGCGATCGAGTGCGAAGAAATACTGACGGAAGAACTCGCCGAGCTTGGTGAACAGGCCGCGGAAGCGGCCGAGCACGGGGAAGTTGTGGCGGATCGCGTTACTCGTCTGGGCGAGATCGACGGCGAACAGCACTACGATGCCCAGTGCGACAAGTCCGACGACGAGGATGAAACTGGTGGCGAGGATGTCCGGCGTACGCCGGACGATATCCATGATGGGATCCATGCGGTCGAAATCCGAGGGTGGTAGAGAGTGTCGCCCTGGTGGCGGCAGGATACACTGATTGAAATATCTTATTTATTGATATTTCTATTCTATTAGATGGCGGGCGGGGCGTTTGGTTCGCCCGCCGCATCCTGTAGGTCTTTGAATCTGATCTGATCGGCGGGAAGAGGGCGGCTGAAATAATAGCCCTGGTATTGGTCGCAGTCTTGAGCGCGCAGGAAGTCGAGCTGATCGAATGTTTCGACACCTTCGGCAACCACTCGGATCTTCAGGCTGTGCGCCATGGCGATGATGGCCTTCACCAGTGCGGCGTCATCGCGATCGTTCACCAGATCGCGGATGAACGACTGATCGATCTTGAGTTTGTCGATCGGGAATCGCTTGAGATAGCTGAGACTGGAATAGCCGGTGCCGAAGTCGTCCAGGGAGAACTCAACGCCCATCTCCTTGAGAGACTGGAGCATGCGGATCGATGTGTCCAGGTTTTCCATGATCACGCTTTCGGTAATTTCCATGCCGAGGCGTTGCGGGTTGGCGCCGGTGCGTTCGATGGTGTTCGCGAACTGTTTGACCATGTCGCTTTGGCGGAACTGTCGCGGTGACAGGTTGACTACCACCCTGCCAGAGAACAGGCCATCGTTATCCCATTTCTGTATCTGCTTGCAGGCTGTTTCGAGCACCCATTCGCCGATCGGCAGGATCAGCGAGGATTCTTCGGCAACTGGGATGAATTGCGCGGGCGAGATAGGACCCATCTTCGTATGCGTCCAGCGCAACAGGGCTTCGAGAGCCACAATTCGGTGGTTTTTGACGTCAACGATGGGTTGATAGAAAAGAGCCAGTTCCTCATGTTCAAGCGCATGCCGCAGGTTGTTCTCCAGCATCAGCCGATGGGCCGCTTTGGCATCCATGTCCGGTGAATAGAACCGGCAGTTGTTGCGCCCCGAAGCCTTTGCCTGATACATCGCCGTATCGCTGTTCTTCAGCAGGGCAGTGACGTCCTCCCCGTCCTCTGGATAGATCGCGATGCCGAGGCTCGCGCCGCTGTGCAGCTCGTGTCCATCAATGTGATACGGCTGGGTGAGCGCTTCGATGATTTTATGTACAGCAATGCTCGCATCGTCGGGTTCTTGGATACGCGAAAGGATGACAATGAATTCGTCGCCACCCTGGCGGGCTACGGTATCGTCTTCCCGTAGGCATGCTTGTAGACGCAGGGCCACGGCACGCAACATGTCGTCCCCAACATTGTGCCCAAGGGAATCGTTGATCGTCTTGAAGTCATTGAGATCGATGTAGACAACCGCAAAACGCTCGCGGTAGCGATGGTTGGCGTGGATGGCTTGCTTGATGCGGTCTTCGAGGAGTGTGCGGTTGGGCAGACCGGTTAGCGGGTCGTGTGAGGCGATGTGCAGGATGCGCGCCTCCGCCTCCTTGCGGTGGGTGATGTCCTGCAGGGCGAGGATAAACTTGCGTTGGCCGCCTAGCACCATTTCACTGAGTCTGGCCTCGACAGGGAATGTGTCGCCATCGCGACGCAGGGCCTGGATTTCGAAGCTTTCATGCGCAGTGTTCAGATTGTCTCGCGAAATGTAGTTGGTGAAATGCTGCTCGAATTCGGGATGGCTTGCAGGTGGCAGCAAGTCGCGCACGCCAGCGCCCAGCAGTTCGCCGGCTGGGTAGCGGAATAACCTTTCGGCGACCGGGTTGACTGATTCTATGGTGCCTCCATCGGACAATGTGACGAGGCCCTCGTCGATATTGTCGAGGATGGTGCGAGTGCGCGTCTCGCTATCGCGCAAGCGCTCGCTGGCCTGGAGGGCCTCGCTTTCGGAGAGTGCCAGTTTCCTGACCAACGGGGTCACCAACCAGTAGAGCAGGAGAATGCCGGCAGCCAGGAAAAACAGCAGCATGATGCTGACCTCGCGGACCTGCCGGTAGATGGGTGCATAGAGTTCGTTGCTGTCGACCTTGAGCACCATGCCCAGGCCGAGGTTTTCGAGCGGCGCGCAGGCAGCGACGACCTCTCGCCCACGATAATCGCTCGTGGTGACTGTGCCGGAGCGTCCTTCGAAGGTGTAGGCCATGGGTAGCTTTCGCCCGTTGGCCAGAGGGGGTACGTCGCGATAGACGCGTCCGCTAAGCACGGTTGGGAAGCACTGCATGCCTTGTCGTGTGTTGCCGCAAACCACGAGTTCACCCGTCCTGCCGAGGGTTTGCGTCTCATAGAGCATTTGAGTGGCATCGGGCAACGGCGACTCGGCCTGGACGTAGCCTATCAGTCGATGACTGGCATCTAACATTGGGCTTTCTTGGGCAAGGATGAATCCTGCATCGTTCCACATCAGTTGCGAGGGTGTTGCTGTCTTCAGTAGTACGCTCAGCTGCGACTGAACAATCCTGTTTCCGGCAGAGGCCACCACGCGACGGTCGGGCATCAGAAAACGCACCATGGAAAAATCGTTGGGCAGGAAGGTGTCTGCCGCGAGCTGAATGGACCGCTGCGCTGCGGGGTTGGTGGGATCGATATCGAGCCGTTTGAGTTGGGTGATGATATACGGGCGTGTTGCGATCAACTTGAGTGTTCTGGTGCGCTGCTGAATCTTGGCGCTGAACAGCCGCATTCGGGTTTCCAGAGACAACAGCAGGCTGCGGTTGACGATGTTCTCCGCCTGATCCTCCATGACCAGAAAAATAGAAATGCTCGCCACCAGCGTAAGAGTGACGAGGATCAGACCCGCGATAATGCTGATGCGACGCTCGCGACGCTTTCGGGAGGCCATCCGAGGTTGTGCCTCATGGTGAACCGGTTGCCTGGTATATCTCTTATGAGTTGACTATAGCAGCCGGCTGAACGAAAGCGACGCGAGTTGTTTGCGAACTCAGGGCGTGGCCAGGCGACCGCTTTGGTAATCCTCGAACGCCTGCCGGATCTCAGTCTGCGTATTCATCACGAAGGGTCCGTAGCGGACGATAGGCTCGTCGAGCGGGGCGCCAGCGGCGTAGAGGAAGCGGGCGCCTTCTACGCCGGCCTGTAGGGAGAGCTTCCCCTCGCCGGAAACGACGGCGAGTTGGCCGCGCCGGACCGAGGTCCCGGCGGTGTCGTGCAGGTCGCCTTCGAGCAATATCAGGAAGCCGGCATATCCGCTCGGTTCGGCGCGCGTGAAGCGCCCTTCCGGTCCGAGTTCGACGTCGAGGTAAACGATGTCGGTGAGCGTTTCGGCGGCACCGTCGGTGTCTGCATGACGCCCGGCGATCACGCGTACCCGAGCGTCCCCATCCTCGATCGCCGGGATACGTTCGGGTGCGATGTCCTGGTAGCGGGGCGGGTGCATCTTGAGCCGTGCGGGCAGGTTGACCCATAGCTGGTAGCCCCACATCAGCCCGGACTCCATTTCCGGCATCTCGCTGTGGATGATGCCGCGGCCGGCGGTCATCCACTGCACGGCGCCCGGCGTCAGCAAACCTTCCATGCCGGTCGAGTCGCGGTGACGCATGCGCCCGTGGACCATGTAGGTCACGGTCTCGAATCCGCGGTGCGGGTGAGGCGGGAAGCCGGCGATGTAGTCGTCGGCGCGCTCGGTGCGGAATTCGTCCAGCAGCAGGAATGGGTCGATGTCCTCCAGCCCGGGCCGGGCGATATAGCGCTTGAGGCGTACGCCGGCACCGTCGCTGGCGTCCATGCCCTCGACGATGCGGCCGATATGGCGGGTTGAGGTGTCGGTCATGTCCGTATCCTCCTGTGGCGGCCGGGCGTACCCGGCCGCCGCGGTTTCGGTTCGATCAGGCGGCGCTGTAGGCCGGATAGTCGATATAGCCCTTCTCGCCGCCCACGTAGAAGGTGTTCTGGTCGTATTCAGCCAGCGGTGCCCCTGCGGCGAAGCGTGCCGGCAGGTCGGGATTGCTGATGAAGGGTTTGCCGAAGGCCACCATGTCGGCGAGGCCCTGCGCGATCGCTGCGTCGCCGCGTGCCTGGTCGAAGCCGTTGTTGATGATCAACGTGCCGCGGTAACGCGGGCGGTAGTGTTCGGCCACGTGCGGGATCATGTTGGGAATCTCGTCCACGGGGGCGAAGGGTTCCATCAGGTGCAGATAGGCCAGCGCATGATCGTTGAGCCGGTCGATCACGTAGTCGAACTGGCTGCGGTTGTCGCTGCCGGCACCGATGTTGAAAAGCCCGCTCGGCGACAGACGGATGCCCACGCGATCCGCACCCCATACACCGGCGACGGCCTCCACGACCTCGAACACGATGCGTGCGCGCTTTTCGACGCTGCCGCCGTATTCGTCGGTGCGCTGATTGCTGGTGTCGATCAGGAACTGATTCAGCAGATAGCCGTTGGCGGCGTGGATTTCGACGCCGTCGAATCCGGCTTCGAGGGCGCTGCGGGCGGCATGTGTGTAGTCGTCGAGCGTGGAACGGATTTCGGCGAGGCTCAGCGCATGTGGCGTGACCGTCGGCTTCTGGCTGCCGTCGGGCGCGTAAAGCGTGGTTTCCGGGTTCACCGCGGACGGTGCCACCGGCGGTTTGCCGTCATGGAAATCGGGCAGGGAGATACGGCCGACGTGCCACAGCTGGCAGAAAATGCGCCCTCCCGCCGCGTGTACGGCGTCGGTCACCTGCTTCCAGCCGGCAACCTGGGCCGGCGAATACACGCCCGGTGTGTTGGGATAGCCGACGGCCTGTGGGGATATCTGGCTGCCTTCGCTGATCAGGAGTCCGGCCCCCGCACGCTGTGTGTAATAGGTCGCCTGGATCGAGCCCGCCGCAAATTCGGGGTTGGTCGCGCGATTGCGGGTCATCGGCGCCATGGCGATACGGTTGGGGAGTTCATAAGGTCCCAGTTTGATCGGACTCAGCAGGTTCTTGTCTGACATTGTGTCCACTCCTTGACGTTGGCGATGCTGCGCACGGTGCGCCAGCGATGATGGGTTAGCTTAAATCGTAATATCTAGGAACATAGATATGCGTGGTGAGTTCCTCGCATTTCGTTTTCATCCACTCGGCTAGAGTTGGGCAGCGAAATAGTTGCTGAGTGCGTGCAGAGTCTTTTCGTTGCGGCGGTAGTAGGTCCAGGGACCGACCCGGGTGGCGTCGACGAGGCCTGCGCGTTGCAGCAGGCTGAGGTAGCTGGAGACGGTGGATTGCGAGAGACCGAGCTTTTCCTGGATCGCGCCGACGCAGACGCCGCATTCGTGCACCCGGCTGAGCACCCCATGATCGGAGAAATGGCGTTCCGGGTCCCGGAGCAGTTCGAGAATCTGCAGCCGGGATGCATTGGAAAGCGCCTTGAAGACGGTGACGTGATCCATGCCGCGAGTATAAGGGATACCCTGCGTTGGTCCGAAATACACGGATAAGATCGAGGTGCGGGTTTGCTACCGTTCCGCCCGTGGCGGATCATCGGGCGCTGGCGGATATGGCAGGGATGCATGAGCGAGGCGATTCTGGTCTTGGCTGGGCTGCTGACCCTGGGCGGTCTGGCTTCACTCTGGCGCGCATGGCGCCATTGGATCCGCGGCTGGAGATGGCGCGCAGGCGGGCACGGCGGGGTCGGTGTGGCGCTGAGCGCACTGGCCGTGCTGGCTGGTCTGGCGGCGGTCGATCTGGCCGGCTACCAGCGCCTGGCCATGGAAGCGCCGGTGGCAACCATTCGTTTCCAGTCGGTAGGTCCGGATACCTATATTGCAGACCTGACTACGCAGGCCGGCAGCGTCCGTGGTTATCGCCTGCGTGGACAGGATTGGCGGCTCGATGCGCGGGTGCTCAAGTGGCGGACCTGGGCGGCCCTGCTTGGCTTCGAGCCGCTCTATCAGCTCAGGCGGTTGTCCGGGCGTTATGCCACCGTGGCGGATGCGCGCAGCCAGACGCATACCGTCTACGCCCTGGGGCGGGATCGCGGGGTCGATGTGTGGCTATGGGCGCGGCGTCTGAGGCTGCCCTTTGTCGATGCCCTCTACGGCAGCTCCGTCTACCTGCCGATGGCGAACGGTGCCGAATACCGCGTCAGCATCGGGATCGACGGACTGATCGCGAGACCCGCGAACGCAGCGGCCCGGCAGGCCGTGGACGGCTGGCACTGAGGGTTCATATCCACAGCGCCCGCGGACCGAAATAGGCCATGTCCTTGGCGCGCCGTGCGAGGTCCGCAATCAGGCTGGCGGAGGGATCGGTGCAGAAGGTCATGCTGATCAGCACCCGTCGTTCACCCTCTGACAGCGCCGTGGCCCGATGCAGCACGCGCTGACCCTCGAAGATCACCAGGGCATTCGGTGGTGTGGGGTAGCTCGTGTCGTCGCTGCCTTTGCGGCGGACTTCCAGTCTCGCCGACGACAGGCCGTCGGCACCGTGGCCGTGGTTTTCCACCGACAGCAATACGGTGAAGTGGCGGCCACGGTAGAAGTCGTAGTCGTAATGCCAGCCGATATGATCGCCGGGGCGCTCGTACAGCAGCACCGAACAGGCGCTCTGGTCGCCGACCGGCACCGGCACCAGCGGTTCGCCGACGATGTTCGAGCACAGGGCATGGAGTGACGGCGAGAGATAGAAGGCGATGATCTCCGGCGCCACGGCGAGCAGCGTGTCATAGGAGAGCGTGCTGCCGCGCTTGTGGCCAGGGATCAGGCTGCGGTCGGCGGCATGTCCTGCCAGTGCGGCCTCGCGCAGCGCGATCAGGGTATCCTGCGGCAGGCAGTCCGTCAGGCGTGCGATCCGTGCCGAGAAGTCTACCGATTCCTTTGTCAGTTTGGTCAGCGGATGCGCAGCCTGCCACGTGCGGATCACCGGCAGGGCATGCGCAAGTCGGCTCAGCCGGCGCTGCTGACGTGTGAACCGCAGGCCCGCGTAGAGCAGACCGAGCGTGGACAGGACAAAGCCGAGGGCGAGAAACATGGCATACTCCGGCGCCGTTGATCGGGGCGAATAGAAAATGTCCACACTACCCGAGATGTTTGACAGACAGATAAACGTGTACCGGGCCGTATGCGCTTCGATGTGATCGTGATCGGCGCCGGCGCGGCCGGCATGCTGTGCGCCGCGGAGGCCGGTCTGCGCGGCCGGCATGTGCTGCTGGTCGATCACGCCGAGAAGATCGGCGAACGCATCCGCATTTCCGGCGGTGGTCGCTGCAATTTCACCAACCGCGAGACGGGGCCCGCCAACTACCTCTCGCGCAATCCGCATTTCTGCCGTTCCGCGCTGGCGCGCTTCACGCCCGCGGACTTCGTCGCGCGTGTGGAGCGGCACGGGATCGCCTACCACGAACGCGACCACGGCCAGCTGTTCTGCGACGATTCGGCACAGACCATCATCGACATGTTGCGGCGCGATTGCGAAGCAGCCGGCGTGCGCTGGGCGCAGCCCTGCGCGGTGGAGGCGGTGCGCCGACTCGATGCTGACGGCGACGGGCGTTTCGAACTCGACACCCGGAGCGGCGTGTTTCGCGCGCAGTCGCTGGTGGTCGCCAGCGGCGGGCTCGCCGTACCCAAGCTGGGCGCCACGCCCTTCGGTTACCGTCTGGCCGAGCAGTTCGGCCTGCCCGTGGTGCCGCCGATGCCGGCACTGGTCCCGCTGGCTCTGCCGCCGGATGCGCTGGCGCGGCTCAAGCCGCTGTCCGGTGTGTCGGTGGCGGCCGCGGCCAGCGCGCCGCCTGATTCGCCCGTGTTCAGCGAGAACGTGCTGCTGACCCATCGCGGGCTTTCCGGCCCTGCGATCCTGCAGGTTTCCAGCTACTGGCAACTGCAGGCCGCAGTCGGCCAGCGCGGCGGCGTGCTGGTGGATCTCCTGCCGGGCGTCGATGCGGCGGCCTGGCTGGCGGAGCGCCAGCGTTCGCGGACGCTGCTCTCCAATGCGTTGGCCGAACGCCTGCCAAAGCGCTTCGCGCAGGCCTGGTGCGCGCTTGAGGGCAGCGACCGCCCGCTGGACACCTATCCGCTGCGGAGCCTGCGCGCGCTGGGCGAACGGCTCAACGCATGGCCGCTGATGCCGTCGGGAACCTTGGGCTATGCCAAGGCCGAGGTGACGCTCGGCGGGGTCGACACCGACGCTCTGTCGTCCAAGACGATGGAGGCGAGGTCGGTGCCGGGACTTTACTTCGTCGGTGAGGTGGTGGATGTGACCGGCTGGCTGGGAGGCTACAATTTCCAGTGGGCGTGGTCATCCGGCTGGGTAGCAGGGCAGTTCGCCTGATCTGGCCTGACCCGCGTTGTGAAATAAACCGCGTACCGGCTCGCGCGTTCGGCTACAATGCGCGCCCTTGTTTTCATCGGCCCGTTTCGCATGGGCCATCGCCAGCAGGTTCACGATGTCTTCAGACGCTCCCCCGCGCTTTGCCGATTTGGCGCTTGCGCCTGCCGTCCTCCAGGCCGTGGAGGAAATCGGTTACGAAAGCCCTTCGCCGATCCAGGCGCAAAGTATTCCCCCGCTCCTCGAAGGGCGCGACCTGCTCGGCATGGCGCAGACCGGCACCGGCAAGACCGCGGCCTTCGCGTTGCCGTTGCTCAGCCGTCTGGACCTGAAACGGGCGGAGCCGCAGGTGCTGGTGCTGACGCCCACCCGCGAGCTTGCCCTGCAGGTGGCCGAGGCGATGCAGACCTATGCACGCCATCTCAAGGGATTCCACGTGCTGCCGGTATACGGCGGTCAGGGCATGGATACGCAGTTGCGCCAGTTGCGTCGCGGCGCGCACGTGATCGTGGGTACGCCGGGTCGGGTACAGGACCATCTGCGCCGACGCACGCTGTCGCTCGCCGGGCTGTCCGCGTTGGTACTCGACGAGGCCGACGAAATGCTGCGCATGGGTTTCATCGACGACGTCGAGGCGATCCTGTCCCACACCCCGCCCACCCGCCAGGTGGCACTGTTCTCGGCGACGATGCCGGAGGCGATCCGACGCGTGGCGCGGACGCATCTGCGCGATCCGATCGAGATCCGCATCCAGTCGAAGACAACCACAGTGGCCACCATCAACCAGCGCTACTGGCTGGTCAGCGGGGCGCACAAGCTCGATGCGCTGACCCGCATGCTGGAGGTGGAGGAGGCGGACGCGCTGATCATCTTCGTGCGCACCAAGACGGCCACGGTGGAGCTGGCTGAGAAGCTGGAGGCCCGCGGCTATGCCTGTGCCGCGCTCAATGGCGACATGAATCAGGCGCAGCGCGAAAAGGCGGTCGAGCGTCTCAAGAACGGCAGCCTGGACATCGTGGTGGCCACCGATGTGGCGGCGCGCGGCTTGGACGTGGCGCGCATCAGCCACGTCATCAATTACGACATCCCCAACGACACCGAGGCCTACGTGCATCGCATCGGCCGTACCGGGCGTGCCGGACGCAAGGGCGAGGCGATCCTGTTCGTGTCGCCGCGCGAACGGCGCATGCTGCGTGCGATCGAGATCGCGACCGGGCAGTCGATCAGCCGTATGCATCTGCCAACCCAGGAGGACGTCGCCGACCGTCGCGTGGCGCAGTTCAAGGAGCGCGTCGGCGAGGTACTCGAAGCCCAGGAACTCGCGCCCTTCGAGGCCTTGATCGAGTCCTTTGTGTCGGAGCGCGGTATCGATCCTACCGAAATCGCTGCCGCGCTGGCCTACCTGGTGCAGCGTGAGCGTCCGCTTTTCCCGCCTGCGCCGCCGCCCATCGAGGAGTTACGGGCTCCGATGGCAAAACCGACTTCGGCAGCGGTCGACGAAGCTGGGACCGGAAAACGGCGCGGCAAGGGCGAGCAGCCGCCCATGGTGCGTTATCGCATCGAGGTCGGCCGCGAGCACGGCGTGCAGCCCAAGAACATCGTCGGCGCGATCGCCAACGAGGCGGGAGTAGAAAGTCGCTACATCGGACAGATCAAGCTCTATGCCGATTACAGTACGGTTGACCTGCCCGAGGGCATGCCCAAAGATATTTTCCGACATCTGCAGAAGGTATGGGTTTGCGGCCGACCTTTGCAGATTAGTCAATTCGAGGGCGACGAAGGTCCCGCCGAGTCCAGGGGCTCGGCAAGCCAACGCAAGACGGCAAAGCCTGCGGCGCCTAGGCGTGCGGCACCGTCTACAGGCAAACGTCGCGAGGCTTCCGGGAAACGCTCAAAGCCGGGGGCAGGCAATTCGGCCAAACGGCCTGAGAAGCGGCGCCCGAAAAAACAATGAACTGCTCGCTCGGCCGCGAGAAAACCAGGAAAAGCGAAATCCGGCGGTCGTCGGTTCGCAAGGAAAACTACGGAACCCTGCTGGCCGCAGGGCTCCGTCATAATCCGGGTTAGGAACCCTGATTATTGAGCGACGACGTTCGCCGCTTGGGGTCCCTTCGGGCCCTGCTGGAGGTCGAAAGTCACCTTCTGACCTTCCGCCAGGGTCTTGAAGCCCTGGGACTGGATCGCGCTGAAATGCACGAATACATCATCACCGCCGTTGTCCTGGGCAATGAAACCAAAACCCTTGGACTCGTTGAACCACTTCACAGTACCTGTAGCCATTTGATATCTACCTGGTGTTGCCGAAATAAAGGGTGTTGTTGGCTGCAGCGACGCAAAGGGGTTAAGGGTGGTACCGAAGGGACGACCAAAACGACTCAGCTTGAACTGCAGCGACTACAGTCTAGCCCATGGTTGTTGCGAATGCTAATGGTTTGTATAGGCTTTGTAAGTATTTGCAGTGAGCGCTGACGCGGTCTGCAGGCCATTGTATGATGTCCGTTTGCCTCATTCCGTGATGTCTCTCGAATGCCCGCCCGCGGCCGGTAAATGCGGTGCGGATGTCGATCTCTCGCCGAGTCTTGCCGTGACCGCCCAGTACATCCAGCAATACATCACCACGCATCAGGCATTCTTCCATACCTATGGTTATGCTGCGGCCTTTTTTCTGGTTCTGCTGGAGGATTTCGCCGTGCCCTCGCCGGGCGAACTTGTACTGATCGGGACCTCGCTGGTCGCTTCCCAGGGGGGGCTGCACATCCTTCCGCTACTGCTGCTTGCCTGGGCCGGTGCGGTGATCGGCGATAACATCGGTTTCGCCATCGGACATTTCGGCGGCATGCGGCTGCTGTTGCGTTATGGGCGACGCTTGGGGCTGACCCACGAACGTCTTGATCGGGTGCATCGGTTTTTCGATCGCTTTGGCGGCGAGGTGGTGCTGGTTGCCCGGTTTGTTCAGGGTGCCAGGCAGCTCAATGGTATCGTGGCCGGCAGCGCCGGCATGTCATGGCGGCGATTCTTTATATATAACGCGATCGGCGCTGCGCTCTGGGTCGGTGCCTGGGGTTATGGTGTCTATGCCCTGGGAAAACGATTCTTCAACTATCTGCCGCTCATCGAACGTTCCGCGCTGTATCTGGCCGTGGCAGCCACGGTATTGTCGGTGGCGGCCGTAACGTGGTGGTGGTGGCGCCGTCGCGTACGGGCCCGTAGCGGGTCCGGCTGGGAAGCGGATGACTGAGCTTCATCCGGATCGCGCGGAGCACATTCTGCGTGAGGTCTTCGGTTATGAACGCTTCCGCGGGCAACAGGGGGAGATTGTCAGACACGTGTCCGCCGGCGGCGATGCCCTTGTGCTCATGCCCACGGGCGGGGGCAAATCACTGTGCTATCAGATTCCTGCGCTAGAGCGCGATGGCGTGGGGGTGGTGGTTTCGCCGCTGATCGCATTGATGCAGGATCAAGTGGAGGCGCTGCGTCAGAACGGAGTACGCGCTGCTTATCTCAACTCGACCCTGAGTACCGAGGCTGGCCGTGAAGTTGAATCGAGGCTCGCTTCCGGTGATCTCGATCTGCTGTACGTGGCGCCCGAACGCCTGCTGCTGCCCCGCATGCTGGAGCGCTTGGCGAATGCACGCATTGCGCTATTCGCCATCGACGAGGCCCACTGCGTTTCCCAGTGGGGTCACGATTTCCGGCCCGAGTACATCCGGCTTTCGGTATTGCACGAACGCTTTCCTGCAGTACCGCGTATCGCGCTGACCGCGACCGCGGACGAGGACACGCGCCAGGAGATCGTCGAGCGCCTGGGCTTGGAGGGCGCGCGGGTGTTCGTCAGCGGTTTCGATCGACCCAATATCCGCTACCGCATCGCCGAGGCCGGCGGAGACGCTCGTCGCCGGCTGCTCGATTTCATCCGCGAGGAACACCCCGGCGAGGCCGGTATCGTCTATTGCCTCTCGCGCAAACGCGTCGAGGCGGTGGCCGAGTGGCTGTGTGAACACGGGCTCAATGCGTTGCCCTACCATGCTGGGTTGTCTGCCGAACTGCGTCAGACGCACCAGGCACGATTCCTGCGCGAGGAGGGGCTGATCATGGTCGCCACCATTGCCTTCGGCATGGGTATCGACAAGCCGGATGTGCGCTTCGTCGCGCATCTCAACCTGCCGCGCAGCGTGGAGGCATATTACCAGGAGACGGGGCGCGCTGGTCGCGATGGTCTCCCTGCCGATGCCTGGATGAGCTATGGCCTGCAGGACGTGATTACCCTGCGTCAGATGCAGGCAGCCTCGGAAGCCGACGAGGCGCGCAAGCGCCTGGAGCGCCATAAGCTCGACGCGATGCTGGCGCTGTGCGAAACGACGGCCTGTCGCCGAGGCGTGTTGTTGCGCTACTTCGGCGACCCTTTCGAAGCGCCATGCGGCAATTGCGACAACTGTCTGTCGCCACCCGAAACTTGGGATGCCACCACGGCAGCGCAAAAGGCCTTGTCCTGCGTGCATCGTACCGGCCAGCGATTCGGCGTGGGCCATGTGGTCGACGTGCTGCTGGGTCGTGAGGGCGAACGCGTGCGTGCGCTCGGACATGATCGCTTGAGTACCTACGGGATCGGCGGGGAACTCGATGAGGCCGGCTGGCGCGGCCTTTTTCGCCAGCTCATCGCGCATGGTCTCCTGGCCGTCGACCTGGAGGGGCATGGCGGTCTGCGTCTCACCGAGGCCAGCCGTCCGGTGCTGCGCGGCGAGGCGCATCTGCATCTGCGCACGCAGAGCAGGCCGCCCGCCCGCCGTGCTCGTGCGCGCAGTGAGGCGAACGCATTTTCCGATGTGGCCGAACGAGCCCTGTGGGCGGCGTTGCGCGCCCTGCGTCAGCGGCTCGCAGAGGCTCAAGGCGTGCCAGCCTACGTTATCTTCCACGATGCCACCCTACGCGAGATGGTCGAGGCGCGGCCCGATACCCTTGCTGAGCTCGGTAAGGTCGGGGGCGTGGGGGCGCGCAAGCTCGAAGCCTATGGCGCCGATTTTCTCGACGTCATCCGCGACCATGAGGATGCTGGCGACGGCGACCGGGAGGTGTCCTCGGCCGAAGAGACCCTGGTGCTGTTTCGTGCCGGGATGGCGGCGCCCGCCATCGCCGAGCGGCGTGGCCTGAGCCTGGGTACGATCTACGCGCATCTTGCCGGCGCCGTGGCGCAGGGCAAAATCCCGCTCGGCGAGGCGGTGGGACTGGATGAGAGTAGTCTTGTGCAGATCCGCGAGGCTATCGCCGCACAAGGGGGTGAGCGCATGAAACCCGTCTACGAGGCGCTGGGCGGTCGCTACGACTATGGGGTGCTGCGTTGCGTGCGTGCGCAAATGACTTCGGTCAAGCGCGCCTGAGACCCAAGGGGAACACCTGTTCCCGGTAACCGTCAGACTCAGTGAATGCCGAAACGGCTTACTGGGAGGAGATCATGGCGGAAAAGTTGGAATGGGATGGCATCACGCGGGGGCTGCATTGGGGCTTGACTCTATGCATTACCTTCCAGTTGTTCAGCGGGCTCCTGATCTCGACGCCCGGTACGCTGGTGTATTTCCACTTGCATGAATACGTCGGCCTGGCCGCTGCGGCCGTGATTCTGGTGCATTGGATGTGGAGCTTCACCCATCAGGACCTAGGCCTGCTCTTTCCCTGGCACAGCGCGGGTTTTGCTCGTGTTCGCGATGAGTTTACGGGTATGTTGCGCGGTCGCCTGCCCATGGCCGGGCCGCAGATCGGGCTGTCCAGCTTTATCCATGGCTTGGGGCTGCTTGCGATTACCGTCATGGGATTCACTGGGGTACTACTGTTCATGGTGATACCCGCGAGCGACGGTGGCATGGCTTCCTCGGCGTATCCGGTTGCGATCACCTCACTCTCATTGATACATCGCTATATGTCCTACATGGTGTGGATTTACTGGCTGGGACACGTCGGATTCGCGCTGTTGCATCAGCTCAGGGGCGGTGGCGTGTTCGGTGCGATCTTCCTGGGACGCCCGGAGCGAAATCCGGAAGTCGCCAAGTCGAATCGGGCCTGACGCCATAAAGAACGCGCCCTGCGTGCCTGTGTGGCGAAGGGCGCTCGTTGTTGGGGGTATGTACTGCAGAATCTCGGCAGTGGGGTAATTGTGGTATCATTCGACCCTGTTTGTTGAAGCGCGGAGCATTTAACTGCGCTATTACGTACCTGCGATCACATCCTTCAGTGACTTTGGCCGGTACCTTCAAACCGGTCGCGGTCTGCCTTCGCCAGGGCCATTCCCCGATAGCTTCGATCAGAGCCGACGCATCTGCGCGGCCGTGCCTTGGCGATTTTTATTCTTGAGGAGTACTTGATGTCATTTTCCGATCTCGGCCTGTCGGCCGACGTGCTGCGTGCCGTTACCGAGCAGGGTTACGAAACCCCGACTCCCATCCAGGCGCAGGCCATTCCTGCGGTATTGCGCGGCAAGGACCTGATGGCCGGCGCGCAGACAGGTACCGGCAAGACGGCCGCTTTTACGCTGCCATTGCTTGACCGCCTGGCGAGCACCGCGCAGGGTGGTCAACGGAGAGTGCGGGCGTTGATTCTGGCACCCACCCGCGAGTTGGCAGCTCAGGTGCAGGACAGCGTTCGCGTGTATGGTGCCCACTTGCAGTTGCGCAGTCTCGCCGTATTCGGTGGTGTCGGCATCCAGCCGCAGATCACTGCCTTGCGTCGTGGGGTCGATATTCTGGTGGCAACGCCGGGGCGGCTGCAGGATCACCTGGACCGGGGCAGTGTCGATCTGTCCAAGGTTGAGATCTTGGTGCTCGACGAGGCTGACCGTATGCTGGACATGGGTTTTTTGCCGGCCATCGAGCGTATCCTGCGCAGTGTGCCCGCGCGACGCCAGACACTGCTGTTTTCCGCGACCTTCGCCGGCCCGATACGCCAGCTCGCCGGACGTTTTCTGAGCGAGCCCGAGGTTATCGAAGTGGCGCGCGCCAATGCGACCACCGAGTCGGTGAGTCAGTCGGTGTATCTGGTGGACCACGCGCGCAAGCGCGAGTTGCTGTCCTATTTGATCGGTGCGCGTAATTGGCGGCAGGTGCTGGTGTTCACACGTACCAAGCGCGGTGCTGACCGTTTAGCTGCCAGCCTGGAAAAGGATGGTCTGACGGCGGCTTCGATTCACGGGGACAAGAGTCAGGGTGCCCGTACTCGTGCGCTCAAGGACTTTAAGCGGCAATCTGTACGTGTGCTCGTCGCGACTGACGTAGCTGCACGTGGGTTGGATATTGACCGGTTGCCTCACGTGGTCAACTACGAACTGCCGGACACCCCGGAGGACTATGTGCATCGCATTGGCCGTACCGGGCGTGGCGGCGAGCGTGGCGAAGCGATGTCGCTGGTATGTGCCGACGAGTCGGGCCAGTTTCGTGCAATCCAGAGCCTGATCAAGATACCGTTACCGGTGTCCACCGTAGAAGGTTTCGAACCTGCTGCGCCGTTCGATCCCAATCGCGCTGTAGGCAAACCGCCGATCAGACGCGGTGCAGGTAGCGGTAAGTCTGCCGCCAGCAGCAGACGTCGTCCGGCCCCCCAAGCATCTCATCCGCGCGGCGATCGTGGGCGCCCGCAGGGGGCGGGTAAACCGGGGTCACGGGCTCGGCAGCGTCGGGCCTAGGCAGACGGAACTGTCTGCGGCAGCATTAGCGCACCGGTCCATGTTTGGGACGGTGCGCACGCAGGCGGAATGGCCATGAGAACGTTTAGATGTAGTTGCGGAAACCAGCTCTATTTCGAAAATACCCGCTGCCTTGTCTGCGGGAAAAAACTTGGTTTTCTGCCCAATCTCGGCCTGATGTCAGCGCTGGCGCCCGCTACCGAGAATCTCTGGAAACCCGAATGCACTGAAGACGCTCGGCTGCGCTACAGGATGTGCCGGAATTATTCGGTCGAGACCGTGTGTAATTGGATGGTTCCGGCCGGTGACCCCGATCCGTACTGCCATGCGTGTCGGCTCAACCAGGCTATCCCGAATCTGGCGAAGCCGAACAACCGTCAGGCTTGGCTGCGCATCGAGAAGGCCAAGCGCCGCCTGATCTATACCTTGGATCGTCTGCATCTCCCGGTGATCGGCAAGTCACAAGATCCCCAGAAAGGGCTGGCATTTGCCTTTCTGGAGGACAGTGACGACAGCCTTGAATTCAACGATGAGGGCGGCAGCGGACGCGTGTTCACCGGGCACCTCGAAGGCACGATCACAATCAACCTGGCTGAGGCCGATCCCAGCACCCGCGAGCGGGTGCGCGAGGCGATGAACGAGCAGTATCGGACCCTGTTGGGGCATTTCCGCCATGAAAGCGGTCACTATTACTGGTATCGGTTGATCGATCGCAGCCCCTGGGTCGACGAATTCCGCGCCCTATTCGGCGACGAGCGTGCCGATTATGCGGCTTCGCTGGCGAAATACTATGCCGCCGGGCCGCCATTGAACTGGTCAAGCCGGCACGTGAGCGCGTATGCAGGTGCGCACCCCTGGGAGGACTGGGCGGAAACCTGGGCGCATTATCTGCATCTGGTCGACACGCTGGAAATGGCTGGAGATTATGAGCTGGCGGTACATGGCCGGCCCATGCGTACTCTGGATGCTGCGCGTGAGGAAACGGCCGATCTGGATGGCCTGCTGGCGGACTGGCACCATCTGACCCAGGCGCTCAATTCCCTCAACCGCTGCATGGGGCAGCCGGATGCCTATCCCTTCGCGCTGACCGGGCTTGCGGTGGAGAAAATCCGTCTGGTGCATCGGGTCATCATGGCCTCGGTAGTCTAGTGGTGATGCAGCTCGGTTTCCCAGTCGAACTGGGGCAGGGCGTTAATGCCGTCCATCAAAGTCTTGTTCCATATCTGTTGTACGTCCACGTATAGCGGGTCGTCCACGTCGAGCAGCATGCGGTGCTCCAGATGGAGGCTGCCAGTCTCGTAGATCGCAAGCTCGAAGGGTGCGCCCACGGAGACGTTGCTGCGCATGGTCGAGTCCAGCGAGACCAGCGAACAGCGCGCGGCATCGCCTAGCGACGTTTCCGGGCGCACCACGCGGTCGAGGATCGGTTTGCCGTATTTGATCTCGCCGATCTGAAGATAGGGTTTGGAGGGCGGGGCTGAAATGTAGTTGCCTTCCGGATAGATCAGCAGCAGTTCGTGTGCCTGGGTGCCGATCTGGCCGCCAAGAATGAACGTGGTTTCCAGGTTCACTCCACTGCGCTGGCCGGCGCCGGAATGATGCCGTTGTACCTCGCAGTTCAGATTCCCGATATAGTCGGCGGCCTCGAAGAGATGTGTTACGGTGTTGAGGCTGAGCTTTGCCTTGCGCTCGATATCGCGCTCGATCAGGTTGATCACAGCCTGCGTGGTCGCCAGGTTGCCGGCGCTCAGCAAGACGAAACACCGCTCGCCTGGCATGTCGAATGCATACATTTTGGAATAGGTGTTGATGTGGTCCATGCCGGCGTTGGTGCGGCTGTCCGACGCGAAAACCATTCCGGAGTTGACCTTGATCGCGAGACAGTACGTCATGGTTGGATATCCTTCGACAGGCACGGGCGATGCGTCATTCGCGACCGACTCAGCTACATCTCCGCCCGCGCACTTTTTTGGTGCAATTGTGGCCGCAGCGTCGTGACGCCCGGTCCCGTGGCCAAGGACGGATTTGGCCAAAAGGGATGGCGGGGAGTGGTCACCGACGCATCATCTCACAGGGAGGGCGTGCATGGCGATTGATTGGCGGCAGTATCAGGCAGAGGGTTTTTTCGACGAACTGATCGCCTCTCCAGGTAAGCCTCGGCATGCAGCGGGTGAACTCTGCCGCTTCCTGGGCGCACTGAATGACCAGGAGCTCGCTCACTACCGCAGTGCGGCTGAACTGGCTATCCGCACGATGGGGATCACCTTTACAGTCTACTCGGAAGGCGACGGTTCGATCGATCGGGCCTGGCCCTTCGATGTCGTGCCGCGCATCATCGCGCGTTCGGAATGGGAGCAGATCGAACGCGGCCTGAAGCAGCGTGTGCAGGCGCTCAATCTGTTCATCGACGACCTGTATCATCGCCAACGCATCCTCAAGGACGGCGTGGTACCGCGCGAGCTGATTGCCAACTCACGCGATTTCCGCGAGCAGTGCATGGGGATCAACCCGCCACATGGCATCTGGGCCCACATCTGCGGCTCCGACCTCGTGCGCGACAAGGACGGCACGGTCTACGTGCTGGAAGACAACCTGCGCGTCCCCTCCGGCGTGTCCTACATGCTCGAGAACCGGCAGGTGATGAAGCGCGTGTTTCCGGATCTGTTCGAGAACTACAGCATCCTGCCGGTGGACGACTATCCGGCGCAGCTGTTCGACTGCCTGAGTGCATTGTCGCGGCGGCGCTCCAAGCGCCCTGAGGTGGTGGTGCTGACACCCGGCATCTACAACTCGGCCTACTTCGAGCATGCCTATCTGGCACAACAGATGGGGGCCGAGCTGGTCGAGGGCTCGGACCTCGTCGTCGGCGACGACGACTGTGTGTACATGCGTACGATCGAGGGACTGTCCCGGGTCGACGTGATCTACCGCCGCATCGATGACCTGTTCCTGGACCCGGAGGTCTTCCGCGAGGACTCGCAACTGGGTGTTCCGGGGTTGATGCGCGCCTGGCGCAAGGGCAACGTGGCACTGGCCAACGCACCGGGCTCCGGGGTCGCGGACGACAAGGTGATCTACACCTACGTCCCCAAGATCATCCGGTATTACCTGGATCAGGATCCGATTCTGCCCAACGTCCCGTCATATCTATGTGTGAACAAGGACGAGCGCGAATACGTGCTGGCGAATCTAGACAAACTGGTGGTCAAACCGGCCAACGAATCCGGTGGCTACGGCATGCTGATCGGCCCTGCCGCCAGTCGCAAGGAACGCGAAGCCTTCGCCGACCTGATCCGTCGTCAGCCCCGCAACTACATGGCCCAGCCGATGCTCAGCCTGTCGACCGCGCCGACCTTGATCGACAGTCATGCCGAGCCTCGCCATCTCGATTTGCGGCCGTTCATCCTGTCCGGGAAAAAGACCTATGTGACGACCGGTGGTTTGACCCGTGTGGCCTTGCGCAAGGGCTCCACCGTAGTGAACTCGTCTCAGGGCGGGGGCAGCAAGGACACCTGGATCGTCGACGTGGAGGGCAATTGAGCCATGCTGTCGCGGGTTGCTGAACGGATTTACTGGATGGGGCGCTATCTCGAGCGGGCCGAGAACACGGCACGTCTGATCAACGTCAACACGTTGTTGTTGCTGGATCTACCAAAGGGTGTGTCCTTGGGCTGGCAGCCATTGGTCGATATTATGGGGAGTACCGAGCAGTTTGCCGAGCATTTCACCGAGGCTTCCGAACGCAACGTAGTGCGTTTTCTGATTGCCGACGAGAAAAACCCGGCCTCCTTGCTGAGCTCGCTCAAGTTCGCGCGCGAAAATGCGAGGACCGTTCGCGATACGTTGCCGGGAGAGGGCTGGGAGCGGATCAACGACCTGTTTCTCAAGGCCAAGGCCGATTTGCCTTCCGGGTTGGCGCGCGGGCGGCGTTACGACAACCTGGTCGAGGCGATCGCAGCCTGCCAGCAGATCACCGGCATGCTGGCCGGCACCATGCTGCACAATGAGGGCTACGATTTTCTGCGCATTGGTCGCAACTTGGAGCGCGCCGACATGACTACCCGCATCATCGACGTGCGCACGGCCTATGTCGGCACCAGCGTACCTGGGGTGGAGCTGGAGCCATTCCTGCACGCGCAATGGCTTTCGCTGCTACGCTCGATTTCCGCCTACCAAGCCTATTGGCTCAAGGTTCAGGCGCCGGTACGCCGCCAGGAAGTACTCGAATTCCTGTTCAAGGAACGCCAGTTTCCACGCTCGGTGCTGCATTGCATCGGCGAGGTTGCCGGTGCCATTGAACGGTTGCCGCGTAATGTGGTGCCGCTCACCACTGCCGGGAAGCTGGCCGCTCATCTCGACAAACGCAGGGTGAGTCGCATGGACGACGCGGCGGTACATGCTTTTGTTGATCGTCTGCAGCTCAAACTGAGTCAATTGCACGAATCCATCGCCGCCACCTATTTCCAATTTGCGACGATGGATGCACGGCTGCGCAGTGGACGCAAGCGTAAATCTGCAGCTGCCACTGCAGGAAACTGAAACCTCAACGGCGGCACCTGTCCGCGCCCGCGTACCTGACCTCTCTAGGAGCTTCGCCCGATGGCTATTCGCGTAGCGATCCACCATCACACGGAATATCTCTACGATCGCCCGGTTGCGCTGACCCCGCATCTGGTCCGCCTGCGCCCGGCGACCCATACGCGCACTCCGGTCTTGAGCTATTCCCTCAAGGTCGATCCTCCCGATCATTTCATCAATTGGCAACAGGATCCCTTCGGCAATTTCCAGGCTCGTCTGGTGTTCCCGCACAAGACGCGGCGTTTGGCGGTGACGGTCGAACTGGTCGCCGAGATGACTGTGATCAATCCCTTCGATTTCTTTCTGGAATCCTATGCCGAACACTGGCCGTTCGATTACGCGCCGGACCTCGACAAGGCGCTCGCGCCTTACTGCGAGTGCGATGAAACGGGCCCTCTGCTGCAGGAGTGGCTGGCACAGGTGCCGCGTGAGAAAGCGCGCACCGTGGATTTCCTGGTCGCCCTGAATCAGCGGTTGCAGGGGGACATCGAATATCTGGTACGTATGGAGCCGGGCGTGCAGACCTGCGAGGAGACCCTCGAAAGGCGCAGTGGATCGTGTCGCGATTCGGCCTGGTTGCTGGTGCAGATCCTGCGTCATCTGGGTCTTGCTGCGCGCTTCGTGTCCGGTTATCTGGTGCAGCTGACCGCGGACGTCAAGCCCCTGGATGGGCCTGCCGGACCGACGGAGGACTTCACCGATCTGCACGCCTGGGCCGAAGTCTACGTGCCCGGCGCCGGTTGGGTAGGCCTCGATCCCACCTCCGGACTGTTCGCGGGCGAAGGCCACATCCCGCTCGCATGTACGCCGTCGCCGGCGGATGCCGCGCCGTTGACCGGGGCCAGCGATCCCTGCGAGGTCGAATTCGGCTACCGCAACGAGGTGGTGCGCATCCACGAAGACCCGCGGGTGACGTTGCCCTATACCGATGCCCAGTGGGCGGAGGTGATGGCGCTCGGTCATGCGGTCGATGAGGATCTGACCCAGGGCGATGTCAGGCTGACCCTGGGCGGAGAGCCGACCTTCGTGTCGGTGGACGACATGGACGACGCGCAGTGGAATACGGCGGCGCTGGGCGAGCAAAAACGGGATCTGGCCGATGCGCTGTTCCGCCGACTGCGCGCACGCTTCGCGCCCGGCGGTTTGCTGCATCGGGGGCAGGGCAAGTGGTACCCGGGCGAGCCGCTGCCGCGCTGGGCGCTGACCTGCGTCTGGCGTCGCGATGGTCAGGCTCTGTGGCGGGATGCCCGCTGGCTGGCCGACGAGGATGCACCGGGCGAGGCCGATGCGGCTACGGCCGAGCGTTTTGCCGAACGTCTGGCCCACCGTCTCGGCCTGGGTACGGAGTATCTGATCGCCGGATACGAGGATGCCTATCACTACCTGCACGCGGAACAGCAGCTGCCGGATAATCTCGATCCGTTGGCGGCCGATCTCGATGATCCGCTCGAGCGCCGCCGCCTGGCTGCGATCCTGTCTCGCGGTCTTGGCACTCCGGCAGGTTATGCGCTGCCCTTGCGCTGGGCGGAGTCCGACGGGCACTGGCGCTCGTCGCGCTGGCGCTTCCGTGGCGAAACGATGTACCTGCTACCCGGCGATTCGCCGATGGGGTATCGCCTGCCTCTCAACGCCTTGCCTTGGGTCGAGCCGACGCGACGGGCCCTGCCGCCGACCCGCGATCCTTTCGCCCCGGAGACGGGTTTCGGGCAAAGCATGGGCGAAGTGGCGAGGCGTTACGATCTGGAAGGCGAACACGTTCCTCCGATAGCTGCCGAGCCATCATTCGCGGATGTGGACGAGTGGGCTGCAGGTGGCGGTCCCGTGGCCCACACGGCACTGTGCGTCGAGGCCCGCGATGGCCGCGTTTATCTCTTCCTGCCCCCGTTGAGTCATGCGGAGCACTTCCTCGATTTGATCGCCGCGGTCGAAGACGTGGCCGCTGAACTCCAGCAGCCGGTGATCCTGGAAGGTTACGAGCCACCTGAAGACTCCCGTCTTCAGCGGTTCAAGCTCACTCCCGATCCCGGTGTTATCGAGGTCAATATCCATCCGGCTGCTAGCTGGGATGAGCTGGTGGAGATGACCACGGCACTTTACGAGGAGGCGTTTCGAACCCGCCTGGGTACCGAAAAATTCATGCTCGACGGACGTCACACGGGTACCGGGGGCGGCAACCACGTGACCCTGGGCGGCCCCGCACCCGCAGACAGTCCGTTGCTGCGCCGCCCGCAATTGCTGAGCAGCCTGCTGATCTATTGGCAGCATCACCCGGCGCTGTCGTATCTCTTCTCAGGGATGTTCATCGGCCCGACCAGCCAGGCGCCGCGTGTCGACGAGGCGCGCGACGACGCGCTCTACGAACTCGAGATCGCGTTGCAGCAAATGCCGCCCGGCGAAACGCCTGCGCCTTGGCTGGTCGATCGGTTGCTGCGCAATCTGTTGACCGACGTGACCGGCAACACGCATCGCTCGGAGTTCTGCATCGACAAGCTATATTCGCCCTCCGGTACGGCCGGCCGTCTGGGACTGCTCGAATTTCGCGGTTTCGAGATGCCCCCGCATTCGCGCATGAGTCTGGTGCAGATGCTGCTGCTAAGGGCCCTGGTCGCGCGGTTCTGGGAACACCCCTACCTGCATCGACCGCAGCGCTGGGGCACGGCATTGCACGACCGATTCATGTTGCCGCATTTCGTCTGGGCCGATCTCAAGCAGGTGATCGAGGATCTGCGGAGCTGGGGCTATACCTTCGATTTGCAGTGGTTTGCGCCGTTTCTGGAATTCCGCTTCCCGCACTACGGCACGGTGCACTGGAACGGTATCGGAATGGAACTGCGCAGCGCGCTGGAACCGTGGCACGTGTTGGGTGAGGAAGTGACCGCGACGGGTACGGCGCGCTATGTGGATTCGTCGGTCGAGCGTGTGCAGATTCGGGTGACAGGGTTGCCCGACACGCGCTATCGGGTTGCCTGCAATGGCCGGCAGGTGCCGCTGACCCCGACCGGGGTGCCTGGCGAATATGTCGCAGGGGTGCGCTTCAAGGCCTGGCAGCCGCCTTCAGGGCTGCATCCGACGATACCGCGACAGGTGCCTCTGGTGTTCGATCTCGTCGACGATTACAACGCGCATGCGGTGGCCGGATGCACCTACCACGTGGCTCATCCCGGCGGCCGCAACTACGATCGCTATCCGGTCAATGCCAACGAAGCAGAGGCACGCCGCATGGCCCGATTCCGCGCGGAGGGTCACACCCCCGGAGGGAGCGTCCTATCACGCGAAGAACCTAATCCGTATTTTCCCACGACGCTGGATTTGCGTTACGCCCCCGATTGAATCGCGCTGGCTGGTTTTCAGTCTTCGTCTTCGTCCCAGTCGTCGTCTGTGTCATCTTCGTCGTCTGAGTCGATGTCCGCATCGGCGCTACTGG
This sequence comes from Acidihalobacter aeolianus, assembly GCF_001753165.1. GTDB lineage: Bacteria > Pseudomonadota > Gammaproteobacteria > DSM-5130 > Acidihalobacteraceae > Acidihalobacter > Acidihalobacter aeolianus. The sequence goes on from NZ_CP017448.1 coordinate 807,951, forward strand.
TTAACAACTCGTCCAGCAGTTCTTCTGGTTCGTCGGAAGAAGATTGCGACGTTGCAAACCCGCGTTCCGCAACCGTCTGGGCGCGGCTGACGCGTGGGCGAAACTCCTTGCGCGCGTTGTTGAACGCGGACTTCAGTGTCCCGAGGTCGGCCTCGCCGTCCTGCAGTTCGCGCAGCTTCGCATCTACGATCTCGCGCTTATACTCAAGGAAGCTATTGCGCGCCAGATTGAACAGGTACATGGTATCCGGCTTGCCTGTATTCAGACGTTGATCCAGTACTACGGGTGTGCTCTTGGCGCCCGCTTCCAAGTAGCCGAACCATATTGGATTTTCGCTCATGAGTAGTGACAGCCTGCCGGTTGACCGCTGAGGTGGTAGGTTCTGGTTATGGGTGACAAGGGTGCAAGCTCGGTGAGATTCCGATCTGGCAGCCCGCCTTTCAATCCATAGGATGAGTCTCGCGCCGAATGATAATCATTGCAGCGTCGCTGTCCATATTTTTGTGCATCGATAAGACTTATAGGGCGGTTTGTCAGCGTGACCGTGTCGCGTGTCTTATGCTCTAGTCTGATGGGGGTGCCGAGCGATCCCCCCGCGAGCGCCCTTAAATACACATATAAGAGAGCTTTCTTAAGTTTATGGTTTGCGCTCCGGTAGATATCACCGATTCGAGGAAATCACGTGGTTGAGGTGGACGCACAGTACACAGTTACCGGATGTTTTGCCGACAGTCATATGGAGGCCGCTTTCCGGCGTGCCCACCTAGGATGGATCACCGGGCGTTTGATCGTCGGGGGGCTGGTGGGCGGGGCCCTTTACTGGAGCGTGTTGTTCCACGACCACGTGGTACAGGAAGTCAATCACTCGCATCTGCAGATGCTGGGCCGCTTGGCTGTTTTGCTCGCAGGAATATGGCTGGCGTACCGTGCATATGTCAGCAACCGTAAGGGAAGCGACCCGCCACTGATCAGTTTGCTCATTTTTGAATTGATCTTGGCTGGCAGCTTCCTGTTTATGGTTTCTCTGCACAATGCCAATGTCGAGTTTCATGCGATGAGCATGCTCGTTATCGTTGCCTTGCTGTACATGTTTCTGCCCAGCCTTTGGCCAATTGAAATGCTGTTGCCCTGGCTATTCAGCCTGGCGTTTCTGGCACTGTCTGGATTTGATCAGGCCGATACCGTTGCTGATCGTCTCGTTCTTGTCTTTCTGGTCCTGGTTGTTAACGCACTGGGTACTTATTTTGTGCGCGTGATCAATCGTGGTCAGCGCTCGGAATACCTGACCGTGCAGGCCTTGCAGTCGATGAATAATGAACTTGGCCAGAAGGTGATTGACTACCGGCAAGTGGAGGAGCGTTTACGAGCGAGCGAGGATAATCTTCAGCATCTGTTTGACGCCGCACCCGTGCCATTGGTGCTCACGCGTGATCGAGACGGCGCCCTGTTACGAATCAACCGAGCAGCTTCCGCATTGTTAGGTATTGAAAGCGATCACAATCTCAGTTCCTTATTCACCCCGGGTTTCTACGAGGATTTGCGTGAGCGTGAATGGATTGTAGGCAGGCTGCGTTCAGTGGGTGTGGTGGATGGTATCGATATTCATCTACGTACCATCAAAGGCAAGCCAGTCGAAGCTATTTTGACCGCGGTTCGTACTGAATATGATGGAGAGACCGTATACTTTGTTGCACTCGTGGATATCAGCGAGCGCAAGCGTATCGAGCGCGAGCTGCAGAGGCTTGCAAGTACGGATACCTTGACCGGGCTGCACAATCGTCGCAGTTTTTTCGCCCTCGCGGAAACGGAGATCAAGCGCGCCAAGCGCAAAAATGGTCCTTTGAGCCTGCTTTTGCTCGATGTGGATAATTTCAAGAATATTAATGACCGTTTCGGGCATTCGGTCGGGGATGCTGCGCTGGGTGCGATCGTCGATGCAGTGACGCAGTGTCTAAGGGATTATGATATTGCTGCCCGAATCGGGGGTGAGGAGTTTGCCGTTTTGTTGCCAGATGTACCGCAAACAGGGGCGATGGAAGTCGCGGAACGGGTTCGTGAGGCTATCGAGCACGCGCGGTTCACTACGCCTGCAGGTCCGTTCAGTCTGACGGTCAGTATTGGTGTCGCGCCCGTCAGTACGGATGCGGCTACGATCGATCGTGCACTCAGCCTGGCAGATGATGCCTTGTATGTGGCCAAGCGCGCCGGGCGCAATCGCGTTTCGCTGGCGGCAAATTCCGGTGCGGCATAGAGATGCGTCAGGAGTGGTATGAGATGGAGTTTGTGTGGGTTCGGTGAGGGTGCCTTCAAATATAGACCGGTTTGAGGTGCGAGGCGTGCTGGGCAGCGGTACCCAGGGTGCCGTCTATCAGGCTTACGATCCGCGCCTTGAGCGGCTGGTGGCGATCAAGACCGTGCTGGCCGATGCCCTCGGCGACGCGAGCGCTGGCGAGTGGCTGATGCGCGAGGCGCGTATCGTCGGGGGACTCAAGCATCCGAATATCGTGCCATTGTATGAAGCTGGCACCTATCCCGAAGGTGTTTACCTGATTTTCGAATACGTGGATGGCTGTTCCCTGGCCGAACGTCTGCGGGCTCCCGAGTGGAACGGAGGTGACGCGGGCGGTGTTATGCTTGATGTGCTTGCAGGCGTTGAAGCGGCGCATTTGGCCGGCATCCTCCACCGCGACATTAAACCCTCGAACGTGCTGATGGGCACGGACGGACGGGCTCGGGTCACCGATTTCGGGATTGCCATGCCGGTCTCCGCTGTGAGCGAACATAACCGCGAATGGGGTTCCTTGCCGTACCTGTCGCCGGAACAGATTACGGGTGGCCAGGTTGATGCGCGTTCGGATGTATTCACCCTGGGAGTGCTTTTTCACGAATTACTGACGGGGAAATGCGCCTTCACCGGCGATTCGCCAGCGGCGATCCGTCAGGCGATCGTGCAGCGCCGCCTGGAGGCACCGTCACGCGTGAAGGGCGGCGGTGACCCGCGCATGGATCAGATCGTGCTGCGCGCCACAGCTCCTGCCCCCGAGGATCGTTATGCCGATGCCGGAGCGTTTCGTGAGGCCTTGGCGGCACTGGGCGACGTAGGCCTGGATGCCGGCCGCGGTAATGGCCTGGATTTCATGCTTCGCAGAATCAAGCGCAAACCGGATTTTCCCGGTTTCTCTCGCGCCATCCAGGAAATCAATCGCATGTCTGCCGAGGCGAGCAACCGCAGCGTGGGGCAGCTCGCCAACGTCGTTTTGCAGGATTACGCGACCACACAGAAACTTCTGCGTCTGGCCAATTCCTCGTATTACGGGCAGTTTGGGGGTGATATCCGCACCATCAGCCGAGCCATCATGATTCTCGGCTTCAATCAGGTCCGCATGGCGGCGCTCAGCCTGATCCTGTTTGAGAACCTAAAGCATACGGATGCCGACAAACAGCTGGTGGACGGCCTCGTAGCATCGCTGCAGAGCGCGCTGATGGCCAAGCTCGTGGCCGCCAAGAGCGGTGGAGTGGATCCTGAGCAGGCCTTTATCTGCGCCTTGATGCACGATGTCGGTCGCCTGCTAGTGATCTACTACTTTCCTGAGGAATATGGTGACATTCGGCTCGCCGCCGAGCACCGGCGCGTGTCGGAGACCAGCGCCACACGCGAAGTGCTCGGAGTCGATTACGCGCAAATCGGCAAGGCGGTGCTCAAGGAATGGAATTTCCCGTCAGCGATGATCGAAACGCTGGCGCCGTTGCCTGATGGCGTGGTGCCGAAGGCGACGGAAGAGCATGCCCGTCTGCACATCGCGTGTGTATTCGCCAATGAGCTTTCCCGCGAGCTGACGTCGAAAGACGGGGTGAATCCCGGTCGTATAGAACGTTTGGCGGGTCGTTACCATAATGCACTGGGATATACCCGCAATCAGATCAACGAACTGGTTGAGTCATCGCGGCGTGAATTGCGCGCTTTCGTCGCAGGGACGGGTATCCATCTGCCGCATTGGGCGCAGGCGGGCGTGACGCTGCCCGCCGAGACTGCGCCGGCGGGTAGCGAAGACGTTGATTTAGAGGCGCCCACCGCCTTGCAGATGAGCGACGAGCAACGTCTGGCGATCCTGCTCTCAGGCGTCAACGAGATCTCCACAACCTTGGTGGGTAGTTTTCGCTTGGCCGAGTTGTTGCAATCGATTCTCGAGACCATGTATCGCGGCGTGGGCGCAGAGCATGCGGTTCTGTTCATCATCGATGCCGGTGGGAGCCACGTCACCGCTCGGGTCACGTTGGGTGATCGTGCCGATGACGTATTCGGTCTTCGCTTGCCACGCACGGCCGACCGACGCGACGTGATCGCACTGGGATTGTCGCAAGACAAGGATATTGTGGTGCAAACCCAGCCTGGCACGCATGCGACGACTCGTTACTTGCCCGCTGAACTCGATGGTTATCTGCGCGGGGAGCGTTTTGTCGTCATGCCAGTGGTTGCTGCCGGGCGCAGCCTCGGGTTGTTTTATCTCGATTTGCCGCCGCAGGTGCATCTGGGTGAAACCGTACTGACCGCCCTCAAAACGCTGCGCAATCAGGCAGTGATGGCACTGCGTCAAGGTGGTTGAGCTGTGCGTTTCCAGGGTTTTCCTTGCGTCTGTGAGGACGGCACCGAGGCACGCGTGATCTGGTAAGCTGCGAGGCAACGGCCTTTCGGCCGATGGAATGGCAGGCATCGAGAGGACATCCGTGAAGTCAGCTTCTCACACGCGTCGGCGTCGCCTGACGCCCATTGTGCTGGTGTTCGTTTTTGGTCTGGTGGCCGGTGTATTCATTGATCGACAGTATCTGGCAGGCGTGGTGCCCGCGGCGGTCGTACCCTTGCGGGCCGTCCCCGATTTTCTGTTGATGTCACGGGCATGGAATCTGATCGATGCCCATTATGTCGATCGCGCCTCGATTAAACCCAAGGATATGACCTATGCCGCCATCAGCGGCATGGTGGATTCCCTGGGAGACACCGGCCACAGCACTTTTCTGACCCCTGATATGGTGAAGATGGCCGACTCGGTGATCAGTGGCCATTTTGCCGGGATCGGTGCTGAGGTGAGGCTTAAAGGACGGCAGGTCATTATCGTGACACCGCTCGATGGCACTCCTGCGCAGCGTGCACATCTGCGCCCTGGCGACATCATCCTCAAGGTCGACGGCAAGGACGTCACCGGCCAGCCTCTGGGTGAGGTGGTCGATCATATCCGCGGGCCGGTAGGAACCGAGGTTGTGCTCGAACTGATGGACCCGACGACCGGCAAAACGCGCACGGTCACCCTGGTGCGCGCCAAGATCCCAATTCATACCGTCAGCTGGCACATGCTCCCGGGTACTGCGGTTGCGGATGTGCGCATTTCCAGTTTCAGCAAGGGCACTGCGGAGGAGTTGAGCCATGCCCTCGCCGCGGCTCGCGAAGCCGGCGCACGCGGCATTCTTCTTGATCTGCGTAACGATCCGGGTGGACTGCTCACCGAGGCGATCGACGTGGCTAGCCAGTTCGTGACGAGCGGTAATGTGATGCTCGAGCGCAACGTGCGTGGGCGTGTACGCGCGGTGCCGGTGAATCCCGACGTGCCGAAGATCCATTTGCCGGTGGTCATTCTGGTCAATGGTGGTACTGCCAGTGCGGCCGAAATCGTTGCGGGTGCACTCAAGGACGATCTGCATGCGCCACTGATTGGCGAGAAAACCTTCGGGACCGGCACGGTGCTGCAACAGTTCATGCTGCCCGATGGTGCGGCCCTGCTGCTGGCGGTCGAGGAGTGGCTTACGCCGAATGGGCATTCCTTCTGGCACAAGGGACTGGCGCCGACCGAGAAGGTTGCATTGCCGGCCAATGCATTGATGCTGCGTCCCGACGCGATGAAGGACCTCACCACCGAAGGCCTCCGTAAGTCGGACGATACCCAGTTGCTGGCCGGTTTGAAGATGCTTGAACAGCGCATGCAGAAGACAGCGCAGGAAACCGTGGCGGTACTCGGTACACATTGATCGAGTGGGCGGCTTCAAACCCGCTCGCCGCTCGTTTATAGTTGGCGCTCGATTACAAAGCCCGCTTGGAGAGACCCCGTCGTTGATGGGGCGCCGAAGGCGCAAACCGCCCGGAAACGCTCAGGCAAAAGGACACGCGGGCCGATATCGACTCTGGAGAGCGGCGGGTATCTGCCCGCCCACCGAAGGGGAGGGTCCGCCGAGGACCTGATCTCTCAGGTCCGTGGACAGAGGGGCGGCCGCCGGCAGCCATGTGGCATGCCGCTTGCCGCCTTTTGCACAGGACTCGAGCGATGACCCGACAAACAGCCCTGCACGCCGAACACCTCGCCGCCGGCGCCAAGATGGTCGATTTTGCAGGCTGGGACATGCCGCTGCATTACGGCTCGCAGCTCGACGAGCACCGCCGGGTGCGCGAAGCCGCCGGCGTCTTCGACGTCTCCCACATGACCGTCCTCGATCTCGCCGGGCCTGGCGCCCGCGATTTTCTGCGTCATCTGCTGGCCAACGACGTCGACCGCTTGAAGCAACGCGGCAAGGCCCTGTACAGCTGCATGCTGCGCGAGGACGGCGGTGTGATCGACGACCTGATCACCTACTACCTCGACGACGGGCGTTACCGTACCGTGGTCAACGCGGCCACGCGCGATAAGGATCTCGCCTGGATTCGCAAGCAGGCCGAGGGCTTCGAACTCGATATTGCCGTGCGCGACGATCTATCGATGTTGGCCGTGCAGGGGGCGCGGGCCCGCGAACTGGCCGCCGGTGTGCTCGGCGGCGAGGATGGCGCGGGTGCGCTCGATCTGGGCGTGTTTCACGCCGCCGAACTGGGTGAGCGTTTTGTGGCGCGCACCGGCTACACCGGCGAAGACGGCTTCGAGATCATGCTGCCCAACGAGCAGGCTGCGTCCTTCTGGCGCGCGCTGTTGGCGGCCGGCGTGGCGCCCATCGGCCTCGGTGCGCGCGACACCCTGCGCCTCGAGGCCGGGATGAATCTCTATGGCACCGACATGGACGAGTCCATCAGTCCGCTGGAATGCGGTCTGGCCTGGACCGTGGCCTGGGAGCCAGCCGAACGCGATTTCATCGGCCGCGAAGCGCTCGAGCGCCAGCGAACGGCGGGCGGGCTGCGCCGTTTCGTCGGCCTGGTGCTGGAGGAGCGCGGCGTGCTACGTGGTCACCAGCCGGTGATCGTCGAGGGCATCGGCGAGGGTGAGACCACCAGCGGCACCTTCTCGCCGACCCTGGGCGTCGCCATCGCGCTGGCGCGCGTGCCGGCGGGTACGGGGGAGCGCTGCGAGGTCGAAATCCGCGGCAAGCACCTCCCGGCGCGCGTCGTCAGGCCGCCTTTCGTGCGCCACGGCCGCAGCTGCCTCGACGGGCAATAAGACGACGTATCAGATTGGCAACCTTCATTCAGGACTATTTCGGGAGACATGCACCATGAGCCAGCAGACGGCGGATCTTAAATTCACCCAAAGCCACGAGTGGGTGCGCGACAACGGCGACGGCACCTGCACCTTGGGCATCACCGAACATGCCCAGGAGCTGTTGGGCGATCTGGTGTTCGTCGAGGCGCCGGAGGCGGGGCGCAGGGTCGCGGCCGGTGATGCCTGTGCGGTGGTGGAATCCGTCAAGGCCGCATCGGACGTGTATGCGCCCTTGGCCGGCGAGATCCTGTCGGGCAACGAGGCGCTGGCCGACAGTCCAGAACTGATCAATCAGGAACCCTACGGCGACGGCTGGATCTTCAAGTTCCGACCGGACTCCATGGAGGCCCTGGGGGAGCTGATGGACGCTGCCGCCTACGACGCCTTTGTGGAAGCCGAGGGCTGAGGCCCGCCGAGGACGACGACCCCATGCCGTTTATCCCGCATACCGAGACCGACGTCCGCGAAATGCTCGCGGCCATCGGCGTTGACCGCACCGAAGACCTGTTCGACGAGATTCCCGCACGACTGCGCGCGGGCGAACTCGAGGGCGTGCCGCCCGCGCTCAGCGAGATGGAAACCCTGCGCCTGATGCGCGAACGGGCCGCTCAGGATGGCGCCCTGCTCAATTTCATCGGTGCCGGCGCCTACGAGCACCATATTCCCGCGGCCGTCTGGGAGATCGCGACCCGCGGCGAGTTCTACAGCGCCTATACGCCATACCAGGCGGAGGCCTCGCAGGGCACGCTGCAGCTGATCTACGAATACCAGTCCATGATGACCGGGCTGACCGGGATGGAGGTGTCCAATGCCTCCCTGTACGACGGCGCCTCCGCACTCGCCGAGGCCGTGCTCATGGCGGTGCGGCTCAACCGCCGCGCCAAGACCCGTCGCGTGCTGGTGCCGCGCAGCCTGAACCCGGCCTGGCGTGCCACCGCGCACAATATCGTGCACAACCAGGGTATCGAACTCGTCGACCTGCCTTATGACGCGGCGACCGGCCGTGTCGATCCGGCCGTGCTCGCCGACTACGAGGAGGAGGGCGCGGTCACCGCCCTGGTGGTGCCGCAACCCAACTTCTTCGGCGTGCTGGAAGAAGTCGATACGTTGAGCGACTGGGCGGCGCGGCACGGCGTTATCCTGATCGCGGCGGTGAACCCGTTGACGCTTGCGCTGCTCAAGCCGCCGGGCGAATGGGGCGAGACCGGCGTCGACATCGTGGTCGGCGACGGGCAGCCGCTGGGCGCGCCGCTGTCCTTCGGCGGTCCGTACTACGGTTTCATGTGCGCCCGGAAACAGCATGTCCGGCAGATGCCCGGACGTATCGTCGGCCGGGCGATCGACGCCGACGGCAAGCCCGGTTTCGTGCTGACCCTGCAGGCGCGCGAACAGCACATCCGGCGCTCCAAGGCGACCTCCAATATCTGCACCAATCAGGGTCTGGTGGTGACCGCATCGACGATCCACATGGCGATTCTGGGCCCCGAGGGCCTGGCGCGTGTGGCAAGTGCGAGCTACGCCAATACCCACACCCTGATCGAGCGGGCGGCAACGTTCGGCGTCCGTCCAGCATTCACCGGCGACTGTTTCCACGAAGTGGCGCTGCGCTTGCCCCGCAGGGCGGGTGCCGTACTCGAGGCGATGGCCGCCGACGGCATTCTGGGCGGTTACGACCTGGGGCGCATCTCTCCCGAACTGGACGATGCGATCCTGGTTTGCGCTACGGAAACCAAGACATCCGACGATCTCGAACTTTATATCGAAAGCCTCCGGCGAGCCCTCGCAGCCTGACCACCGAAAGGAGATATCCCATGGCCACGATCACCCTGCAAGGCAATACGATTCATACCCACGGCGAGCTGCCGGCAGTCGGCGGCAAGGCGCCCGATTTCCGGCTCGTCGATGCCGATCTGAACAATGTCGAACTGTCGACCTACGCCGGCAAGAAGAAGCTGCTCAACATCGTGCCCAGCCTCGACACGCCGACCTGCGCGACCTCCACACGCAAGTTCAACGAATTTGCCAGGGACCGCAGCGACGTGGTCATGCTGGTCATCTCGGCCGATCTGCCCTTCGCGCAGAAGCGTTTCTGCGGCGACGAGGGTCTGGCCAACGTGATCCCTCTGTCGTTGATGCGCAGCCGCGCCTTCGCCAAGGACTACGGTGTGCTGATCGAGGACGGTCCCCTGGCCGGCATCACCGCGCGTGCGGTGGTCGTGCTCGACGAGAACGACCGCGTGGTCTACACCGAACTCGTCTCCGAGATCGCCGACGAGCCGGATTACGACGCTGCACTGGCGGCGCTGGCCTGAGCGGCTGCCCCGCCCCGGGCGGGGCAGCGTCAATTTCACGAGAGCGCAATCCATGCTGATCTTCGAACACGCACGCCATGGTCGGCGTGCCGCCGCCCAGGCCCCGCTGACGGAGCATTCCGCCGACGCCCTGCCCGAGCGCTTCCGCCGCCGCAGCGCCACCGGCCTGCCCGAGGTTTCCGAACTGCAGGCGGTAAGGCACTACACCCGGCTGTCGCAAAAGAACTTTTCCATCGACACGCATTTCTACCCGCTGGGTTCGTGCACGATGAAATACAACCCGCGCGGTTCCAATGCGGCGGCAATGCTGGACGGGTTCCTGGGTCTGCACCCGCATACCCCCGACGCCCATGCGCAGGGCATGCTGGGCTGTTTGTTCGAACTGCAGGAGATGCTCAAGTCGGTGACCGGCATGCGTGGCGTCTCGCTGACGCCGATGGCGGGTGCGCAGGGCGAGTTCGCCGGTGTGGCGATGATCCGGGCCTATCACGATGCGCGCGGCGACAGCGCGCGCAGCGAAATCCTGGTGCCCGATGCGGCGCACGGCACCAACCCGGCCACCGCAACGATGTGCGGCTATGCGGTTCGGGAGATTCCCACCAGCGACGACGGCGATGTCGACATGCAGGCCCTGCGCGAGGCGGTCGGGCCGCAGACCGCGGGCATCATGTTGACCAACCCCTCCACGCTGGGGGTGTTCGAGCGTCATATCCACGAGATTGCCGGGATCGTTCACGAGGCGGGCGGCCTGCTCTACTACGACGGCGCCAACCTCAACGCGATTCTGGGCAAGGTGCGTCCCGGCGACATGGGTTTCGACGTCATCCACATGAATCTGCACAAGACCTTCTCCACCCCGCACGGCGGCGGCGGTCCGGGAGCGGGCGCGGTCGGCGTCGGCGAACGTCTGCTGCCGTTCATGCCGGTGCCGGTGGTGGCGCGCGAAGAAGGGCGCTACCGCCTGCTGCTCGAAGCGGACATGCCGCAGAGCATCGGTCGCCTGTCCGCCTTCATGGGCAACGTCGGGGTGCTGCTGCGCGCTTACGCCTACATGCGCATGCTGGGGCGGGAGGGGATGCAGCGCGTCGCGGAGTTCGCGACCCTGAATGCCAACTACCTCGCCGTGCGCCTGCGCGACGCAGGGTTCACGCTCGCCTACGCGCAGCGTCGCGCCACCCACGAGTTCGTCGTTACGCTCAAGCGCGAGGCGAAGGAAACGGGGGTGACCGCGATGGACTACGCCAAGCGCCTACTGGATTACGGTTTCCACGCGCCGACCACCTACTTCCCGCTGCTGGTGCCGGAGTGTCTGCTGATCGAGCCGACCGAAACCGAGGCCAAGGAGGATCTGGACGCCTTCGTGGAAGCGATGGCCGCCATCCGGCGCGAGTCGCAGGATGAGGCGGGCATGGTCAAGGGCGCGCCGTACCGCATGCCCAACCGACGTTTCGACGAGGTGCGCGCCGCGCGCGAACTCGATCTACGCTGGCAAGCCGAGGGATAAGCTTCCCCAACCCCGATTCATCGCCCTGAAATGTTCCCCCGTTAGCGTGTGTCCTCGCGCAACGGGGGCATGCGGCTTCATGGCGGCAAGCGGTCACACGGGATTCAAGCGTATCGTCAAGGCGGCCGGGTATTCCTGGCACGGCCTGTGCTCGACCTTTCGACACGAATCGGCGTTCCGCCAGGAGCTGGCGGTGAGTGCCGTGCTTGTGCCGCTGGCGCTCTGGCTAGGCGACGATGCCGCCTCGCGCGCGCTGATGATCGGCAGTGTGTTCCTGGTGCTGATCGTCGAGCTGCTCAACTCGGCGGTCGAGGCGGCGATCGATCGTTTCGGCGGCGAACGTCACCAGCTTTCCGCGCGGGCCAAGGACATGGGGTCGGCCGCGGTGCTGGTTTCCATCCTCAACGCCGCGGTCATCTGGCTGCTTCTGCTGATCTGACGCTTCATCGCACCGTCAAGCGGGTGAGATCGCGCTGTCATCTTGCGACTCCATAGTGCCGGCAACCGGGCGGATGGAGTGGGGCCATGTCACATCTCGACTATCGCGCGATCTTCATTTCCGATATTCATCTGGGCACGCCGGACTGCCGTGCCGACTACCTTCTGGATTTTCTCCGCCACGCGCGCTGCGACACGCTGTATCTCGTCGGCGATGTCTTCGATCTCTGGGCCATGCGCCGTCAGGTGCACTGGCCGGCCAGCCACAGCGAAATCGTGCGTACCTTCTTCGAACTGGCTGCCAATGGCACCCGGGTGGTCTACACCCCCGGCAACCATGACGAATCGCTGCGCCTTTGGGCCGGAACCACGTTCAAAGGGGTTGAGATTCGTCTCGATGCCGTGCACGTGACGCTCGACGGGCGTCGGCTCAGGGTCAGTCATGGCGACGAGTTCGACGCCGCCGTGCGTTGCGGCCGCGTGGCTCAGGCGGTGGGCGACGCAGCCTACAATTTCCTGCTTTGGCTGAACCGGCTGAGCGCCCACCTGCGCGGGCGTTGGGGGCTGCCCTACTGGTCGCTGTCGGCCTGGATCAAGGGCCGGGTAGGCGGGGCCCGTCGTTACGTACAGCGTTTCATGAGTGCGGCCGCGCACGAGGCCGGACGGGGTGAGTTCGACGGCTATGTCTGCGGGCACATTCACGTCGCCGGCATCGAGCACGTGGACGGTGTGCTGTATTGCAACGACGGCGACTGGGTGGAGCATTGCACGGCTCTGGTCGAGAGCCGCGACGGGCGGCTGCAGCTCATTCACTGGGCCGACCACAAGCGGGTCGAGCGCGAACATGCGGGCAACGAAGTCGTGGATGCCGGGAGTCCGTTGCCGGTGCCCGAGCTGGCGCCTCAGTGGGCCAGACAGCTGTCCAGGTGATCGGCCAGGTTGTGCATCAGTGTGAAATAAAGTTTCTCGCCGGGTTTTAGATCAGCACCCAGCGGGTCGAGCACCCCGACCCGCACCTCGGTGCCCGCCGTGACCGTACGGATAAGCGGCGAGGCGAATTCAGGCTCCCGGAACAGGCAGCGCACCCCATATTGGCGCATCGCGGCGCGTGCCGCTACGACCCTGCGCGCGCCTGGTGGCAACGAGGGCTCCAGGGTCAGCGCGCCGATCGCGTGCAATCCGTAGCGCGCGTCGAAATAGGCGTAGGCATCGTGGAACACCATGAAGGGGACGTTTCTCACCGGCGCTAGCTGCTGTGCGAGATTACGATCCAGGCGTTCAAGCCGGAGCACGAGGGCCTGCGCATTCGCAGCATAGCGTGCGGCGTTCCCGGGTTCGGCCGCGCTCAGCACGCGCGCGATCTCGCGCACCATCGCGATGGCGTTTTGCGGGTCCAGCCAGACGTGGGGATTGACGTCGGCCATGTGCTCGGTCAAGGAGACGCCTTCCTGTGATTCCTCGGGTGCAACACCGAATCCGGCACGCACGGGCAGCAGACGTACCCCGGGCGCGGTGGACAGGGCCACGACGCGTGTCCCCCGCGGCAATTGTTTGAGTGGTCCCTGAAGGAAGGTTTCCAGCATCGGGCCGACCCAGAACACCACGCTTGCCGCATGCAGGGCCGCGATGTCCGACGGGCGCAGGCTGTAGGTATGCGGCGACGAGGCGCCAGGAACCAACAGATAGGGCTGTTCTCCGGTATCTGCCATCACGCCAGCGACCAGCGATGCTATGGGCTTGATGCTGGCGACCACGCGTGGCGCGGCCTGACTCGGGACGGCAAATGCAACTGTGCACGCAAGCAACAGATACAGGCAGGCAAGCCGGCGATACCGTGAGAAAGAAGGCATGGGCATGATTTATCTGGTTAGCGGAAAAGAGAAGTTATAATATAACAAAATCTCGTTGCGGCATCGCAAACCATGCAGACATCAGGCTCCAGTAAGGACACTCGCAAGCATCGGCTCGAGCAGGCCGAAATGCTGTGCCGCGATCGTGGCGTTCGTTTCACGCCGCTCCGGCGTCGTGTGTTCGAGCAACTCATTGCCTACGGCGCACCGGTCGGCGCCTACGAACTGCTGGCGGACCTGCGCGCGGACGGATTCGCGGATGCGCCGCCGACGGTCTATCGGGCGCTGGATTTTCTCCGTGCCCAGGGGCTGGCGCACCGCGTGCGCAGCACTAATGCCTTCGTTGCCTGCGATCATCCGGGCGACGCGCATGGCGGTCTGCTGCTGATCTGCCGCGACTGCGGCAGCAGCGTCGAAGTGGATTCGTCCACGCTCGGTGATGCCGTCCGGCAGCAGGCGGCGTTGCACGAATTCGAGCCCGCGACTCAACTGATCGAAGTCAGCGGGCGTTGCCGCAGGTGCCGCGAATGACGCCCGCAACAGGCGCTGTCGATCTCATCAAGGCTTCCGGACTTGGCGTCACGTTGGGCGGGCGGCGCATCCTGTCGGATATCGACCTGAGCCTGAGTGCTGGGGAGATCGTTACGCTGATCGGTCCCAACGGCGCCGGCAAGACCACGCTGGTCAGAACCTTGCTTGGGCTTGAGTCGCCCACGGTGGGGCGCATGATGCGAAAGGAAGGGCTACGTATCGGCTACATGCCACAGCGCGTGGCGGTCGATCCGATCCTGCCGTTGAACGTGGCCCGCTTCCTGCGCCTGGGCGCGCGCCGCCGAGGTGCGGTGCGCGCGGCGGGGGAGCGTTTGGGGCTGGTGGGCCTCCTGGATAGCCCGATCCAGGGGTTGTCGGGCGGGGAGATGCAGCGAGTGCTGCTCGCTCGGGCCTTGCTGCGAGACCCCGAATTGCTGGTTCTGGACGAGCCGGCCCAGGGCGTCGACGTGGGTCTGCAGAGCGGCTTTTATACCTTGATCCGCGAGATTCGCGACGAGTTGGGGTGCGGCGTGCTGATGGTGTCGCACGACCTGCATCTGGTAATGGCGGCGACCGATCGCGTCGTCTGCCTCAATGGACATATCTGTTGTACCGGTTTGCCCGAGGCGGTGAGCCGGGACCCGGCCTACCAGCGTCTGTTCGGCGTGGCCGATACGCGCGGCCTGGCCGTATATGCACACGTGCACGATCACACTCACGGGGCGGTGTCGGGCGAGAGTGATGAGGGAGGCCATCGTCATGCCTGACTTCATCTGGCAGGCCTTGCTCGGCGGGCTGGGCGTGGCTCTCGTTGCGGGGCCGCTGGGTTGCTTTGTCGTGTGGCGACGGCTCGCCTATTTCGGCGATACGCTGTCCCACTCCGCATTGCTCGGCGTCGCTCTGGGGTTTCTGCTGGGCGTCGATCTGCGCATCGGGATTCTCGCGGTTTGCCTGACCGCCGGACTGTTGCTCGTGGGGCTGCAGCGTCAGCGGCACCTGGCCAGCGATACGCTGCTCGGCATTATTGCGCATACCGCCTTGTCGCTCGGCATGGTGACGATCGCCTTTCTGCCGAATCTGCGCATCGATCTCATGGGTTACCTGTTCGGAGACATCCTGGCGATCGGGCATGCGGATCTGCTGACCATCGCGCTGGGCGACATGTTGGTGCTGATGGTGCTGGCCGTGTCGTGGCGTGGTCTGCTCGCGGCCACCGTGCACGAGGATCTGGCTCGTGTCGAAGGCGTCCCGGCAAACAGGTTGAATCTCGTCTTCGTCATGTTGTTGGCATTGGTGGTCGCCGTCGCGATGAAGGTCGTGGGCATGCTGCTGATTACCGCTCTGCTGATCATCCCTGCGGCCACCGCACGCCGCTTCGCTCGCTCGCCGGAGACGATGGCGGCGATGGCGGCAGCGTTCGGCGGTCTAGCCGTCGTGGGCGGGTTGTTCGGATCGCTGCGCTGGAATACACCGGCCGGCCCGTCGATCGTCGTTGCCGCAGCGGCCTTGTTCGTCATCGTCTTTCTACTGCCGAGGCGCCGGGTCGGTGAGGCGGCTGTTGCCGCACGATGATGCGAGTGAGAATAATAACGGTTCTCATTTGAGAATAATCGCGATATACTGCACCTCAGATACGGCGACGTCCCTGGAGTGAATCATGTCGGCAGGCGCGGCTCGGGAAACACGGGATTCAAGCGGGAGTTCGGAAGGCGAGTTCCCCCTGATGCTGGCTGTGGTGGGAGAACGCGTACGCGTGGTCGCGTGCAACGGTGGAGAGGCGATGGTCAAGCGACTCGCTGCCATGGGGCTCGGACTGGGAAGCGAATTGCAACTCGTACAACGCGAAGGGGCGGCGGGTGCCGTCGTCATGCAGGGGGCAAGCCGCATGGCCATCGGTCTCGGACTGCTGCACCGGATTCGGGTTGAAAAGGTTTGATGGGGGGGGTGGGCGATGGTCCTAGCGGACCTTAAAGTCGGGGAGTCAGGCCGGGTGCGGGGTTTCGCACCAACCGAGGCAGCTTACCGTCGCAAGCTGATGGCGATGGGGTTGACCTTGGGGGCGGAATTTACCGTTACCCGCCTGGCTCCGCTCGGCGATCCAGTGGAAATTCGGGTACGTGGCTCAGCCCTGACGCTACGCAGGGACGAGGCATCGGCGCTGCGCGTCGAACGTACCTGAATTTTTTTGACCGTAAATAGTAATGATTATCATTTATTAAGGTGGTGTCGTGAAGGGCGGAATCATCGGGCTGATCGGAAACCCCAATTGCGGTAAGACGACCTTGTTCAACGCCTTGACCGGTTCGCGTCAGAAGGTCGGTAACTGGCCAGGGGTGACCGTAGAGCGCAAGGAAGGCGCCTATGAGTATGAGGGGCAGACGCTGCAGGTGGTGGATCTGCCCGGTACGTACTCCCTGGACGCCGCATCGAGTGCGTCGCTCGACGAAGCCATCGCCCGTGACTATGCGCTTTCGGGCGAAGCCGATCTGATCGTCAACATCGTCGATGCGTCGAATCTCGAGCGTAACCTGTATCTCACCACCCAGCTGCTGGAAATGCGCGTGCCTGTCGTTCTCGCGCTCAACATGTGGGATGCGGCACGCGAGTTGGGCGTGAAGATCGATGTGCAGGGTTTGGCCGAAGGTCTGGGTTGTCCCGTGGTCAAGATGGTGGCCGCCCGTGGCGAGGGGATAGACGACCTCAAGGCCGCGATTCTCGCCCAGTTGGATGCGGAGAAACATCGGGGTGCGGAGATCGAGTACGCACCTCTGGTCGAGAACGCGCTAAGCGACATCGAACCACTTCTGCAACCCGCAGCCGATGATCATCGGGTGGAGGCGCGCTGGTTGGGCGTCAAGCTGCTGGAAGGCGATGTCTTGGCTCGTTCATGGGTGCCGACGATTGCCCTCGATGCGATGGAAGAGCACCAAAGGCGCATCGAGGAGCATCTTGGGGAACCTGCGGACGTATTCATTGCAGACGCTCGTTATACCTTCGTGCATACGCTGTTGGCGTCGGTCATGCGACGCGAAGGCGTGGCACGCCGCAGCACCTCCGACAGGGTCGACCGTGTGGTACTCAATCGTTATCTTGGGATTCCGGTATTTCTGCTGGTGATGTACCTCCTGTTCGTCATCAGCTTCAACGGGGGGAATATCTTTCTGGACTTCTTCGACGGCGCTTCGCATGCGATCTTTGTGGATGGTGTGGCGCGAACTCTGGAATCGCTGCACAGCCCAGGTTGGCTGGTCAGCCTGCTTGCCTACTCCTTAGGCGGTTCGATACAGCTCGTATCCACCTTCATCGCGCCGATCGGGATGACCTTCCTGTTTCTCTCGATCCTCGAGGATTCGGGCTATATGGCCCGCGCAGCCTTCGTGATGGACCGTTTCATGCGCCGCATCGGGCTGCCGGGCAAGGCCTTCGTACCCATGATCGTGGGTTTCGGATGCAACGTGCCCGCGGTGATGGCGACACGCACCCTCGAGGAGCCACGCGAGCGTCTGGTTGCTGCCTTGATGCAGCCTTTCATGTCGTGCAGCGCGCGTCTGACGGTGTACATGGCCTTCGTCGCGGTGTTCTTCCGGGAGCATGGAGGACAGCTGGTGTTCGCGCTTTATATCCTCGGCATCGCCGTAGCCATCTTCACCGCATTCATCCTCAAGCGCACGGCCTTGCGCGGAGAGGCCAGCCCCTTCGTGATGGAGCTGCCGGCATATCGTTTGCCGACGCTGCGCGGCATGTTGCGCAACACCTGGGACAGGTTGTCGGTATTTCTGTTGCGCGTCGGCAAGGTGATCATCATTGCATCGATGATCGTGACGGCGCTGGCCAGCATCAGCCCGCACGGCCGCGGCCTGGGCGATCATGAGGTCGGTGAATCGGTCCTTGCCGAGATCGGTCGAGGTGTGACACCGGTGTTCGCGCCCATGGGCATCAGCGAAGAAAACTGGCCGGCGACGGTCGGCTTGCTCTCGGGCGTGGTGGTCAAGGAGATCGTCATGGGTACGCTCAATGGAGTGTACGGAAAATACGATGCGGCCAACGCGGCATCTGCTGCGGGTGGGCGCCCGTATCTGTCGACCGAACTTGGCCATGCCGTGGCCACCATTCCCGCCAATGCGATGGCCTTTGCGCGCGGCTTCCTCGATCCGCTGGGTTTCGGAGGCCTACAGCGCGCTTCTGGCAGTATTGAGGCATCGGCTCAGGCTCAGGGGCTCCAGGTGAATACGCTGACGCGCATGGGTGCGCTGTTCAGCGTGCCGGCCGCAGTGGCCTATCTAATCTTCATCCTGCTCTACATGCCATGCGTCAACACCGTGGCTGCGATTCGCCGCGAAACCGGCA
Source organism: Acidihalobacter aeolianus (assembly GCF_001753165.1). Taxonomy (GTDB): domain Bacteria; phylum Pseudomonadota; class Gammaproteobacteria; order DSM-5130; family Acidihalobacteraceae; genus Acidihalobacter; species Acidihalobacter aeolianus. Next base: position 826,381 of record NZ_CP017448.1, read on the forward strand.
GTCGGGGATGGACCGCGTTCGCCGTGCTGTGGGGGGTGTTCTGGGCCTATGGTCTTGCGGTCGGCTATTACCAGCTGGCGACCTTCGACGCACACCCGGTGGCCTCGCTGTCATGGCTGGGGGGATTGCTGCTGGCCCTGGCCATCGTGGTAGTGGGGCTGCGTGCCTATGGTTTGCGCCGCGTGCCCTCGCTGACGCCGCGAGGTGCGTAATGGGGCCGCGTGCGATCAAGGCCTATCTGGAGGCGAGAGGCAGCGCGCCCATGCAGGACCTCATGCGTCGCTTCGACAGCGATGAGAGTGCGTTGGAAGGCGTTTTGGATTTCTGGATTCTGCGCGGACACGTGCGGCGCGTTGAGCTGACGGCAGGTGGATGCAAGGGCGGATGTACCGGCGGATGCCACGCAGACGGCATGCAGGCTGAGTCGGTAGTTTACGAATGGGTAGGCGCCGCAAGGCCGTTGCGGTTCATGCCGCCGTCGCTGCGCGGCGGCATGAAGAACGATTCGATCAGGTGATCAGCCCACCGGAAAATGCATATAGGCTCGCGCTGGCCGTCAAGGTGCCGATCAACGCCCCGGCGATTACATCGCTCGGATAGTGCAGTCCGAGTACCAGTCGTGAGAGGGCGACCAGAATCGTGAATGGGATCACCAGGATCGCCCACATCGGGTAGTAGGCGACGAGGATGATGCTGAAGGCGACGGCATGCATGGTGTGGCCGGACGGGAAGCTGAATTCGTCCAATGGCGGCACACTCTGCAGAATGCCGACCTCTGCCTGGCAGGGTCGTGGGCGGCTGGTGGTATGTTTGAGCCATCGGTAAAGCATCAGTGAGATGAGTCCGACGGCGACCATCTGCAGGCTGACGCGGGCAGCGGCGGCTCCGTGTATCAGCGGCAGAGTCAGGATGATGGTGTACCAGAGTACACCGTCGCCCAGGCGGCTGACCGCGGCAAACACCTTGGCTGGCAGCCGACGGTGATTGGCCCGGTTGAACAGATGGCAGACGTGCTGGTCGACCTCAGTCAGGCGTTCAAGCAGTCGCATGGCAATCCTCCTCCGTAGACGGGGATCTATCGGGTAAGGCGTACTCATAGAGTAGCGCTTCGAGCTGGTCGGTGATATGGGACCAGTCCAAGGTTTCAGCGGTATGACGCGCGGCCAGCCGCAAGCGTTCCAATTGCGTCGGTGCTTGCGCCAGGTTGGCCGCTATTTCCTCAAAGGTGTTTTCCTCGCCTAGCGGAGCAAGCAGTCCATTGATGCCTGATTTGATGTGCTCCCGGCCTGCAGCATAGTCGAAGCCGACCACTGCCAGGCCGCTGGCCATGGCTTCCAGTACCACGTTGCCGAAGGTTTCGCTGACGCTGGGGAACAGGAAAATATCCGAACTGGCGTAATGTCGCGCGAGATCTTCACCGACCCGAGGTCCGGCAAAGATCAGGTCGGGGTTTTCACGTCGCAGGATTGCTTCATGCGGACCATGTCCGACCAGAACGAAACGCAATTCCGGCGTACGTTGTTGCATGTGGCGAAAGGTGCTGACTGCCAGCGCGATGTTCTTTTCCGGGGCGAGCCTGCCGACATACAGCACGACGGGCGTATGCTCATCGGGTAATCCCCATGCACGGCGCAGTTCGCCATCCCTACGTTGTGGATTGAATAGCTGTGTGTTGACACCGCGGGATACGACCCGGGCATTGTGAAAGCCCTGTTCCATCAGTTTGTCCGCCAATTCCCGAGTGGGAACGAGGGTGCCCGTGGAACGGTTGTGGAATCGCAGCAATACCCTACGAATGGCGGGTTCGAGCCAGCCCAGACGATAATGCCGGCTGTAGTAGTCGAAGCGCGTGTGGAAACCGGTAATGGCGGGGATGCCCAGACGGCGCGCGACACGTAGGGCGGCCATGCCCAGAGGTCCTTCGGTGGCAATGTAGACGATAGTGGGCCGGAATCGAGCCCAGTTGCGGCGTAGCGCGCGTGCCACCGGTAGGCCAAATCTCAAGCCGCGATAGCCGGGAATGGGGACTCCCGGTACCAGACATTCCTCCAGGCCGCCGACTTCGATCCGGCTGCGGTCGTGGTGGCCTTGCCGAGGTCTTGTCAGCTGGATGCGATGCCCTCGCTCCAGAAGGCCGCCTGCCCAATGCCGGAGCGTATTGGCAACGCCATTAATCTCGGGCGGCCAGGTTTCGGTGACCAGCGCGATGCGCAGAGGCTGGCGGGGCTCGGGGGGAAGATCTTCGGTGTCCGTCCAGACCTGGGGCTGCCCGGCCGTCAGCATGTCCGCAAGGGCGTTCACGGATTCACCTCGTGTACGACGCCGCCATCTGGCCTTGTCGTGCTTGCGATATGGTTGAGAAACCCGGCAACGGCCTCGTGGGCGGATTCAGCCAGCGCACGACGTTCGACGCCTGCAGACTGCAGCGGCGCTAAAAACGCGATTTCCACCTCGATTCGAGGTTCTCCTAGCACCCGCCACGCATGTGCGGGCAGTGTGTCGTCGTCAACGAAAGGCACAGTGGGGTGGTGCGCTTGGCGCGGAAATCCCGCAGGTGGGAGATAGCGTAGCGCTATCGGCTGTACCGGGACGTTGGCGCGAATGGCGGCGGAGAACAGCCTTGGGTGGAAGGGGCGAACCAGATCGCCGCGTGTCGTGGTGGCTTCGGGAAACAGGATCACGCGCCGACCGCGGATCAAATGCCAAGTGATCTCTTCGGCGGCGGCGTCGGCGCCGCCGCGAGCACCGCGACGGATAAACAGGGTTCCTCCGCGTGCGGCCAGCCAGCCGATGATTGGCCAGCCGCGGACTTCAGATTTGGACAGGAAACTGACCGGTGCAACACCGCCGAGTGCAGCGATGTCGATCCAGGAAATGTGGTTGACAACCCAGAGCGCCGCTCCAGCTACAGGTTTGCCACGGATTTCCAAGCGCAAGCCCAGAATGCGGCCAATGCGGGCCCGCCACCAGCAGGCGATGGCATCGAAAAGGGGGCTGGGGGTGGTCTGACGCGCTCGGGTGAAGACGAGCGTCAGCACCACGCCCAACGCGGCGTGGAGCAGCAGGCTGAGCAGTCTATATGTGCGTCTCAGATTGCGCATCGGCAGATTGGCCCGGGCGGCGGCTCAGGTAGGAACCGGAAAGCGCACCCGTATGCAGGAAGTGCCGGCCATAGCGTGGGTTGAGCCGGTCGACTTCAAGCAGTATGAGCAGGTCGGCAACATTGAATGCCTTGTCCTCGCAAGGTTCTCCGCAAATCCAGGCGCCTAGACGGAGATAGGCCTTGAGCAATGGGGGGATGTTCAATGAGGATAGCGTACCATGCGATGCATCCATGGCTAGGGGATTGCGTGGCTGCACCCGTAGTTCGTCCGGCGAAAGGTGGCTACGGATGCGTGCCATGATGGCACGTGCCTCGTGTCCGCCATCACGCAAACCGATGCTGGCGCAACCGATCATGTAGTCGACTCGGTGGATACTCATGAATCGGCCTAAGGCTGACCACAGAACACCGATCGCAGCACCCGTACGATAATCAGGATGAATGCAGGTACGCCCAATTTCGATGATGCGCCCAGGCAATGCCAGGATGGGGCTGAGATCGAATTCGGATTCCGAGTAGAAACCACCGGACAGGCGAGACTGGGTGTCGGTCAGGATGCGCGTGCTACCGATAACCTCACCCGTTCTTACATCCCGTACCAACAAATGATGGCAGTAAGGGTCATAGCCATCGGTTTCCAGCCCCGGTGCGGATGAATGGACCTGCGCCCCCATTTCCTCGGCGAATATCCTGTAGCGCAGCAGTTGCGACTCGTGGATCTGCGCTTCGTTCGTCGCCAGTTCCGCTACCAACTGAGCTTGCACGAAGCCTTTGCGGGCAAGGTTGTCACCCATATTCAATCTCCTTCCAGCATTTTGTTCATGCTAGGAGGCCTTGTTGTCAGCGCCGTGACCAGGGCGTGATGCTTCAGTTACATGCCTGTGATGCGTATCAAGGCAATGGCAGGGTGTATTCCCCGGATTCTGTCGCATAGTCCTCTGCGTCCCACAGCTTGAGGCCGCCAGCAAGGTTTAGAACACGCGAGAAGCCCATTAGTTGCAGATTGTCGGCAGCCAGCGTACTGCGACCTCCGGTGTCACAATAGAGCACGATGGTTTTGTCACGCGCCTCACACAATACGGATACTCGCCGTGCGTTGTTCGGGTCGGCTGCACTCTCGATCAACCCTCGTGGAATCAACAGGGCCCCGGGTATGTGCGACCGTGCATATTCGTAGGGTTCGCGGGTGTCGATCAGGAGCAGCTCATCTACACGCTCCTCCAGCCATTCCGCCAGGTCGTCCGCGCTAACATCGGTTACGCGTGAACGCGCGTCTGTGATGAAATCTGCAAGCGTCTTGTGCATGTGACTCCTTGTTCAATCCCGTATTATTTGAAGGGAAATGTTGATGTTGACGTTTGTTTGATAATTATGAATTGCTTATGGAGATTCGGCCAATGTCGGTAGTGCTCTATCAGAACAACGAACATTTATGTGTGGCTTTCGGAGATTTGGTGGCAGGCGCGGGGGGCAGCGGTGTGCAGGCTAACCAGTTTCTTATCATCGACAATGACCAGAGCGCGATTCTCGATCCCGGCGGTGAGTTGACCTTCACTGCATTGACGGTGGAGCTGCGCAAGCATCTGAGCCTGGAGAAACTGACCTATCTGATCGCCTCGCACCAGGATCCGGACATCATCTCCTCGATGCAAAGCTGGGTGACACGTACGCAGGCGACCGTGGTGTGTTCGAAGCTGTGGTCGCGTTTTCTTCCCCATCTGTTGCCGTCCTATCTGGGCGACAAGGTGGGGGGCAATTGCCTCCCTCTGCCGGATGAAGGTCTGGACATTCCCTTGGGCAAGAGTGTGCTGAAGGCGGTGCCCGCCCACTTTCTGCACTCGGTCGGCAACTTCCATTTCTACGACCCGGTCAGCAAGATTCTGTTCTCGGGCGACATGGGAGCCTCCATCGGGGGTGGCGGTGTGGACCGTCCGGTTACCGACTTCGGGGCACATATCCCGTTGATGATCGATTTTCACCAGCGCTACATGACCGGCAATCGCGCTTGCCGCCTATGGGCGGACATGATTCGCGGGCTGGATGTCGAGATGATCGTCCCCCAGCATGGACAGTCATTCAAGGGCAAGGCGATGATCGGTCGATTCCTCGACTGGATTTCCGAACTTCGCTGCGGCGTGGACCTGATGAAACCGAAGAATTACGCCATTCCCTGAACGCTCGGGAACTGATCCGACCCGTTTGACACCGAATATTCACGAACTCGACCCGGCCGGACGGGGTCTCTGGCGAGTGCGGGCGTTTGCCCGTATTCGAATTCCTGGATTGAGGTGCCTTATGGGAAAGCCCGAAGATTTCGTCGACCGCGGCCGTCGTAGGCTGCTCCAGTCAGCCGGCGCCGCGGCCGGCATGGCTGTTGCCGCGCCGTGGTTGGCGCCGTTGGCCAAGGCGGCGGGCAAGGAGCCGCTGAGTGGGTTGCGCGACCGTATCGATCACATCATCGTGATCTATCAGGAGAACCGCAGCTTCGATCACTATTTCGGCACATACCGGAACCCCAACGGGCATCCGGTGGCCAATCTGCTGGACGCATCGGGCGAACTCGACCGCCGCTTCGACGGCCTGCAGAAGGACCCCGCCGGCGTGGCCTACGGCGTGCTGCCGGTGCCGCTCGATATTCCTGCCTTCGACAGCGCGAGCCTGGCCAACCGGCCATTCCATCTCGCGCCCTATATCCCCGCCGGCGACAACGTGCCTTGGGACCCCGCACATCATTTCTTTCGCATGTACGAGCAGGTCAATAGCGGCGCCATGGATCGTTTCGTCGGCCTCGCGCTGACGCGGCATGTGGCCGACATCGAGGCGCAGATCCGCAACATGCCCAAGGCTGGCACGGCCGCCTATCACGAACAGGTGGTCAAGCTGCTCACCGAGGCCTCCAAACCGTCCGGCGCGGTGATCGGGCATTACCGTCGCGAGGACATCCCGGCCTATCACGCGCTGGCCGACGAGTACGCGCTGTTCGACCATTTCTTCCAGGCCATGTCGGGCGGTTCCACGGGCAACGCCCTGTATCTGGCCGCGGCGCGCTCGTGCCAGTGGTCGCAGGCGCCCGCGAAGCTGGAGGGGCAGCTCGATCCGCCAATTCTCGATAAGCCCTACGACCGCCACGGCATCCTGATCAACGACCTGCCGCCGCTGCTCGGACCGACTGAGTCCTGGTATGGCGCGCTCAAGATCGCGCCGCCACCGGACGAACAGCACTTCGCCAACATCGGCGATCTGCTCAACCATGCCGGTCACGACTGGGCCTAGTATGCCGAGGGTTGGGACAAGGTCAAGCCATGGGCGCTGAAGACCGCCTTCGGCCCAGACGACGGCTCGGCGGTGGTGCAATCGGATCTCATCTATAACCCGCACCACAACCCCTTCCAGTATTTTCCGCGCTGGCCGGGCTACGTGCGCGGGGGGCACATGCGCGACGTGGAGGATTTCCGCGCCGACGCGCGCGACGGCAAGCTGCCGCCGGTGAGTTTCATCAAGGCCAGCGCCGCGCATGACGAGCACCCGGAGAACTCCGCCCCGGCCGTGGGCATGCACTGGGTGATGGATCGCCTCAAGGAACTGGCGGCGAGTCCTGCGTGGAGCCGCTCCCTGGTGGTGATCACCTACGACGAGGGCGGCGGGTTCTGGGATCACGTGGCGCCGCCGCGCCCGGATGCCTATGGTTGCGGCACGCGCATTCCGGCGCTGATGGTCGGTCCGTACGTGCGCCGCGGGTATGTAGACTCCCGCGTGGCCGACACTACCTCCGTGCTGCGCCTGATCGAACGGCGTTTCGGCTTGCCCAGCCTCACCGCCCGGGATGCCCATGCCTACGACCTGCTGGGCGCGCTGGACTTCACCCAGCGGCCGCGCGAACCGGTATTCCTCTAACTCGCAGCGGCCGGCTCGTCCGCGGCGAGGGCCGCGACGAGGGCCTCGAGGGCGTTGATCGGCGGTGCGCACGTCGCGCCGCGGCAATAGTAGGCACGCGGTGCATCGCCAGCCGGCTTGTCGGCGATGGCCGGCGGCAGGCCGGTTGCGCCGCCCGGCACCGCATAGGCCAGGCGCGCCGGTGCATAGGCCGCCAGGCAGCGCGCCAGCCATGCGCCCAGCGTTTCCTCCGGTCCGCGCAGGATCGCCAAGGCAGTGGGACGCAGCTGTTCCTCCAGGGCATCGAGCAGCGTGCAGTGTGCCGAGGGTGTCTGCGCGATGGCGCCGGAAGCGGCGGCCAGGGCGCGTTCGGCGGCTTCCAGGTAACGGGACTCTCCCGACAGATGTCCGAGCCGGGTCAAGGCGAGGGTGGCTATGCCGTAGCCGGAGGGCATGGCTTCGTCCGCCATAGGCTGACTGCGTTGGATCAATGCCTCGTGATCGTCGGCGGTGAAGTAGAAACCACCGTGCTCACGGTCCTCGTAGTGTGCGAGCAGGGTATCCGCGAGCGCGCAGGCGAAGGCGAACTCCTCCTCGCGCCAGCGCAGCTGCAGCAGTTCGAGTACGCCCTCGAGCATGAAGGCGTAATCGTCGAGGTAGGCGGAAAGATGTGCGCGCCCGTCCTTGCAGGTCGCGAGCAGGCGTCCGTCCTCCCAGAGGGTGCTGCGCACGAAGTCGAGCGCGCGCGTCGCGCTTTGCGCATAGTCGTCGCGCTGCAGATGGCGCGCCGCGGCCGCCATGCCGCGGATCATGAGACCGTTCCAGGCGGTCAGGATCTTGTCGTCCAGGCCCGGCCGGATACGGGTCTCGCGCAGTGCGAACAGGCGCTCGCGGGCTGCGGCGAGATGTGCCGCGGCGGTTGCCTCGTCGAGGCCAGCGATTGCGGCCGCTTCGGCCAGCGGGCGGGCGCCGACCAGATGCCAGCGGCCCTCGAAGTTGGGTGTCGAATCGAGACCGTAGCGCGCCGCGAACAGCGGGAAGTCGGTCTCGCCGACCGCTTCGCGCACCGCCTCGCGAGTCCAAACGTAGTAGCGGCCTTCCTCGCCCTCCGAGTCCGCGTCCAGCGACGAATAGAAACCGCCTTCCGGCGATTGCATCTCGCGCATGGCCCAGTCCGCGGTGGCCTCGGCCGTGGCGCGGAAATCCGCGCGCCCGGTGATCGCATGGGCCTGCGCATACAGGGCAAGCAGGGGGCCGTTGTCGTAGAGCATTTTCTCGAAGTGCGGGATCGCCCAGTGTTCGTCCACCGAATAGCGCGCGAAGCCGCCGCCCAGGTGATCGAACAGACCGCCTTCGGCCATGCATTCCAGCGTGTGCAGGGCCATCTGCAGGGCCTGTTCGTCCTCGCGTCCGTCGAGCCGGGTGGCTGCCCAGTGACGCAGCAGGCGGTTGAGGCTTGCGGTATGCGGGAACTTGGGCGCCGACTCGAAGCCGCCGCTGACGCGGTCGTAGCGTTGCGCCAGTTCCGCGCGGGCACGATCCAGCGTCATCGCGCCGAGTGCGTTTGGGTCAGGGTCGTGACGGCCGAGACGACCGAGCATCTCGAGCAACTGTGCGTTCTGGCGGTCGATATCATCACGGCGTTCACGGTAGATTTCCGCGACGCGCTCGAGCAGTGCTGGGAAGCCGGGCAGGCCGTAGCGCGGGGATTTTGGGAAATACGTTCCGGCGAAGAAGGGGGCCTGTTCCGGTGTGAGGAACACGGTCAGCGGCCAGCCTCCGCCACGCTGACTGAGCAGATAGTGTGCGGTCTGGTAGATCCGGTCGATATCAGGCCGTTCCTCGCGGTCCACCTTGATGTTAATGAAATTCGCGTTCATGACGTCCGCAATGGCTCGGTCCTCGAACGACTCGTGCGCCATCACGTGACACCAGTGGCAGGCGGAATATCCGATAGAAAGCAGGATCGGCTTGTCCTCTTCGCGGGCACGGGTGAGGGCTTCCTCGCCCCAGGGATACCAGTCGACGGGGTTGTCGGCGTGCTGCTGCAGGTAGGGGCTGGTCTCGTCGGCAAGCCGGTTGCGCGGGGTGCTGGACATCATGGCGGTCCTGTTGGGGTTCGTCGCGCACTTTAGCCCAGCCGGCGGCTGGATGTCGCGGTCGGTATTGGCGACGGTTGCGTTGGCGATTGTCGACTGATATGAAGTGATCATGGGTACGGAAAGGCCGGAAGCGGCCACTCTTGAAGGTGCGGCGCTTGACCTGGCGGTGGCCCAGGCCCTGCGGCTGTCCCCGGAATTCGTCGACGGTGTGGTGTCCGTCGACGGCGTACGCTTTGCGCCTTCGCGCGACTGGGCTGACGGTGGTCCGCTGATCGAGCAGTTCCGCATGCGCATCCACGTTCTCGAACTTTCCTGGGGGCGGGGGCAGGCGCTATGGGCCGCCGAATTTCCCGGCTTCGGTTTCGAGGACAACGGTTTCGCGCACGGCTGGAGTTCCGGCCCGACGCCGCTGCTTGCAGCCATGCGTGCGCTGGTCGCCGCGCGTGCCCTGCACCGTACGGCACCGGCCGATAACGAGTGGGAGGATGCGGGGCGCCGTGAGGCCGTGGCCCTGCTGGTCGAGCTGGTGCGACGCGCCGGCGTCGGCAGCCCGGCGACCCCGATGCGCGTGCAGCGGCTGGTCGAGCATCTGCAGCGCGACGGACTGAATCTCGGTTATCGCTTCACCGAGCGCCCTTATGGGCAATACTGCGAAACCCTGGCCAGCGACCTGGCCCGCCTGACGGCGCTGGGGGTGCTGCGTCTCAAGCGCGAGGCGGCCGGTGTTTCGAGCTACATGCCAGGTGCCGAAGCGGGTGATTTCGTCGCTCGCGAGCGCGGTTATGTGGACCGCCATCGCTTGGCCCTGGATCACCTGCTGCGCGACGGTGGCGGCACTACTTCTGCCTGAGTCCGTCAGCGCTGGCGTCATGCCGTACAATACACCCTCTTTGCCGGAGGGGCCCCTCAGTGACCGATACCGAATTGCCCGCGCTGCGTCTCAAACGCGGCGAGGACCGCCGGCTGCGTGCAGGCCATCTCTGGGTGTTCAGCAACGAGATCGACGTCAAGCACACACCACTCGATGCCTTCGCGCCTGGCGACCCGGTGACCATCGAGGACGCCCAGGGCCACGCGCTCGGTACCGGCTACGTCAATCCCCATTCGCTGATCTGCGCCCGGCTATTGTCTCGCGATCGTCAGCACCCCTGGGGGCCGTCGCTGCTGGTGCACCGACTGAAGGTGGCCTTGAGTCTGCGCGAGCGCCTGTACGCAAGCCCCTACTACCGCCTCGTGCATGGCGAGGGCGATGGGCTGCCGGGTCTCGTGGTCGACCGCTACGGCGAGGTGCTCAGCGTGCAGGTGACCACCGCGGGCATAGAACGCCAGCTCGATGCCCTGCTGGCGGCGCTGGACAAGGTGGTACGACCGGCGACTGTGCTGCTGCGCAACGACACCGCGATCCGCGAGCTTGAGGGACTGGAACGTTACGTCCGCGCGGCGCAGGGCGAGCCGCCGGCCGATATTGAGGTCGAGGAGGGCGGTCGGCACTTCGTCGCGCCGTTGGCATCCGGCCAGAAGACCGGCTGGTTCTACGATCAGCGCGACAACCGCGACCGCCTGGCGGACTTCGTCGCCGGGGCGCGCGTGCTCGACGTGTTCAGCTACGTCGGCGCCTGGGGCGTGCGCGCGGCGTTGAGCGGAGCGCGCGAGGCGCTGTGTGTGGACGAATCGCAGACGGCGCTCGATTATGCCGCGCGCAACGCGGCACTCAACGGCGTGGACGATCGCGTGGCGACGCGGCGCGGCGATGCCTTCGAGGTCCTGCGGGAGCTGCGCGAGGCCGGCGAACGTTTCGACGTCGTGATCCTCGACCCGCCGGCCTTCATCAAGCGGCGCAAGGATCAGCGTGCCGGGGAACAGGCCTACCGGCGCCTGAATCAGGCCGGCATGCAACTGCTCGATCGCGACGGTTTCCTGATTTCGTGCTCGTGCTCCTACCACCTGCCACGCGACACCCTGGTCGCGCAGATGCAGCAGGCGGCACGCCACCTAGACCGGGAACTTCAGGTGTTGGTGCAGGGCTATCAGTCTGCCGATCATCCGATGCATCCGGCGATTCCGGAGACGGCCTATCTGAAGGTGGTGTACGGGCGCGTGCATCGTTGATAGGGTTATCGGTAGCACGGCAAAGCGAAGCCTGCTCCCGGCGGTGTGGGGTGTTGCCCTGATCGGTGGGCGTAAGCTACTTTGCGGCGCGCACCATCACGCCCTCCTGTTGTTCCTCGACGGTGATCAATCGCATGGAAAAAGCACAAATCCTGGAAGCTCTGACGCCGATCGCGGTACTGCAGGCCATTACCCCAGAGGCCGTTCAGTCGATCCCTTATTGCCACGTGCGGCATAATTTAGTCGCGATCTACCAATTCCCATTCCATATAGGCCGTGACTCCCGGGTCAGGGTGGACGAGAAAACCGGCGAACTGCTCAGGATCGAACGCCAAAAGGTGGGTGTCAGTGACCCCAACAACGATCTATATCTGATAGACAGCGGCGGACTTCTCAACATCTCCAGAGCCCATCTGAAGATCGCGCGCCACGATAACAAATTCAAGATTGTCGACCGCGATAGCGCCTGTGGATGCCTTGTAAATGATGAGCATTTTGGCGGCCAGGACGCGGGCGGTGAGCATCTTATCGAGGATGGCGATGAACTGGGTATCGGTACTCAGGACACACCTTACCGGTTCCGATTCATTGTTTTGGAAACCACGTGAGAGGCTGACAAGCCAATAGGCGGCATTGCGCCCCAGCGGGTGCGAATAAGACCTGGGTAATCGCGAGTGTATTCGGATTGCGAGCGCGCTAAGTCTGCAATGACAGCAAAAGGGCAAAGCCTCAGCTCGCATTGGTCCCCTTATGTGGCGAGAGCAATGATGCACGCGAAACGCGTCATGCAGATCATGTCAGTTAATTGCATGACGTACCGCTGCATGTGCTTGTAAACGCAAGTCGCAACAACACCAATCCGCACCACAACACCACGAACGCTCTGCTAGCATAGCCAACCATGATCCCTTACCCGCATATCGATCCGATCGCCTTCGCCATCGGCCCCGTGAAGGTGCACTGGTACGGCATCATGTATCTCGCCGGCTTCGCCGCTTATCTCGCGCTCGGCACTTATCGCGCGCGCAAGCCGGAATACCCGCTCAACCCCGAGCAGGTCGGCGATGCCCTGTTCTACGGCGCGCTCGGTGTGGTGCTCGGCGGGCGCATCGGCTATGTGCTGTTCTACAACTTCCCAATATATCTCGCGCATCCGCTCCAGGTGTTTGCCGTGTGGGACGGCGGCATGAGTTTTCACGGCGGCATGGTGGGTGTGATCCTGGCAATGGCTTGGTATGCCCGACGCATCGGCCTGAAGCTGTTCCAGGTGACCGACTTCATCGCGCCGATGGTGCCGATCGGTCTGGCCTGCGGGCGCATCGGCAACTTCATCAACGGCGAGCTGTGGGGCAAGGTCACCACGCTGCCCTGGGGTATGGTGTTCCCCAACGCGGGCCCTCTGCCACGCCAGCCGAGCCAGCTTTACGAGTTCTTTTTCGAGGGCGTGGTGCTGTTCAGCACCTTGTGGCTGTTTTCCAGGAAACCGCGCCCGCTCGGCGCCGTGTCCGGGCTGTTCCTGCTGCTCTACGGGACATTCCGTTTCCTGGTCGAATTCGTGCGCGAGCCCGACCCCCAGCTCGGCTATCTCGCCTTCGGCTGGGTGACCATGGGGCAGGTGCTCAGCCTGCCGATGATCCTGCTCGGCGCGGGTCTGCTGATGTGGGCCTATCGCGCGCGCAACCAAGGGGTAAGGGCATGAAGCAATATCTCGACCTGATGCGCCACGTGCTGGAGCACGGCACACGCAAGGAAGACCGCACCGGGACCGGCACGCTGTCGGTGTTCGGCCATCAGATGCGCTTCGATCTGGCGCAGGGCTTTCCGGTGGTAACCACCAAGAAACTGCACCTGCGCTCGATCATCCACGAGCTGCTGTGGTTCCTGCGTGGCGACACCAACATCGGCTATCTGCACGACAACAAGGTCACCATCTGGGACGAATGGGCCGATGAGAACGGCAATCTCGGCCCGGTCTACGGCAAGCAGTGGCGGTCCTGGGCGACCGCCGACGGCGGCGCCGTCGACCAGATCGCACAGGTGGTCGAGGCGATCCGGAAAACGCCCGACTCGCGGCGCCTGATCGTGAGCGCGTGGAACGTGGGCGAGCTGGCGCAGATGGCGCTGCCGCCCTGCCATCTGCTGTTCCAGTTCTACGTCGCCGACGGCAAGCTGTCCTGTCAGCTTTATCAGCGCAGCGCCGACATCTTTCTCGGCGTGCCGTTCAACATCGCCTCCTACGCGCTGCTCACGCACATGATCGCGCAGGTCGTCGGCCTTGAGCCCGGCGATTTCGTGCATACCCTGGGCGACGCGCATCTCTATCTCAACCACCTCGATCAGGCGCGCCTGCAGCTTTCGCGCGAGCCGCTGCCGCTGCCGCGTCTCGTCCTCAACCCGGAGGTGAAGTCGATCTTCGATTTCCGCTTCGAGGACATCGCCATCGAGGGTTACGCCAGCCACGAGGCGATCCGCGCGCCGGTGGCGGTGTGAGTCGGCCGATCGTTTCGCTGGTGGTTGCGGTCGCGCGCAATGGCGTGATCGGCCGCGACAACGATCTGCCCTGGCGACTGCCCGACGACCTCAAGCGGTTCAAGGCGGTCACTCTGGGCAAGCCGGTGGTGATGGGGCGCAAGACCTTCGAGTCCATCGGCCGGCCGCTGCCGGGGCGGGAGAACCGTATCGTCACGCGCCAACCGGGCCTGCGCATCGAGGGATGCCGCGTGTTCCAGCGTCTGGAGGACGCGCTTGCCGGTCCCGACGAGGAGATCATGGTGATCGGCGGCGCGCAGATCTATGCCGAGGCGCTGCCCCTGGCGGAGCGTCTGTATCTCACTGAGGTCGACGTCGAAGCCGAGGGCGATGCGCGCTTTCCGGTCATCAATCCGTTGCTGTGGCGTGAGCTCAGCCGCGAAGAACATGCGGCCGATGCTCGTCATGCCCACGGATTCGTATATCGTGTGCTGGAACGCGCGGGTGAGGAGATCGTCTGAGCCCGTGATTGCAGTCGGATTGCCTGAAAAACGAACGGCGGCCGAAGAATGCAAAGCTAGTAGCGATATTGGGGCGCCAGCCATGAGCGACGGAGATATCATCGCGGAACCGATAGGCCACGCGACGAAGGAAGAGACCACTACCAATAAACGGGTGTTCTCGTTCTGGGACGATCTCAGCGATTTCGGCCCTGAGTCAGTCGACGACGCGATGCATTACTGCATGGGGCGGCTCAGTGCCTGGATCGGCGCGCAAAACGCCTATTGGATTGGCACGATACGCATGGTAGACGGCCGGGATGCCTCCCTCGACGCCCTGAGCGGTTGGCGCCTGAGGGCGTTGCACACCCTCTACCCGCATCTGACCCACCCTCGGCGGTTGAAACAGGCGCGCAAGGTGTTCGACTCGACCGATCCTGGGATGTCCACCCTGGCAGCCCTAGCCAGTGCCGGGCAATTCCGTTCATATAGTCTGGGTACGGGAATGCTGGATCTAGAGCAGTACCGGCAGACGGATCATTACGATTACTTTTATCGCAAACCCGGCATCTGTGATCGCATTTGGGTGGTGTTTCCGGTGAATGTGGATGCCGAGTCCTGCTTCTGCTTCGACCGGATCGGCGACGATGTCTGGTTCAGTGCCGAGGATATCGAAGTCGTTACCCAGGCCCTGCGCGGCATCAAGTGGTTTCATCGTCAGCTGTTGCTGAGCCATGGTCTGGGTTTGGCCAGCGAAAAGCTCATGCCGGCCGAACGGCGCATGGCCCAGGCCCTGCTCAGCGGCGCGTCGGAAAAGGTCATCGCAGAACGCCTAGGGCTGACGCCGGCGAGCGCTCACCAGTATGCCAGTATGGTGTATCGGAAATATGGTGTTCGCGGTCGCTCGGAATTCATGTCCTTGTGGGTCAACAACCGCTTCTAACCCCGTCCCGCGCTGCGTCCTGTTGGCGTACCCAGTGTTGCTCAGCCTATACCCTTGCTAATTCGCAAGGGTTCCCATCCTGGACTACATAAATATCATTACATCAGCGCATCCTGATGGATGAGCCGTTGCTTTGTTCGGGGCCCTGTCGAGACAAGACTGCGCCGGCGTAATCGGTGCGGTGTTTCGGCAAGTGCCCGAACAACCTTTCGTCGACCATGGAGAGGGCATAGCCGATGCAAAGGACGTACTGGTGTCGAGCGAGTGCTGCGTCATGTTGACGGGACCGGTCGAGGTGCCGGCGGTGAAGCCCGTTACGGATACCTGGGGCTTCTTCGGGCATGACGGGATGATGGCCGGCGGCGTGGTGACCTTCCGTCCGGGCGCAACCCGATTCATTTCGTTCACGGCGCATTTCAGCGACGCGGAACTCAGGGTGGAAAGCGCCCTGGATTGCTCTTCATGGAGCCGCTGTGCCTGGAACGGGGGTGCGATGCACGATCTTTCATCGCATCTGCGCTTTTCTAGTCCACCCGGCAACTCGGACCTGTTTTACGTTGGCTACGCTGCGGCGAGCGGGAACATACTGGCAAAGCACCTTGCGTTGACCGCTTTCCGCTTCCATGGCGGGCAAAAAAACGGGTCATTCATAGCCTATGTATCCGATTGCCCTTCCCGGTGTGAGTCATCAGGCACGACTTACGTACAGCATGGTTCTCCATCCCCGATTGATCGTTTTTTCCTGCACCTCCCTCCCTTGGGAGCTGTAGCGATATTTGCATGCGGATTCTTGCTGTTGGCAGCGTTATACGTTCGTATTTCGATGCCGAATCAGTACGCTCGATCCCCCGATTGAGTGCTCGTTCGTAGCCGGGGCGATGTGTATAAGCCGACCGTCGTACAGAGGTGAAGCGATGAGTAAATTCCTGGAGCGGTTTTCGAAGAGCACTGCGGCAACGCGGTCGGTTCGTCATACCATCGGAATGTCGATGGTGTTAGCACTCGTGGTTTCAGCCGGGTCTGCTGCCGCTGCTCAGGCTGGCGACGGAATGACCCATACATGCGGACGCTTGTGTCGGGATGGTGTGGTGGCACCCGACGGTCTGGGTTTCGACGTCATGAACGTCCAACTCGTATTGGGCACGCATTTGCGTTTCGACAATTCAGGGCGAAAGACGCTCAAGGTCGATATCGATACCTGGCGCGGCATCCGTGTGCGTCAGCTTTCCGTGCCGGCGCACGGAACGGCCGAATGGACCCCTGAACACTATGGGGTTTACGACTATTTCAATGCCGGCACGACGGATTTTTCCGGTGTGAAAATCGATGATGGTCGCGGTGGCAAGGTCTACCAGGTCGTTGCCAGACATCGCTCTGCGAATTTCCCGGACCCGGGTTACGGTGTCGTTGTCGTCACCAATAGGAGGGGCGGGGGCATCCCGCTCAGTGCGGACTATGGTTCGGCGGAGGTGCCGGATCCAAGACAGGGCCGAACCGTGCATGCCTTCATGGACAGGCCGCGTGCCTGGATGGAGATTTCCTCATACACGATGACCTTCAAGCCCTGGGTGCTCGTGGTCAGGGCCGGGCAACCGATCGGCCTGTATAACGAGGACGGCATGAATCACGCCTTTTTCCCCGGCAGCTATCCCGTGATGTACGACGACCGCGGGCACCTGCGCTGGTATCGCGACCACTTTCGCGGATTCGTGCTGCACAAGGACGGTGGGCATCGCGTCGTGAGGTTCTACCGTCCGGGGGTTCACCATGTGTTCTGCATACTGCATGCCTCCCCCTGGCGTCACACCTACAGGCCGCACCGGATGGCGGGTAATTTCCCCTACGTCATGGATGCGGTCATCGTGGTCGAACCGCGGCCGAGCGTTTGAGGGCGTGATCCGGACGGATTGGCCCAGTGAATAAACGGGAGCGGGTCGTTCAATAGCCACGGCGGCGATCCACGGCATAGTCTGGCGCCTCGCCGGACAGGGCACGGCGGCAGTTGGCCACGATCTGGCGGGCGGCCGTCTCCGGCACGGCCACGCTGGCGAGATGGGGCGTGATCGTGACCTGCGGCATATCCCAGAAAGGGTGCTCTGGCGGGAGCGGCTCGCGTTCGAATACGTCCAGCGTCGCCTCGGCGATCTGCCCGTCGCGCAGCGCCGCGAGCAGGGCGGGCTCGTCCACCGTCGAGCCCCGGCCGACATTCACGAAGCTGGCGCCGCGGGGGAGCGCGTAGAGCGCCTCGCGGTCGATGAGGCGGTGCGTGTCCGGCGTGGCGGGCAGCAGGGCCACGAGGATGTCCGTCTGCGCGAGGAATGCCTGCCGCTGATCCGGACCCGCGAAGGTCTCTATCCCGGGGAGTGTTTTCGGGTTGCGCGACCAGCCTGAGACGCGAAAGCCCTGTGCCGCCAGCGACTGGGCGGCGTGGGCGCCCAGGTAGCCCAGGCCCATCAACCCGACGCGCGTGTGCGCATGCGGTTTGGGGTGGATGTAGGTCCAGCGGTGTGCGCGCTTCGCTTCCTCGAAGCGGTGCAGATTGCGGTGGTAACGGAGTACGGCGAGGAGCACGTAGCCGCTCATCATCTCGGCCTGGCCCTCGTCCGCCAGCCGGACGATGGGAATGCCTTCAGGCAGCGTCTCGTCGGCCGCGATGGCGTCGATGCCGGCGCCGAGATTGATAATGAGCCGAAGGTTGCGGAAGGTGCGCAGGGCACCGGGTTCGGGCTTCCAGACGAGCGCGAAATCGACGTCGTCGGGATGGCCTGCATCCGGCCAGACGCGCACCTTCAGCTCGGGCCAGGCCCGCTGCAGTGCGGGTACCCATTCGGCCGGATCGTCCAGCGCGCTCATGAAGAGCAGGGTAGGCGCACGGCTCATCGGTCGTAGCCTGGGTTGACGGCGTCCAGACGGCGCAGCATGGCGGCAAAGTGGATCGCCTTGGCCATTCGTTTCTCCTCGATCATCTGTTCGGCGGTGCGCGCGACGACGGCCTCGGGAATCAGCCGGGGCGGCTGGCCGGAGGCATACACAAGGTACTGGTCGCGGCAGGCCCATTCCAGGTAATGCAGGTCGTACACGCAGCCCTCGATGTCGTCGCCGATGACGGTGACTCCGTGGTTGGCCATCAGCAGGACATCATACCGGGCAAGCGCCTCCACGATCCGGTTCGCCTCGCCGTCGTCAAGCACCAGGCCGCCGTAATCTTCCAGGTAGGCTGTTCTGCGGACGAAGCGCAGACTGCTCTGGTTGACCGGCAGCAGGCGCATGTCGGCCAGGGAGGCGAGGGCCGTCGCGTAGGGCATGTGCGTGTGGAAGATGCAGCGCGCCCTCGGCACGCCGGCATGGATGCGGGCGTGGATGTGGAAGGCGGTCGGTTCCCATTCGCCTTCGCCCGCGACCACGCTTCCTTCCGCATCGACCTTGATCAATCCGCTGGCGGTGACCTCCGAGAACAGCGGCCCGAAGGGCTTGAGCAGAAAGTGCTGCGGTTCGCCGGGCACGGCGCAGGAAAAATGGTTGAAGACGCCGTCGTCCATGCCTTCGAGCGCGGAGATCCGATAGGCCGCGGCCAGCCGGACTCGCTGGGACCATTCTGCATCTGTCATCGGTATGGGCATTGGGGCGATAGTGGCAGGCGACTGCCCGGTCGGGCGGTCGCCTGCGCGTTGGTCAGGACGTGTGGGTCATGGCGTCCACGTAATGCGGGTTCACGAACATCTTCCAGTCGGGGCTGTACGCCATGGGTACCTCCTTCTGGAATTTCATGACCTGTAGCACGTCGCCGATGCTGACCTTGTACGACATGGCGCCCATGCCGGAGAACATGGTCTTCATTTCGGGCAGCGTTACGTTATGCACGCCGAGGTAGATGCTCTTCGCGAGCTTGGGGCTCACGCCCATCCTGTCGCCCATGATCCTGTAGGCGGCCTCCGGGTGGGTCTTGATGAACTTCAAGCCCGCCAGATAGCCCTCGATGATGTGCTTGACGACCATGGGGTGCGCCTTGGCGTAGCCCTGCGCGAACACGATGTTGTCCGTCACCAGCCCCGGCACGTCGTGCGACGAGAAGATCACGCGGACGTTCTTGTCCTTGCTCAGTGCGACGCTGACATTGGGCTGCCAGGTCACGCCGACCTTGACCGTGTGCGACATCAGCGCGGTCGGGACGGCGTTGGCCTCCATGTTGACCTGGGAGACATCATGCAGGTTGAGGCCCGCGTGCTTGAGCGCGCCCAGCAGCAGGAGTTCGGAGTAGGACATCGTGTTCAGGGCGATTTTCTGACCCTTGAACATCTTGACCGACTTGATGCTCTTGTCCGCGAGGATCGCATCCGCACCGTCGGAATAATCCATCGGCAGCACGATGGGGGTCTTGTAGCCCTTGCGGTAATTTTCGATGACCTGATTCATGCTGAGGTTGGTGGAGTCCAGCTTGCCTGCGAGCAGCAGCGCATCGCGGCCGGATTCCATGTTGATGTATTTGAATTCTATGCCCTTGAAGAAATGCTCCTTTTCCGCCACCCAGATCGGGGCGAAACCGGGCCATGAGTCGCCCGCGAACGTGAATTTCGTGAGCTGGGCGGCATGGGCCGGCGACTCGAATGCCAATAGGCCGAGCAGTGCGAATATGGCGTACGTAAATTTTTTCACCGTGATCTCCGTTGTCATGTTGATGGGTCAGAAATGACCTGACGGCTGGGCCGTCATGGGACGCAATGCATATTCAACGGCCGGCTGTTCCTGCGTATTCCATGCGTGTTTTTATTGGTATGGATTTTCATGCGAAATCATTTGTTGGGCTTGAATAGTTCTTGGCGGAATTTATCCATGCTTAGCAAGCTGCGAATGGGTTGCGTGTCGGGGTGTGGTCTCATCACGCATCCCCGTCGCCCGCCATCCCATACAGGGCTGCCGGGTGGGCGGCGATGCCGAACCCGACCAGTCCGCGCACGCCCTGCGTATCCAACGCGGCCAGGCAGACGCCCGGCAGGTGTGTCGGCGTGACCCGTGTCGCATCCAGGCCGACCTTGCGCCCGAGGACGGGGTGGCGGGCGAGCAGCACGGCGTTCGCCGTTTCGGCCAGTGCCGCGACCCGTGCCGGATCGAAATTCGCCGCGTGCGCCGGCGCGGCGTCCAGGGCCATGGCGCCCAGACCCAGCGCATCGATCAGGGCGCTGTCGCCGATGGCGGGGAGCCTCTCGAGCGTGGGCGGCATGTCGGGCAGCGTTGGGCCGAGGGGCGGCGATGCGGGCGCTGCGATCCACTCGTCCGGCGCGCCGGAACGCTGGATGCCGAAGGTCCTGCCGTTGCCGCCCGCGGCGATCACCAGATCGCCCTTGCCGTAGTCGCGCGCGGCCGAGAGCATGCACAGACACGCGGCCATCCACGCGTTCAGGAACAGGTGGGTGTGGGCGCGCAGAAAGGACGCCGACGCCTCGTCGAGCCGGTCCGGGTGCAACCGGTCCGCCAGCAGGCCCGAGGCGATGCCGACGCGGGCATGCAGTTCGTCTCCCTGCGCCAGCGCCTCGGCGGCGAGCGGGAGCAGTTCGATCGCTTCGGGCAGATCGGCGAGGGCGGGCGCGAGCGTGCCGTGGACCCAGCGCAGTCTTGCCACGACCTCGGGCGTTGCCAGGCCGAAGCGCAGTGCCGGGCCCGGGCCCTCGTTCAACGGGGCGTAGGCCACGCGCCCGGGGTGCGCGGTATCGACCACCGCATGCAGCCACATGGACGATGAAACGACGGCGGCGAGCGGCGTGGCGACGCCAAGATCCTGCGCCGGCCGCAGCCGGACCTTCCCCGCCGCGAGTAGTGCATCCGCCGCCTCAAGGTCCGCAGCCAGGCCTTCGAACACCAGGGCGGCGCAGACCGCATGGCGCAGCGGTGGGCAGAGGTCCTCGGGCGTATCGATGGGCGGACCGGCGTGCAGCAGTTCGCCCTCGCGCAGACCGAGGGTCGGGCCGGCGGGCACCGTATTGCGCCATTCGGGCCTGACGCCCGCGACGCGTTCGGCGGCGGTCAGGGTATCCGGGGTGCTGGTGGCGGCGGTCATGACAGCTTGATCGGCGCGCGCGAGTAGTGGTTGTTGGCCTCGACCAGACGGATCAGGTAGTCCGTGAAGCGCGCCCGATCCTCCGCGCCGAGGTGGGCGACGGTGCGCTCGTGCGCACGGCGTGCGAAACGGTCGATGTCCTGCAGCAGGGTCGTGCCGGTGTCCGTGAGCTGGACGATGCGCTGACGGCGGTCGTCGGCGTTGCGGGTCCGGGTAATCCAGCCGCGCGCCTCGATGCGCTTCAGCACATGCGTGGTGGTGGCGAGGTCCATGCCGACCCGGTTGGCGAGGCCGGTCTGATCCAGCGCGCCCTCGTGCAGCGCTGTGAGCATACTGTACTGCACGGGGGTGATGCCGAATTCCCGGCATTCCTCGAGAAACAGGGCGACGTGGATCTGGTGCAACCGCCGGATCAGGAAGCCGGGCCGGGAGGCGAGCTGGGCGTAGTTGCCGTCGATCGCGTCTTCGCTGTCGTCCTGGATGTCGGGTTCATGCATCTGCACGCGTCCTCCTGTTGCATCCGTGCCCGTTTCAGTGGAGATGTTCGGGGCGTACCACCACCGGGCTGTCGACCTCGATGGGCCGGCCGTCCTTCAGCGTCAGCGCGGGCACGAACAGGGCTGCGGCCGTCGCCTCGGCTCCACCGTTGTCGCGCAGGCGGAATTCGCCTTCGACGAGATCGAGCACGCTGACGTCGGCGCGCAATCCGGGCTGCAGGCTGCCGATCTCGTCGGACAGGCCCAGCAGCGCCGCCGCGTTTTGCGTGACCGTGGCGACGACGTCGTGCAGCGGCATGCCGAGCGCCAGCAGCTCGCTCATGGCCAGCGTGAGGCAGAAGCGCTGGGCGCCGTAGAAGGGATTGCTCTCGCGGTCGTCCGCGCCGTCCTCGCCGGCGTAGGTGTTGTAGCCGTGCATGTCGGCGCCGAGCGTGTAGGGCCGGATGCCGTGGGCGAGCACCTTCTCCGCCATCTCGAAGCTGAAGTGCGAGCCGTGGCCCACGTCCACGCGGATGCCTTGCGCCAACGCCGCCTCCACGATCGGATGCACCTCGCCGGTCCTGGTGGAGATGAAACCGCCGGGGTGGCGCGTGAAGGGGTGCGCGAGCACGTCGCCGGGCCGCATGATGGGCACCAGTTCCTCGATCACGCTGTCCGGGTCGACCACGCCCTTCTCGCGCTCCGGCCACAGCTGGCCGAGGTGGATGTAGAGCGGCACGTCGATGCCGACGGCGATCTCGGCCGCCTGCTTGATCACGTCCATGCCCCAGCGCGACTTGCCGCCGATCTCGGCATGCGCCTTGATGCCCTTGACCAGATCGCGGTTCTCGCGGCCGATCTTGATCGTGCGCTTCACGTCGACCATCTCGGGGCCGTAGAGCTGCGCGTAGTGGTGACCCTCCAGCCCGCCGACCAGGTAGGCCGAGAGGAAGCACAGCACACTGCTGTCGGCGGGTTCCGAGACGTAGTGGCGGAAAGCGGGCAGGGTCATCAGGCTGGGGCCGCCCTGGTCGACCAGGGTGGTGACGCCCGAGCGCACGCCGCACAGATCGGGGTTCAGGCCGAAGCGTCCGGTGACGTGCTGGAACACGTGCGCATGGGTATCGATCAGGCCGGCGGTCACGAGCTTGCCGCCGACGTCGATCACCCGCGCGCCGGGCGTGGCCTCGAGGTGCGGCGCCAGGGCGGCGATGCGCCCGTCGCGGATCGCGAGGTCCGCCACGGCGTCGAATCCGCTGGCGGTGTCGATCACGCGTCCGCCGCGCAGGATGAGGTCGTAGTCGTCGGTGCTGGTCTGGTTCACGGGGCGTCCCTTGGCGTGGATGTGTGGCCTTTGGTGTGCGGAATCAGGTGTTGCTAAGGCGCAACCATTTCAGCAGGCGCGCCCACAGTCCTTCCGCTGCCGGCGTGGTGGCGTCGGGCGGTGTGCCGGCGAGCAGGCGTTCGAGGTTGTGCGCGAAGTCGGCGGTCAGCCTGTCGGCGAAGCGCTCCGCCAAGGCGCCGCGCGCGAACTGCGCAAGGCGTCCCGACAGGCCGTAGCGCACCTCGATGTCGACGCGCGTGTCCGCGTCGGCCGCGTGCAGGGCATAGGCGATCTCGGCGGTCACGCGCGTGCCGGTCAGCCGGTCGCGGCCCTGCCCGACGAGGCGTCCGCTCCGTTCGGCGGGCTCTGTCGTCTGGCGCGCGCTGGCCTCGAAGGCGGCGCGCACGGGGCCGAACTTTACGTGCAGGCGGCCGTGCAGCATGCCCTGCGCGTCGGGGGCGCCGAACTCGGCGCCGGGCAGGCAGCGCGACAGGGCGACGACGTCGGCGAACTGCGCCCACACGGCATCCACGGGCGCGGCCACGGCCAGGTTGCGTGCGAGCGCGTGCTGCGGCGCGGGGCCGTCCGTAGGTGCGGAAGCGGCGGGAAGCGGTGCGACCTTGGCAACGGTTTCGGGCGTCGTCGCGATGGGTGCCGGCGGCACCGCGGCCTGCGCGCAGGGGCGGGCGCCCACCGGCCCGAGCCGCTCGGCGGGCAGCAGGGGTGCGACCTCGCCGCGTGCGTCGACCACCTGCTTCACGGCCTGAATCACGCCGAGATAGCCCGTGCAGCGACACAGGTTGCCGGCCAGTTCGAGCCGGATGCGGTCGCTGTCGGCGCCCGGCAGGCGGGCGACGATGTCGCGCGCGGTGATCAGCATGCCCGGCGTGCAGAAGCCGCACTGCAGGGCGTGCTGCTCGCGGAAGGCGGCGCGCAGTTCGGCGGCCAGCGGATCGTTGTCCAGACCCTCGACGGTGACCACGTCGGCGCCGTCGCAGGCGACCGCGTAGGTGATGCAGGCGCGTGCCGGGGCACCGTCCACGAGCACCGTGCAGGCGCCGCAGATGCCGTGCTCGCAGCCGAGATGGGTGCCGGTGAGCAGCGCCTTGTCGCGCAGCAGTTCGGCGAGCTGGGTGCGCGGGGAGACGTCGGCCTCGAAGCGTCGGCCGTTGAGGTTGATCGCGATGGCGGTCATGCGCAGGCCCTCTCTACGGCGCGGCGCAGCACCACGCGGTGCATCTGCCGGGCGATGGGGTCGTCGATGCCGCGCGACTGCAGCAGCGCGTCGACCGCGTCGGGATCGAAGCGTTCGCTCAGGCGGCTGCCGCTGCGGCCGAACAGTGTGCTCGCGTCGTCGAGCGCGCAGGGGGCGTCGTCGAGCGCCCCGAGGGTGACGCGCAGGATGTCGCGCTCGGGGTCCCACAGCACCGCGGCCATGGCCTCGGCCAGTTCGCCGGGCTTGCGGCAGTGCTTGTAGTAGCCCCAGCGCGCGGCTGGGGACAGGGTCGGGAGACGCATGCCGGCAATGAGTTCGCCGGGCGCGAGCGCGGGTTCGAAGGCGGCGCGCAGCAGGGCGCCGGCCGGCAGCTCTCGCGTGCTGCGGCCGTCGTCGATCTGCAGTACGGCACCCAGCGTGGGCAGTACGCAGGGCCAGTCGCCGGCGGGATCGCCGTGCGCCAGACTGCCGCCGAGCGTGCCGCGGTTGCGTACCGCGCGGTAGGCGATGCCGCCCGCGATCCGGGCGAGGATGCCGCCGGTGGCATCGGGCACGCGGCCGTCCTCGACGTTGGCGTGGGTCACGCAGGCGCCGAGGTAGACTCCGTCCGCGGTCCGTTCGGCGGCGAGCAGTTCCGGCACGCCGGTGATGTCCACGAGCAGGCCGGGTTGCGCCAGGCGCAGGTTCAGCATGGGCCCGAGCGACTGGCCGCCGGCGAGCAGCCGCGCGTCGAGGTCGCCGCGGCGCAGCAGCTCGGCCGCCTCGCCCAGGCTGGCGGCGCGGACGTATTCGAACGGCGCCGGTTTCATGTGCCTGTCTCCGTGTCGGGTTGCGTGGCGCGGGTGATCGCCGCGAGGATGCGCCGGGGCGTCATCGGGGTCTCGGTGATCTCGGCGCCGACGAAGCGCAGCGCGTCGTTCACCGCATTGCCGATGGCGGCAGGCGGGGCGATGGCGCCGCCCTCGCCGACGCCCTTGACCCCGAAGCGGGTGTAGGGCGAGGGCGTTTCCATGTGTTCGATGCGGATGTCCGGCATCTCGCAGGCGCCGGGCAGGAGGTAGTCGGAGAAGGTCGAGGCCAGCGGCTGGCCGGCGCTGTCGAACGCCATTTCCTCGTACAGCGCGGTGCCGATGCCCTGGGCCGTGCCGCCGATGATCTGGCCGTCGACCACCATCGGGTTCACCAGCACGCCGCCGTCCTCGACGATCGCGTAGTCCAGCAGTTCGACCGTGCCCAGCTCGGGGTCGACGGCGACCGCAACGGCGTGCGCCGCATAACTGAACACGCCGTGGTCGTGCACGGGCTTGTAGGCGGCATTCGTCTCCAGGCTGGTGACCCCGAGACCGCGCGGCAGGTCCTGCGGGCGGCGATACCAGAGGTAGGCCAGCTCGCGCAGCGACAGGCTGCCGCCCTGGCTGCGGGCCTCGCCGTCGGCCAGGACGATGCCCTCGGGCTCGACGCCGAGCATGCTCGCCGCGACGGTCCTGAGGCGTGCCGCCAGCGCGTCGCAGGCGGTGGCCACCGCGCCGCCGGCCATCACCATCGAGCGCGAGCCCCAGGTGCCGGTGGAGTAGGCGGTGTCGGCGGTGTCGCCGTGCATCACGCGCACGCGGTCGGTATCCACCCCGAGAATTTCATGCGCGAGCTGGGCGAAGGTGGTTTCCATGCTCTGTCCGTGCGACTGCACGCCGACGCGAATGTCCAGACCGCCGTTCGGGGTGACGCGCACGAAGGCCTCCTCGTAGCCGGGGATCATGGGGATGCCCCAGCCCGAGTACACCGAGGTGCCGTGCGCGCTCTGCTCGCAGTAGATCGAGAAGCCGACGCCGATCAGGCGGCCGTCGGGTTCCGGAGTGCGCTGGCGCTCGCGCCAGGCGTCCAGATCGATGGCCTGAACCGCCCGGCGCATGCATTCGGGATAGTCCCCGCTGTCGAAGTGCTTGCGGGTGATGTTGTCGAACGGCATCTTTTCGGGCGGCACCAGGTTCGCCATGCGCACCTGCCAGGGTTCCAGTCCGAGCTCGCGGGCGAGCGCGTCCAGGGTCAGCTCCATGGCGTAGCAGACGCCGGTACGGGCCACGCCGCGGTAGGGCAGGATGGCGCATTTGTTGGTGGCGGCGGAAAAGGTGCGGCAGCGGTAGCCGCTGAAGTCGTACGGGCCGGGCAGGATGCTCGCCACCTGGGCGGCCTCCAGGCAGGCGGAAAACGGATAGGCCGAATAGGCGCCGGAGTCGACCGTGACCTCGGCGTCGAGCGCGAGCAGCTTGCCGTTCGCGTCGGCGTGCGCGGTGATGCGGTAGTGATGCTCCCGGCAGTCGGCGTTGCCGATGAGGTGTTCGCGCCGGTCCTCGATCCAGCGGACGGGGCGGCCGAGGCGCAGGGTCAGCCAGGCGAGGCAGACCTCCTCGGCGAGCAGGATGCCCTTGTAGCCGAAACCGCCGCCGACGTCGGGCGCGATCACGCGGATGGCGTCCTCCTCCAGGCCGAGGCATTCCGACAGGCCGGAGCGCACCACGTGCGGCATCTGCGTGGAGGTGTAGACGGTCAGCAGGTTCTTGCGGCTGTCCCAGTAGGCCACCACGCCGCGGCCCTCGATGGGGGCCATGCACTGGCGGGCGGTGCGGTATTCGCGGGTGACGCTCGCGGCCGCGTGTGCGGCGGGCGTCTCGATGTCGCCGTCGACGAAGGTCTCCAGGAACACGTTGCGGTCCCAGTTCTCGTGCAGCAGCGGGCTGTCCGGTTCGCGCGCCTGCAGCATGTCGTGCACGGCGGGCAGTTCCTCGAAGTCGACGTCGACGAGGCCGACGGCGTCCTCGGCGGCGGCGCGGTCCTCGGCAAAGCACAGCGCGAGCGGTTCGCCCACGTGCCGGACCTTGTCGGCGGCCAGCACGGGCTGCTCGGAGACCCGGAAGCCGGGCAGCTTGGAGACGGCGCGGATGGCCAGCACGTCCGCGAGATCGGCCGCGGTGAAGGTCTGCGCGGCGATCGCCTCAGGCACGTGGATGCCGCGGATGCGCGCATGCGCCAGCGGGCTGCGCAGGAACGCGACTTCGCACTGGCCGGGCAGGACGATGTCGGCGATGAACTCGCCGCGTCCGCGCAGATAGCGGTCGTCCTCCTTGCGCAGCAGTCGCGCGCCGATGCCTTGTTGCTTCATGTGCCTCTCGTGCCTCTTCGTGGTTCCCTGGCGTCAGGGATGTCGTTTGCCGGTCCGGGCGGCGACGGCTTCACGCCGCGCCGCCCGGCCACTGCCGCTTACGGTGCGAGCAGCGTGCTGACCGGCAGGCCCCAGCGTTTCGCATCCGCCCTGGCGGCGGCCGAACCGAGATACCAGTGCATCTGCTTCTGCACCTCGGCCACCAGCGGGCTGCCCTTCTTCAGCACGATGCCGGCGTTGGTGGTGTCGGGGTCGATGACGGCGATGTGGAACTTGCCCGGATTCTGTGTCTCGACGTAGCCCAGCGTGCTGACGCTCTCGAAGATGCCGCCGAGACGGCCGTTCTCCAGCTGCGGCAGTTCCTGCGCCACGGCGGGATAGGAGCGTGCCTTGATGGCCGGCTTGCCCTTGGAGGTGCAGTTCGCCTCGCTGGCGGCCTGGACCGCCTGCAGCTCGGGGGCGCTGCCGGTCAGGACGCCCATGTCCATGCCGCACAGGTCGGCGTAGGACTTGATTTTGCCGGCGTTGGCCGCGCTGACCATGACGCCGAAGCCGTTCTTCAGGTAATCGACGAAGTCGACGATCTTCTGACGGGCCTCGGTGTGGTACACGTCGGACACGACCATGTCGACTCGACCGCTCTGCACGGCCGGGATCAGGCCGCTGAAGTCGCTGGTCACGATCTTGTATTTCCAGCCGGCGTGCTTGGCGATGGACTTGATCATGTCCATCTCGAAACCGACGATCTTCGCCGGGTCATCGGGCGAGCGGAAGCTCAGCGGCGGGAAGTCCGCCGAGGTGGCGATCACGTAGGTCTTTGCGGCCTGCGCAGGCATCGAGTAGGCGCCCAGCCCCAGACCGATCAGGGCGAGCGTGCCGGCGACGATGCGTTGTGTGCGTTTGTTGATCCTCATGGGTGTCTCCGCGATGCAATTGAATGAGTCGATGCGTAGGTTTGGGTTTTCTCTGTATAGATCGGGAACAACTCCACCTGGGCGATGCGCTTTGAGTAGTTATGAAACGGTGATGCCGAGCGGTTTCAGGTGCCCGGCATTGCAGGGGTTGAGATCCTGCGGGCAGTTGGAGATCGCCAGCAGGACGTCGGTCTCGACGGCGAAGCGGATGAAGTCGCCGGGCTTGGAGGCCGGTTCGGCAATGCGCCACTCTCCGCTTGCGGCGACGGGGCAGTTCATGAACACGTTGAAGGACATCGGAATGTCCGCCCGCGTCAGGCCCCAGGGGGACAGGGCCTCGACGAAGTTCTCGACGCAGCCGTGGTGGCCGTCGACGCCGTAGCGCACCTTGTCGATTTCCGCGTTGCAGGAGCCGGCGAGGATGTCGTGCTGGCCGCAGGTGTCCTCGACGATGCGCAGCAGCGGCCGGCTGAGATCCGAATAGAGCACGTGCCCGGCGGTCAGGAACACGGTGCCGTTCAGGCGCACGGTGTTCGAGACCCACAGGCGGTCGTCAAGCTCGGGGCGCGTGAAGGCGACGATGTCCGCGACCTGCTGGCCTTCCAGGTCGGTGATCTGCAGCGACTGGCCCGCGCGCAGCGCCAGGGCGACGCAGCCTGCGGGCGCGAGTACGAAGTCTCCGGGTTCTGCGACGTTCATTGCGCGGCCTCGATGGGAGTGGGTTCGGTGTGGTGGCCCAGACGGCCTTCGACAAGTTCGATGAAGGCGCGAGTGCGGGCGCTTTTCGGGCGGTTGAAGAGCTCGCTCGGGCTGCCCTGTTCGACGATCTGACCGTCTTCCATGAACACGATCCGGTCCGCCCAGTCGCGCGCGAACACGATTTCGTGGCTCACGATGACCATCGTCATGCCGGCAGCGGCCAGCTTGCGCATCAGCACCAGCACCTCGTTGACCAGTTCGGGGTCGAGCGCCGAGGTCGGTTCGTCGAACAGGATCAGCTTCGGATGCGTGGCGACGGCGCGGATGATCGCGATGCGCTGCTGCTGACCGCCGGAGAGCTGATGCGGATAACGCTGTTCGTGCTCGCTCAGGCCGGCCCAGGCGAGCAGTTCGCGCGCCTCGCGGTAGGCCGTGGCGCGGTCGATGCCGTGTACCCGGATCGGCGCTTCGACGATGTTTTCGAGCACGGTCATGTGGTCGAACAGGTTGAAATGCTGGAACACCATGCCAACGCCGACCCGCGCGCGGTCGCGGGCAGCGCTACGCGAGGGACGCAGGCCGGCGGACGTCTGGCGATAGCCGATGTGCTGGCCGTTGACCAGGATCTCGCCGCTGTCGATGGATTCGAGGTGATTGATCGTGCGCAGCAGGGTCGTCTTGCCCGAACCGCTCGGGCCGATGAGAAAGACCATTTCGCCCTGGTCGAGCTTCAGCGTGATGTCGCGCAGGATCAGGTTGCCGTGGAAGGATTTGCGGACGTGCCTGATCTCCACGAAGGTCTGGCCGGACGGTGCCGGTCGTGCCGCGGGATGCGGGGCTTCGGACAAGGGGAGCCTCGCTTGGGCGGTGCTCGCCGTGCCCACGGCATCCGCCGTCGGGGCACTGGAGCGAGGGCCCAGCGGGGTCGTGTGGCGTTCGTAGTTGAGGCGGTTTTCGAAATATCGCTGCGCGAGGGAGATCGCGGTGGTGGCCAGCAGATAGAGCAGCCCGGCCGCGGTGAACACCTCGACATACTCGAAGTTCGTCGACACGACCTGTTCGCTGGTCAGCGTGAGTTCGCCGACCGTGATGACCGAGGCCAGCGAGGTGTTTTTCAGGACCGTGATCGCCTCGTTGCCCATGGCCGGCGCGATCGCCCTGAGCGCCTGCGGCAGCACGACGCGGGCCATCACCATGAACGGCGTCAGTCCGAGCGCCGCGGCGGCGTCGCGCTGCGTGCGCTTCACCGACTGCAGCCCGCCGCGGAAGATTTCCGCCATGAAGGCGACCTCGTTGAGCGCGAGGCCGAGGATCGCGGTCATGAGTGCGCTCAGGCGCAGGCCGAGCAATGGCAGGACGTTGTACCAGAACAGCAGCTGCAGCAGCACGGGCGTGCCGCGCATGACCCAGATGAAGGGTGTGGGCAGCCCGCGCAGCAGCGCATTGTTGGACATGCGCGCAATCGCCACGAGCAGTGCCGGCACGAGCGCAGCGCCGAACGAGCAGACGGCGATGACGACGGCCAGCCAAAGCCCGTGCCACAACACCGGCATGGTGAGGTAATGCAGCAGGTGATCGTAGTTCATGCTGCCCGCGATGCCCGGTGTGCCGGGCGGTCGGAGCATGGCATGCGGCGATGCCTCATCATGAGTAGGTCGATGTCCTGAGTACTTAGTACGCTAAGCAATGGAGCATGTTTTATGCCATGACGGCGCTAGCCATCACGCCGGACGCAGGTTCGGCCTTTAACCCACTTATTTGCTTGGATATATTTTTTCGAGGGTAGGGATGCGCGCTGCGGTGTCGTCCGTGCGTTGTCCGCGGTGATGGGGCGTGCGCGCACCATAATCGCGAGGACGTGCAGGTTCGCGCACCGATGTGGAGCTTGTGTGCATACCGTATTCGGAGTCCTCTGCTGGCGCAGGTCGAGCTCGCGAGCGCACGCCAGCCGGCGCGGCTCGTGACTCGTTTCGGAACGGCGTTACTGCCTGCGCGGCGTTCAGAATTTTTCCACGTCGGGGCGCAGGTCGATCTCCTGCGTCCAGGCGGAGCGGTCCTGGTGAATGAGTGCCAGATAGGTGCGGGCGATGGCATCCGGGTCCAGGGTGTTGTCCGCGGTGACGCCGGGCCGGCCGCAATTTTTGGGCGTCAGGATCATGCCGTCGATGATCACGTGCGCGACGTGGATGCCCTGCGGGCCGAGTTCGCGGGCCATGGACTGGGCCATGCCGCGCAGCGCGAACTTGGCGGCGCCGAAGGCGGCAAAACGGGCGGCCGGCTTGGTCGCGGCGCTGGCGCCGGTGAATAGGATGCAGCCCCGGCCGCGGGCCAGCATGGCCGGCACGACCTCGCGTGCGCACAGGAAGGCCCCGCGGCAGTTGATCGCCCACAGGCGGTCGAAATCCTCCACGGGCGTCTCGGCGAAGGCGTGCATGGCGATGGCCCCGGCGTTGTAGATCAGCACCTCGGGCGGGCCGAAGCGTTCCACGGCCTCGCCCAGCGCCGTGCGCACCGCCGTTTCGTCGGTGAGATCGCAGGCCAGCATGAGCGCGTCGGCGCCGCGCGCCTGGAGTTCCGCAGCCAGTTCGTCGGTGTAGTGGCGGGTGCGCGCGAGGCCGACCACGGCATAGCCGTCCGCGCTGAGCTGTCGGCACAGTGCGGCGCCAAGGCCGGGGCCCACGCCGGCGACGATGGCCAGGGGTTGGGTTTCGCTCATGGGGCGATCCTCCTTGGTTTGGACGTGTCGGCCCCGCCGCGCCTCATTTCACGCGCATGCCCGGTTCCGCGCCTTCGTCCGGATTGAGAACGAACAGGTCCTTTCCACCGGGGCCGGCGGCCAGCACCATGCCCTCGGAGACGCCGAAGCGCATCTTGCGCGGGGCGAGGTTGGCGACCATGACGGTGAGCCGCCCTTCCAGGTCTTCGGGGGCATAGGCGGATTTGATGCCGGCGAACACGTTGCGCGTCTCGCCGCCGAGATCGAGGGTCAGGCGCAGCAGCTTTTCGGCGCCCTCGACGTGCTCGGCCTTGAGGATGCGCACGACGCGCAGGTCGAGCTTGGCGAAGTCGTCGTAGGCGATCTCGTCACGGATCGGATCGTCGGCCAGCGGCCCGGTGGGCTTGGGCGCGGCGGCCTGCAGGTCTTCCCTGGAGGCCTCGACCATGGCCTCGATGGCGGCGGGCTCGATGCGGGTCATGAGCGGCTCGAAGGCGTTGATGCGGCGCGCGAGCAGCGGCTCGGCGATGTCGTCCCAGGCCAGTTCGCCGGCGCCGAAGAAGGCCTCGGTCTTCCCGGCGACGCGCGGCAGCACGGGCTTGAGGAAGCTCACGATCACGCGGAACAGGTTGAGCCCCTGGGTGCAGATGCCCTGGACCGAGGCGGCCCGCTCCGGGTCCTTGATCAGCACCCACGGCTTGTTTTCGTCGATGTACTGGTTGGCGCGGTCGGCCAGCCCCATGATCTTACGCATGGCCTGACCGAATTCGCGACGTTCGTAGTGTTCGGCGATCTCGTCGCGCGAGGCGGCGAACGAGGCGTACATGTCGGGTTCGGGCAGGGTGTCGGACAGCTTGCCGTCGAAGCGCTTGGCGATGAACGAGGCGGTGCGGCTGGCGATGTTGACCACTTTGCCGACGAGGTCGGCGTTTACGCGCGCGGTGAAGTCCTCGAGATTGAGGTCGAGGTCATCGACGCCGGCGCCGAGCTTGGCCGCGAAATAGTAGCGCAGGTACTCGGCGTCGAGGTGATCCAGATAGGTGCGCGCCTTGATGAAGGTGCCGCGCGACTTGGACATTTTCTGCCCGTCCACGGTGAGGAAGCCGTGCGCGTAGATGGCGGTCGGTATGCGCAGCCCGGCGCCCTTGAGCATGGCCGGCCAGAACAGGGTGTGGAAACGCAGGATGTCCTTGCCGATGAAGTGATAGAGCTCGGATTTGGCGTCAGCCTTCCACCAGTCGTCGAATTCCAGCCCCAGCCGCGCGCAGAGCTGCTTGAAGCTCGCCATGTAGCCGATGGGCGCATCCAGCCAGACGTAGAAATACTTGCCCGGCGCATCGGGAATCTCGAAGCCGAAGTAGGGTGCGTCGCGCGAGATGTCCCAGTCGTTCAGGCCGGTGGACAGCCACTCGTTCATCTTGTTCGCGACTTCGGTCTGCGTGGCGCCGCGCACGAACTTGCGCAACATGTCCTCGAAATCGGACAGCCGGAAGAAATAATGCTCCGAGTCCTTCTTAACCGGCGTGGCGCCGCTGAGCACCGAGCGCGGGTCCTTGAGTTCGGCGGCGTCGTAGGTCGCGCCGCAGACCTCGCAGTTGTCGCCATACTGGTCCGGCGCGCCGCAGCGCGGGCAACCGCCCTTGATGAAGCGGTCGGGCAGAAACATCTTCTGCTCGGGATCGTAGAACTGGCTGATGGTGCGCCGCGCGATATGTCCGGCGTCGCGCAGCTTCAGATAGATGTCGGAGGCGAAGGCGCGGTTTTCGGGCGAGTGGGTGCTGTAGTAGTTGTCGAAGCTGATGCCGAAATCGTCGAAGTCCGCGCGGTGTTCCGCACCGACGCGTTCGATCAGCGCCTCGGGCGTGATGCCCTCGCCCTGGGCGCGCAGCATGATCGGGGTGCCGTGAGCGTCGTCTGCGCCGACATAGAAACAGCGGTGTCCGCGCATGCGCTGGAAGCGTACCCAGATGTCGGTCTGGATGTATTCCACCAGATGACCGATATGGATCGATCCGTTGGCGTAGGGCAGGGCGCTGGTGACCAGGATGTCGCGCGTCATGGGGTGGCTCGTCCGCGTTTCGAAAAGCCTGTAAACATATCAGGTCCGGCGCCCCCGGGCCATGCATGCATGGCCGCAAATCCCCTATCTCCCGCATTTGTCGCTGCGCGTCGGATGCACGTGCGCAACAGTTTTTCGGCCGGAGGGAAGGCCTAGTTAACCGCGTGGTTTTACGCGGGGTGGCGGCCTAGTACAATCCGCGGCAAAGCGCCGATTGCGCATCACCGAATTGTTCCGGAGGTTCAGGGCTCATGGCTGAGTTGTCGCGTTTACAGGTCGAAACCGCCCTCAAGGGCGTGCAGGACCGCTACCTGGAGAAGGATCTGGTGGCGGCCGGAGAGGTCAAGGATATCCGCATCGAGGGCGGCAAGGTCGCGGTGGACATCGCCTTCGGTTACCCCGCCAAGGGCTACGCCGACGAGGTCGTCGCGGCCGTGCGCGAGCAGGTGGGTCGGATCGACGGCGTCGATTCGGTCGAGGTGGAAACGCGGTCGCAGATCGTCTCGCATGCCGTACAACGCAACCTCAAGCCGCTGGCCGGAATCAAGAACATCATTGCCGTCGCCTCCGGCAAGGGCGGCGTGGGCAAGTCCACCACTGCGGTGAACCTGGCTCTGGCCCTGGCCGCCGAAGGCGCCAGCGTGGGCTTGCTCGACGCGGACATCTACGGCCCCAGCCAGCCGCGCATGCTGGGCATTGAGGGCAAGCCGGAGACCAAGGACGGGCGCATGCTCGAACCGATGGAGAACTACGGCATCAAGGCCATGTCCATCGGCTTCCTCATCGAGGATGAAACGCCGATGATCTGGCGCGGCCCGATGGTGACCCAGGCGCTGGAGCAGTTGCTTTCCGAAACCCGCTGGGGCGAGCTCGACTACCTCGTGATCGACCTGCCGCCGGGCACCGGCGACATCCAGCTCACGCTGTCACAGAAGATTCCGGTCAGCGGCGCGGTCATCGTCACCACGCCGCAGGACATCGCCCTGCTGGATGCACGCAAGGGTCTGAAGATGTTCGAGAAGGTCGAGGTGCCGGTGCTCGGCATCGTGGAGAACATGAGCATCCACATCTGTTCGAACTGCGGCCACGAGGAGCACATCTTCGGCGAAGGCGGCGGCCAGCGCATGTCTGAGGACTACAACGTCGAACTGCTGGGCGCGCTGCCGCTCGACATCCGTATCCGCGAGCAGGCGGACGGCGGCAAGCCGACCGTGGTCGCCGATCCGGACGGACGCGTTGCCGAGATCTATCGCGACATCGCACGTCGCACGGCCGCGCAGCTTGCCCGCCAGTCCAAGGACTACAGCAGCAAGTTCCCCAACATCGTGATCCAGAACAGCTGAGCCGGCAGGGGCCCAGGCCCCGCCGGGACCGGAGTCCCCGAGCATGTCCATAAAGTCCGACCGCTGGATTCGCCGCATGGCCACGCAGCACGGCATGATCGAGCCCTTCGAGCCCGGTCAGGTGCGCCACAGCGGCGAACAGCGGATCGTATCCTATGGCACCTCCAGCTACGGCTACGACGTGCGCTGCGCCGACGAGTTCAAGATCTTCACCAACATCAACTCGGCCATCGTCGATCCCAAGGGCTTCGACCAGAACAGCTTCGTCGACGTGCAGTCCGACGTG
Source organism: Acidihalobacter aeolianus (assembly GCF_001753165.1). Taxonomy (GTDB): domain Bacteria; phylum Pseudomonadota; class Gammaproteobacteria; order DSM-5130; family Acidihalobacteraceae; genus Acidihalobacter; species Acidihalobacter aeolianus. The sequence goes on from NZ_CP017448.1 coordinate 861,722, forward strand.
TGCATCATCCCGCCCAACTCCTTCGCGCTCGCGCGCACGGTCGAGTACTTCCGCATCCCGCGTAACGTGCTCACCATCTGCCTCGGCAAGTCGACCTACGCGCGCTGCGGCATCATCGTCAACGTCACCCCGCTCGAACCCGAGTGGGAGGGCCACGTGACCCTGGAGTTTTCCAACACCACGCCGTTGCCGGCCAAGATCTACGCCAACGAAGGCGTCGCCCAGATGCTCTTTCTGGAGTCGGACGAGGTCTGCGAGGTGTCGTACAAGGATCGCGGCGGCAAGTACCAGGGCCAGCGAGGCGTCACGCTGCCTCAGACCTGAACGCGCCCCAAGTGGGTGCGCACCAGGTCGGCGCGATGCGCCGTTTGGGATTCGCCCGGCGATAGCAACCCCGCGATGCGCGGCTTGGCCGTGGTGGGCCGAACCCAGAATCAGCGCGCGATGCTCCCGGTTGCCCCAGGCTGGTGCGATGCCCGCTCGCCAGCTTCAGCAACCCCGCGTAAAAATCCCGCATGCCTCGAATATTCGGGGCTAATCATCGAATCCCCTTTCATGCATTGAAGGCGGGGCTTCAAGCCTGCCTATGTCACCAGGACGGGAGCCTTAATGCCCGGAATGGGTATCGACCCTGCCGGGCTTGCCGAGCCAGCGAGTGATCGTCGCAATCTCTCGTTGGTGGTGTGGATATAAAGTTCATGCGTGCTGTCTAACGAACGCTTAGAGGCATTTCCAGACATGAATTGGCAATGCCCGATATCCACCCAGGAGATTCAGTTATGCCCGGTAATTTCTCCCTCGTGAAATGGGGTGCCTTCCTGATTTCGTTGCTGGTTGTCGGCTTGCTGGGCGCAGAGCCTGCGTTCGCAGCGAAAGTGACTCATATCGATATCCCGGCCACGGTCGTCAAACTGCCTTTGGCGAAGGGTGTCACACCGAGTGAAGCCATCCAGTCCATGAAGCTGCGCGCCAATTTTCTCAACTTCAAACTGGTCGCGCACCAGGACCTGTCCGCCCAGCTAAAGGCCATGGGCGCTAAGCATGTGCGCACGCTGGACATCTACCAGTTTTGCAAACCCACGGTGGCCTATGAAATGGTCTCCTTCAATATGGCCTATGCCGCTTATCTGCCCTGTCGCATCGCCGTGGTTCAAGGCAAGCACGGCCATTACTGGCTGACCATGCTGAACCCCAAATTGCTGCTGTCCCGCAAGATGCCTCCGGCGCTCAAGAAGAGTGCCGATTCGGTGATTGCCGGCTTGATGAAAATCATCAAGGCAGGCGCCGACGGCGCGCTCTGACGGATTTGGAATTAAGGCGATATTCTTCAGCCCCATGCGTTATCTGAGAGCAATGCATGGGGTGCTTGATGTCTCAAACAAATGACTGGTTTGAATTATCGAGACTTCCGAAATCGGCCACATCCGGCCATTCATGCTCCTTCCATATCAGTCCGATGGACGACAGGTGTGCAGCGAGAACCAGTCGTTCGACTAACTCTGGTTGGGCATCAGCTTCATGTCCTCGTTTTCATACATGCATATAGAGACAAAGAAATGATAAAGTGGTGGAAAATCATCTGGTTAATCGCTGTTTTTGTGGGTCTCTGTATAAAAGAATGTCAGGATCCGTCGGTCTCTATATTTACTGTTAGATTCTCTCGAGAGGAAACTTGGAAGCGTTTTACGAAAGCACAACTGTGAAAGTAGTAACTTTCATCATAGCTGCTATGGTTTTCTTAATTATTCCGCTAATTAATAGCGCAATAAATCAGCGGATTCCTGTGGCAATGAGGGCTCAGCACGCAAAACGGGCGGAAGATGCTTGGATGAAAACAGTTATTCTTTTTTCCACTTCAATCGCCGCCGGGTTTCTTGTCTTCTTTCGTGGTGGTTTTGATGAAGCAATTACGCAGGCATTTTTCGGAATGTGTCTATTTTCTTCCCTTGCATCATTTTGGACAGTCAAGAAGACAAAAACGCTAATTCAAGAGGCTAAGGTACTTTCTCTCGCTGGCAATCGTGCGACTCGAATTCATGATGTTGAAAGAGTGAACAGAGAAAAGGCCACTAAAGCAACATTGGTCAGCTTCACGATTGGTCTATTAGGCTTTCTGTATGTCGCGCTTGCCTTTGACACATATAGATTTTCCTGGCTTTGGTTTGCGGGCTTCATTTCCACAGCATTCGCGATCCTGTCAGCAGGGTGGAGTGATGCGGCGAATTTTGCGATTGCAAAATACGCCTCGGATCCAAATCATGGGAAATGAATCTAACACGTCGCTCAAGCCGACCACAAAATCGCTGCGCGCTTTTCGGTCGGCTTAGCTAGGCGTTAGCGATGGAAGCGCACATACATGATTGACCCAGTCATCATATCGATAGTTGCTCTTTGCATTTCAATTGCAGGTTTCGGTTTTTCGATATATCAGTGGAAAAAGAACAGCTTCATAAAAAGTGCAGAAAAAGCTCATGAAGTGACGTTAGAAGCATTCGAGTTGCGTCGCTCATCGCAAGATCTCAGAGATTTAATCGCAGTCACTGATGACATTGATGACATGGAGGGGTTTCTACGAGCAATAGACAAAGTATCCGAGGAGCTGTTAAATGCATTGCGCAATCCAAGAATTAGCCTTGTCGATGCTTACAAAGCGCAGCAAAAAATTTCAGATTTGAGACTAGAACTCGATCTTCTGCACAAACAAGTATTAGAGGTAAAAAGGCTTAATAATGAGGTTGCAGAACATGAACGATCAAAAAATAATCGCTAACAAGGCGCTCGTTCGGATGCAAACTACGCTGCGCTTCGTTTGCGCCGCACAGCTTCAACGTTATGCGTCAAAATAAACGGGGATTAGATGACTGCCACTGAAGGGGCAACAGAGGAAGAACTTACGCGGGCACTCACCTACGCGGGGTTCGTTCTAGTTGCATTCGAGCTAGTCAAAGACATTATAGTTAACCCTATCAAGGCTTTTTATCAAGATACGACCTTCGATGAAGGAATGCCGTTCAAATCGTACGAAGAAGATGTATTGTCTCGGCATAAGAATCAATTTGAAGCATGCCTTCTATATCTTCGCGATTTTATGGAGGCTATAGACTCTGAGGACGTTCTAACCATTCAAGCGTTAAGAAAACACCGAAATGACTTGGCGCATGATCTTCCCAATATGCTCGGAAACATAGATGTAGAGGATCATCTGCCTCTATTGCAAAAAACTGATAAGGCCTTATTCAAACTCAGTAATTATCGCACATATATAGAAATTGGCTCCGATCCTGCCTTCCAGAACAAGGGCATTGACTGGGATACTATAAAAGGACCTGAGTACGAGCTTTTTGAAGAAATAATTAATAAGGTAAAAACATTGCGGGGCGTCAGAAAATGACGCATAACAAGACACTCCACCGGACGAAAATTACGCTACGCTTCATTTGCGCCTGTGAGTTTGGTCGTTGAACGACCGCTGTTGGGCTTGGTGCCGACAGCGGGTTAACGATACGCGAATGGCAGGATTGGGTCGAACTGAGACTCGCGGTCAGTGGGCTAGAACCCCGGGGGACTTGTCGACCATTTTGAGATAATGGGTACAGAGTCATACAGCTTTAGTACGTCAAAGACTTGCAATTGTTCCAGAGGTGGCTTGTAGCGATGAATTACACACCAATCCTCAATGAGGTGTTCAGGCTCTGGTGGTTTATCCCTATCCTGCTGGTCATCGCGGTATTCAAAACACCTTGGGTAAAGGGTTGGCTCGGAGAGTCCTTAGTCAAATTTGCAGCTTGGCTAAGGCTTCCCGCCAATACCTACCATCCATTACACAATGTCACCCTGCCCACACCTGATGGGACTACGCAGATCGATCATATCTTCGTGTCCCGGTTTGGCGTCTTTGTCGTAGAAACGAAAAACATGAAGGGCTGGATTTTTGGGGGTGAACATCAGCCCCAGTGGACACAGCAGAGATTCAAGAGATCCTTCAAGTTCCAAAATCCGCTCCTACAGAACTACAAACACGTAAAAGCACTGGAGACGGCGCTTGATGTTCCGGCTGAGACCATCCACTCGGTAGTCGTATTTGTAGGAGAATGTTCGTTCAAATCTCCCATGCCAACAAATGTCACAAAGGGTGGCGGTTACATCACGCATATCAAGTCTTTCGGCGAGCCGGTTCTCAGCGAGTCGCAAGTCCATGCTGCTCTATCTCAAATACAGTCAGGTCGGCTAGAGCCAACTCGAAAAACACACCATCAGCACGTCCAGCATCTCAAAGCTCGTTCCGATCTCTCAACAAGGCGCAGGTGCCCCAAATGTGGGAGCCTCATGGTTTTGCGCACAGCCAAAAAGGGAGCAAATGCTGGTAAACAATTCTGGGCGTGTTCAGCTTATCCAACATGCAGGACAGTACAAAATACCTCCTAAGGGTCCTGCAGGAATTTTCATCGGGCACAATGTCTTATTGATGATGTGAATCAGGACGACTGCTGTGATCAAAATACCGGTCACTAATACCAATAATGACTGACTGGCTGCATGGGGTCGTGTGCTGCCAATCCTGACTAGTACCAAGAGCCGAGTGCCTTTGTGCGTTGCATCGCAACTACAGGGGTCGTGTGCTGCCAATCCTGACTAGTACCAAGAGCGGTCACTACAGCCATGTGCGTGGTCAATCGCCATCCGAGATCCTTCAGTCCTCGATGAACGAATCCGCTGGCGGTATCCATCTTCAACGCCCATGTAGGTATCGCAACGACGCAGATCCGGGATTGCACTTAATCTGTGCAAGCTAACGTCTATGCACTAAGATAGTGCGCTTTTGGGCGGCTATCGGTGCATATGCGATGAACAACCTCACCCCGGCTCTGGATACCTTGTTTCTGTTGCTCGGCGCCGTCCTCGTGCTGGCCATGCATGCGGGCTTCGCCTTCCTTGAGGTGGGCACGGTCAGACGCAAGAATCAGGTCAACGCCCTGGTCAAGATTCTGGCCGACTTTTCGATATCGACGCTGGCCTATTTCTTCATCGGCTACGCGATTGCCTATCACACCAATTTCCTGCATGCAGCCGGCGAGCTTTCCCTGGACAACGGCCGGGCGCTGGTGCGTTTCTTCTTCCTGCTCACCTTCGCCGCTGCGATTCCGGCCATCGTTTCCGGCGGGATCGCCGAGCGCGCACGCTTCTATCCGCAGCTCGCCGCCACCTTCGTTCTGGTGGCGCTGGTGTATCCCTTCTACGAGGGGCTGACGTGGGGCGACAACCTGGGCTTCCAGGCCTGGCTCACGGCGCACTTCGGCCATCCGTTCCACGACTTTGCGGGCTCCGTGGTGGTGCATGCCATGGGCGGCTGGATCGCGCTGGCGGCGGTGCTCATGCTCGGCCCGCGCCACGGTCGCTACGGCAACGAGGGCGAGATCTATGCGCATCCGCCGTCGAACATCCCCTTCCTCGCGCTGGGTGCGTGGATACTCACCGTCGGCTGGTTCGGCTTCAACGTGATGTCGGCGCAGAACATCCAGGACATCAGCGGTCTGGTCGCGGTCAACAGCCTGATGGCGATGGTCGGCGGTACGCTGGCGGCCCTGCTCGCCGGACGCAACGATCCGGGTTTCGTGCACAACGGCCCGCTCGCGGGGCTGGTGGCCGTGTGTGCCGGCTCCAACCTGATGCATCCCATCGGCGCCCTGATCACCGGCGCCGTGGCCGGGGGGCTTTTCGTCTGGCTGTTCACGCTGACGCAGAACCGTTGGCGCATCGACGACGTGCTCGGCGTCTGGCCGCTGCACGGGCTGTGCGGCGCCTGGGGCGGGATCGCCGCCGGCATCTTCGGCCTCAAGGCGCTGGGCGGCACCGGCGGTGTGAGTTTCTGGTCGCAGCTCGTGGGAACCGGGCTAGGCGTCGCCATCGCCTTCGGAGGAGGGCTGGCGGTCTATGGTGCGCTGAAGCTGACCGTCGGCATTCGTCTGACCCAGGAACAGGAGTACCTGGGCGCGGACCTGAGCATCCACCGTATCAGCGCGACGCCGAAGTACGACGACTAGCGTCGCTCAGTAGTCCGCGATGCCGGCCATGCCGACGTAGCCGGGCAGGCGCTGCACGCGGCCCAGCCAGGCGCGGATTGCGGGGTATGCGCCCAGCGGCAGGTCGCCTTCGGGGGCGAGGGCGACATAGGGGTAGCAGGCCACGTCCGCGATGGTCGGGTGGCCTTCGGAGGCCAGCCAGTCGCGCCCGGCGAGCTGGGCCTCCATCACGGTCAGCGCCTGCCGGCCCATTTGCTGACATTCCTCTAGATTGAAGGGGCGGCCCATCTTGACCACGGCGCGCGCACGGGCGAGGCCGTAGAGAATTTCGTTTTCCGACACGGCCAGCCACTGCATCACGCGGGCGAGTGCGAGCGGTTCCTCGGGCAGCCATTGCGGGCCGGCGTAGCGGCGTGCCAGATAGACCAGGATGGCCATCGAGTCCCATACGATCTCGCCGGCGTCTTCCAGCACCGGCACCTGCCCGCGGGGATTGATGGCACGGAAGGATTCGCTGACGGTGTCCTCGCGCTGCAGCGAGTGCAGCGTATAGTCGAGGGAGAGCAGGCCCAGCATGAGGCGGATCTTGTGGCAGTTGCCGGATACGTCGAGATCGTAGAGTCGCATGTGGCCTCTCAGGGGTAGGCGCCGCGGACCCTAGCCGTGGTAGTAGTAGGCGTCCACCCGCGCGGGGGGCAGGTTCAGCGGTACGAAGCTATGGTGACAGGGGACGAAGTCCATCGGCAACCGCCTGCACGCGCTGCGGAAATGATACGTGAACTGCACGAAGACCGTACTCGCTTCCGCGACCTTGCGCAGCTCGCCGAAGATCGCCTGCACGGTGTTCTTGGGCAGGCTGCGCAGCGGCAGGCTGGAGACGATGGCGCGAATGCGTTCGTGATGCGGTCCCAGCAGCTTCGACAGATGGCAGGCATCGCCCTCGATCACGCGCACGCCGGGGAAACGGCGCCGTAGTTGTGCCGCCAGACGCGGCGAGTATTCGATGGCCCAGATCTGTTCGGGAGGAATGCCGCGGGCGAGCAGGGCGGCGGTCACCGAGCCCAGGCCGGGACCCAGTTCAACGACGATGCCGTCGCCTTCGGGGACCTGGCCGGCCATGCGCCGTGCGAGTGCCCGAGAGCTGGGGAAGAGGGCGCCGGTCTGGCGCGGGTGTGCGATGAATTCACGTGCGAATTGCCAGATTCCTCGGCTTTGGGTCATGCGCTCATCTGCCTCGTTGTCATGTGCCCGCTCAGGCTTTGCCTCGTTATGCGTGCGTGAGCCGCCGATTGGCAATAAGCCCTGGTTAATGGCGGCATTAGGATAGCAGTTCCTCCGGCTTGCCGTGCAAGACACGGCTGAAGATGACCGGCACGGCGATCAGTACCAGCGGCATCTGCACCGCCAGGCCGGCGATGATGGCCACCGCCAGCGGCTGTTGCATGGCTGAGCCCTGGCCGATGCCGAGCGCGAGCGGCAGTAGCGCGAGGATGGCGGCCAAGGTGGTCATGGCGATCGGCCGCAGTCGATTGACGCCGGCTTCGATCAACGCCTCGGCCGACGGCAGGCTGGCGCTGAGCAGGACCAGCTCGGAGAAATAGAAAATGGCGACCTCGGTGACGATGCCGAGGATCATGGTCATGCCCATGAGCGCCGTGATGTTGAGTGTCTGCCCGGCGATCCACAGGCCGGTGAACACGCCGAACACTGCGAGCAGGGGGGCGGAGATGATCGCCAGCGCGACGCGGAAGCGTTCGTACTGGAACAGCAGGGCGAGGAACAGCAGGGCTGCTGCGGCGACGAACACCACGCCGAGGGCATGGAAGGCGATCTGCTGCTGCTTGTACAACCCGCCGAGGGTGTAATAGACGTGCTTGGGTAGCAGCCCCGGTGTGGCCAGGGCCTGGCGCACGTCGGCGATGGCGCCGCCGTACCCGCGCCCCTCGATGCGCGCGGAGACGGCGACCATCGGCTTGAGGTTGTAGCGCGTGATCTCGGGCACGCCTGTCACGCGGCGGATGGTGGCGATGCGCGACAGCGGCACCAGGTGCCCGTCCGGCGCGCGTAACAGCAGGCGCTCGATGCGCGCGCGGCTGCTGCGCAGCGCGGACGAGGTCCACACCCGCACGCCGATCACCTGTTGGCCCTGCTGGATATGTGTGGTGACCACGCCGCTGAGATAGGCGTCGAGCTGAGCGGTCACCTCAGCGGGCGTCAGGCCCTCCAGCGCCGCCTTGATGCGGTCGACGCGGATATTGAGCGCATCGCCTGCGATCACCAGCCCGTCCTGCACTTCCTTGAGCCCGCGGATCTGCCGGATGCGTGCCGCCACCTTCGGCGCCAGCTTGACGAGCTGCTGCCAGTCGTCACCGAACAGGCGGATGACCACCGGTCGTGGCGAACCGGTCAGGTCGCCGATCAGGTCCTGCATCGGCTGGTTCATGTCCTGCACCGTGAGACCCGGCACGTCGTCGTGAATGCGTCGGGCGATGCGGTCCATCACCGCCTGCTGTCCGCGCGGGCTCTTGAGGCGTACAAAGAAGTCGCCCTGGTTGGCCTCGGTCACCCCGCCGCCGAGCTGGGTGCCGGTACGCCGCGACCAGGTGTCGACCTGGGGCGTGGTGCGCAGGATGTGCGCGACCTGGTCGAGCAGCCGGTCGGTCTCTGCCAGCGAGGTACCGGGCGGCGTTTGATAGTCGAGCACGAAGCCGCCTTCGTTCATCTGTGGCATGAAGCCGGAGGGCACGTGCTCGAAGGAGATCGCGCCGGCGACGAGCAGGGGGATCAGTCCGGCGAGCAGCCACAGCGGGCGACGCATCAAACCCTGCATCAGACGTCGGTATATCTGTTGGGTGGCGCGGGTGATGCGCCCGCCGGCGTCGTGCTGGGCGTCCTTCGGGCCGAGCAGGCGGGCGGCGATCAGCGGCAGGGCCAGCCAGGCGAACAGGAAGGAGATGACCAGCGAGGTGGCCATGGTCAGGGCCAGTGCCTTGAAGAAGGCGCCGGTCACGCCGGAGAGGAAGGCCAGCGGCACGAAGATGATGACCGTCGCGGTGCTTGACCCGGCCAGCGGCTGAGTGAATTCGCGTGCCGCGTCGAGCACCGTGCGCGGCCCGTGGCCCTGCTGGATTAGACGCCGGACGAGGTGCTCGAGCATCACGATCACGTCGTCGATGATCAGGCCGACCGCAGCGGCCATGCCGCCTAGGGTCATGATGTTGAAGCTCATGCCCAGGGCGTAGAGCAAAGCGCTGGCGGCGGCGAGCACGCCCGGCACCACCAGCAGCGCGATCAGGGTGAGCTTCCAGTTGCGCAGGAAGATGAATAGCACCAGGGTCGCGAACACTACGCCGAGGATGATGGCGTCGCGCACCGACCCTGCCGAGTCGAGGATCAGCCCACTCTGGTTGTACCACTGGTGGATGTGCAGATCGGCCGGCAGGCGCGGCTCGATGGATTTCAGTCGCGCCTGGATCGCCCGATCGATGGCCACGGTGTTGCCGCCGAGCTGCTGGTAGACGGTCACCAGCACGGCCTGATGGCCGTTTGCGGTGACCGTGATCCATTGCGGGCGAGTGGCCAGTCGCACGGTGGCCACGTCGTCGAGCGTCACCACGCCGTCCTTGCCGGTGCGTAGCACCGTGTGGCGGATCTCGGCGAGGTCCTTGAAGCGGGTGTCGGAGAGTAGCAGGAACAGCTTGTAGTGGGCCTGCAGCCGGCCGACCGCGCGGATGATGTTGGCGGCGGTAAGTGCGCGTTCGACATCGCCCATGGACAGGCCGAGGGCAGCCAGGCGTGCGGGATCGACGGTGACACGGTATTCGGCCGTCTGCCCGCCCATCACTCCGATGTGGCGCACGCCCTGAACGCTGGAAAGCAGCGGCACCAGCTGGTAGCGCGCGATATCGCGCAGCTGCACTTGGCTCAGGTGCGTGGAGGTCAGGCTGTAGGCCAGCACCGGGAACTTGGTCGGGTCCATGCGATGGACCTCGAAGTGGGTGCCGGCCGGCAGCCGCGGCAGCACCTGATTGAGCGCCGCCTCCACCTGCAGGACCGCGCGCGGCATGTCGGTGCCCCAGTTGAAGCGGACATCGACGTCGGCCGAGCCGCGGCTGGTGGCCGAGCTGATGGCGGTGACCTTGGGCACACCGCGCAGTGCCCGTTCAACTACGCGCGTGACTTCCAACTCCATCTGGCTGGCCGGGCGGTCGCCGGCGTCGAGATAGACCACCACGCGCGGGAAGGCGATGGCGGGGAACAGGGAAACAGGCATGCGCAGGGCGGAATAAATGCCGCCGAGTACGAGCAGCAGCATCAGGAACAGCACCGAACGGCGGTGGGCCTGCAGCCAGGCCGCGAAGCTGCGTTCGCGAGGGGTCATGAATGGCCGGCGGCTAGACGCACGGCCATGCCGTTGCGAAGTTCGTAATTGCCGACGGTGACCACGGTTTCGCCAGCGTGCAGGTTGGGTGCGCGGACCGCGATGCGGCCATCGCGACTGATGCCGGTGGCGATGTCGAGGCGTTGGGCGTGTCCTTCCGCGACCACGAACAGATAGGCACCGTTGGCGTCGTGCAGCACGGCGGAAGACGGCACGGTCAGCGTTTCATGCTGCTGCAGGTCGATATGGCCACGCATCCACATGCCCGGGATGAGGCCGAGGGTTGCGCTGCCGGAAAGCGGTACCACGGCGTCGACCAGATGCGTGGATGGGTTGATCACCGCGTGGACCTGGCTCAGGTCGGCGTGCAGCGGCTGATTGCGGGCAAACACCGGGCGAAGGACCACCGGCATGCCGGGGTGTAGCCGGGTGACGTCCTCGGGCTCGATGCCGAGGGTGACCCACAGGCGTTCGCGCGCGCCGAGCGACAGCAGCGGGGCGCCGGCCTGCACGCGGTCTCCTGGGGCCACGTCGAGGCGGGTGACGATGGCCGGCTGCGGCGCGCGGATGATCTGTTCGGCGTGATCGGTGCCGAGGCGCCGCTCGGCGCGCAGGGCGCCCTGCGCGTTGACCAGGGATTGTTCGGCCTTGGCCAGCTCGGCCCGGGTGGCGAGCTGTTCGGCATACAGGCTCTTGACCTGGGTCAGATTGCGACGGGCGTACGCGACCTGGGCGCGGGCCTGTTCGTAAGCCAGCCGTGCGGTGGGGTCGGTGGTCAGCGTCAACAGTGGCTGGCCTGCCGCCACCTGCTGGCCGAGCCCGACCCACAGGCGCGCGATTTGCCCGCCATGGGCGGCGCTGATGCCGGTTACGTGTTCCGGATCGGGTACGATCTGTCCGTAGACCGTCAGCCGCTGGCCGATGCGCTCGCGGTGCACGGTGCCGGTTTCAATCAACACGCTCGGGCCTTGTGCGGCGGCCCAGGCATGGCCGGTCAGCAGCAAGGCGGCCACGGTCAGCGCGGCGCTGAAGATGCGTCGGCGGATCATACGCCGGACGCCTTGGCGGGTACGCCCGTGGGCACATGTCCGAGCAGGGTGTCGAGAGCGATCGCGCCGTCGAGGTGCTGCTGGTTCAGGCGGATGGCCTCAAGCTCGCGTTCGATCAGGCTGGACTGGATGTCCACATAGCTCGCGCCGCCGAGGTCGCCTGCGGCGAAGGCGCGGTCGGCGTTCTTGGCTAGGCGACGCAGTTCGGGTAGGCGCGTTTCAAGCGTACGGCGAGTGGCGTCGATGGTGTGCAGGCGTGCTGCAAGCGCGAGGGCCTGATTGGCAGCCGTGTCGAGACGCGCCTGATACTCGGCGCGCAGCTCGCGTCGGGTGGCGCGGGTGATCGCAATCTGGCCTCGATTGCCATTGAAGAAGGGCAGGCTGAGGGTGATGCCGATGCCCTCGGTCTTGATGCCCGAGGTGTCCGACGCCTGGGTCAGTCCCACGTTGAGCGTGGGGAACTGTCCGAGAATGGCCGCCCGGTAGCGCGCGTCGGCGCTGCGGTAGCCTGCGCGCAGGGCGAGCAGGTCGGGACGCCGGCGCGGCAGTGCCTGCAGGGCCGCGGTCAGTGCCTGGCTATTCAGCAGCGTCACGGGTGGCGGACTCTGCAGCACCCAGTGCGCATCGGCTTGCAGGCCGAGCAGCCCGTTGAGCTGGCTGCGCGCGTCGATGATGGATTCGCGTACCTGGGCCAGTCGGGCTTCGGTGCTGGTCAAGGTCACGAGGTCGGCCGCCGCCGTGTTGAGCGTTACGTCGCCCCGCTGCAGCGCATGTTCCACCCGCTTCTGGCGGGTGCGGTAGAGGACGATGTCGCGTTCGAGCAGTGTCGCCTCCTGCTGCAGCGACCATAGTTGCACATAGAGTTGCTGGGCGCGCTCGCTGGTCTGCCAGGACTGCCAGGCGACATCCAGCACCTGCTGCAGGCGTGCCGCGCGTGCTGCGTCGATGCGGTCGCCACGGGTAAACAGCCAGTGCAGATCCGCCGACAGTCCGGCGCTGTAGGCATTGACCAGCCCAGGTCCGGACGAGGTCACGCGATCGAAGTTGTAGCCCAGGCTGGGATCTGGGATCAGACCCGCTTCGTAGAGCGAGGCGGTCGCGATTCCGATCTTCAGTCGCGCGGCGCGCAGTGTCGGGTCGTCGGCCACTGCACGGCGTGCGGCCTGGGCGAGGCTCAGGGTCTTAACCGGCGCGCCCGCGTTCGTCGGCGCAGCCGCAAGATCCGGCTGCGTGGGCAGGGGGGCCGCGTGATAGGTCGCGCAGCCGCCGAGCAATACGGCGGCCAGCGCAGTGGGCATGAAACGGGAGACTCGCCTCATCAGCGTCCGAGGCGGAACATGCCGCGCAGGGTGTCGTGTCCGAGAAGCTGATGCAGGATCGCGATCAGGCCGTGGCCGATCCAGTAGGCCCACATGAGATTGGCCAGCGTGCCGTGGATAAAGGCGGCAGTGTGATAGCCGGCGCTTTCCATGCGGCCGGCCTGGAGCATGAAATACATGACCGTGCCGGTGAAGCCCATGGCGGTTGCGAGCAGCAGCCCGAGGCCGTGGATGAAGCCGGCAAGCCCGCCCTGTTCGCTTTCGTCGGGCAGGCGCAGGCGCAGCAGACCGCCGAGTTCGCCGAAGACCTCGCCGATACCCCGGCCGGTCCAGGGGAAGAGATGTTCGAAGGTGACGCGTTCCGCAGCGGCGAGGTAAACCCAGTGGATCAGGATGATCGCCGCAGCAAGCAGGCCGACGTATTCGTGGGTGATCAGCGTGGCGTGCTGGATGAATGTCTGGTGCTTGTCGTCCGGTCCGGCCATCACCAGGCTCAGAAAGAGCTGTGCGGTGATGGTCAGAAACAGCCCGAGGTGAAGCCAGCGTATGGGGCGACTCCATTTCGTCGTTGAACTCAATGAGATCATCCTTTGAGAGATGGTTCTAGTTGCTGAATGTAGCATGCATGCGCTTGCCGTAGGCTGTGATTGATTTACAACGCAAGTTTGCCATCGAATGCGCAGCGCCGTGCATTACAGAATTATTAACAGATTGCAATGCGTAGCTGTGGGCGCTTGAGTAAAATACGCCGATGCGTGTTCTCGTTATTGAAGATGACCGTGAGGCCGCGATCTATCTTGCGCGGGGGCTCCGGGAAAGCGGCTACGAGGTCGATCACATGGCCGACGGCAGCGAGGGTCTGGTGGCTGCCGTAAGCGGCGACTATGACCTGTTGGTCGTCGATCTCATGTTGCCGGGCACGGACGGAATTTCGTTGATCGCGGCCCTGCGTGCCGCCGGCCGGGCGACGCCGGTGCTGATTCTGTCGGCACTCGGCGAGGTGGACGATCGCGTCGCCGGGCTCAAGGCCGGCGGCGACGACTATCTGACCAAGCCGTATGCCTTTGCCGATCTGCTGGCCCGGCTCGAGGCATTGCAGCGGCGCGGCCGGGCCGATCAGACGGTCGATGACCGGCTCGAAGTGGCGGATCTGGTGCTGGACCGCGCGCGTCATCGCGTGACCCGTGCCGGACAGACGATCCACCTGCAGCCGCGCGAGTTCAGGTTGCTTGAATACCTGATGCGGCACGCCGGACATGTGGTCACTCGCACCATGTTGCTGGAACACGTCTGGGATTATCATTTCGATCCGCAGACGAACGTGATCGATGTCCATGTGTCTCGCCTGCGGGCGAAAATGGATCGTGACTTCGATATTCCTCTGCTGCACACCGTCAGGGGTGCAGGTTACCGCTTGGGTTATGGCGATCCTTGACCCCGGGGGTCGTGCCCGCCGCATGGAATCAATCTCGCCCATGGATGACATTGTCGTAGCGCCCGCCCCGACTTCGCGCGTGCGCAAAGCCGATCTGGACGAACCGCCAGGGCCGCGCCTGGAACAGCGTCTGCGCCGCTATCTCGCAGCGCTTGCCCTGCCAGAGTCCCTGGTGGACGCATGGGTTGAAGAGGCCTCCCGGGAGGAGGCCGATGGCGCCGAGGCCTTCTCACGGCTGCGTAGCCTGATGGCTGCGCATTGGCGGGAGCAGGTCGGCGACGCGACGATGAATGATGCCGCCGCTGCAGCACGGTTTCGGGTCTGCCGCGTATTCGCCTCTGAGGCCGATGGGTCACGCGGCTGCGCGCCGCGCGTCGATGTCCTGTTCGCGCTGCCCGACATAGACCGTCGCACCATGGTGCCGGAGGCTTGGGGCGAATGAAGCCATGAGCGGCGTGCCGGCACCTCATGCCTACCCCTGGGCCAGATCGGCGCTCTGGCGACGTGCGCTGCTGGGCTTGCTGGTCCTAATTCCCAGTGTGGTCGCCAGCGAATTTATGGTAGGCATCCTGCCGCATCCGGGCTTTGATGTGATCGACGATGCCCTGGCGATCGTGTTCGGCTTGTTGTTCGGCTGGGTGTCGATCGGCCTCTGGACTTCGGTGTTCGGAGCTCTGGTTCTCCTGTTCGGCTCGCGGCGCTGGGTGTCCTTGCCCTCACCGGAATCAGGTACCCAGGCAAAACCCGGCGAACGCACGGCGGTGATCATGCCGATCTACCGCGAGGAACCGGAGCGGGTGACTGCCGCAGTGGAGGTGATGTACCGCGCTCTGGATGAGATCGGCCGGCTCGACGAGTTCGACTTCTTCCTGCTGAGCGACAGCGACGATCCCGACGCCTGGGTGAACGAGGAGGTTGCCTGGGTCAACCTGCGTCAGCGCCTGGGGGGCGGGGCGAGGGTCTATTACCGGCGTCGGCGCAACAACATCAAGCGCAAGAGCGGCAACGTGGCCGACTTCTGTCGCCGTTGGGGCGCACGCTATGGCTACATGGTGGTGCTGGACGCGGACAGTCTGATGAGCGGTGAAACCCTGGCCAGCCTGGCCGACGCCATGCGCGCCAACCCGGGCGTGGGTCTGATCCAGACCGTGCCGTCGACCGTCCATCAGAACACGCTGTTCGGTCGTCTCCAGCAGTTCGCCAACCGCCTGTACGGCCCTGTTTTCTCCGCCGGGCTGCATTTTTGGCAGCTTGGCGAGGGGCATTATTGGGGGCACAACGCGATCATTCGCATCGCCCCCTTCATGCAGCATTGTGCGTTGCCTCGGCTGCCGGGCGGGGGCATGCTCGGCGGCGACATTCTCAGCCACGACTTCGTCGAAGCGGCGCTGATGCGTCGTGCCGGCTGGAGCGTATGGCTGGCGCACGATCTACCGGGCAGCTACGAGGAAGCCCCGCCGACCCTGCTCGACGAACTCAAGCGCGACCGGCGGTGGGCGCAAGGCAATCTGCAGCACGTGCGGCTGGTGTTCGCGCGCGGGCTGAACTCCGCGCATCGGGTCGTGTTCGTTAACGGCATCATGGCCTACGTTTCATCCTTGCTGTGGTTCGTGTTCCTGTTGCTGTCGAGCCTGGAGGCGGTGCTGCACGCGCTGATCCCGCCGGATTACTTCCCCGACAAACACGTGCTGTTCCCTGTGTGGCCGGTGTGGCATCCGCACTGGGCGATTACCCTGGCGGGCTTCACCCTGGCGGTACTTTTTCTGCCCAAGGTGCTGGCGGTGCTGCTGGCCGTGCTGAGCGGTCGCGCCCGGGAGTTCGGCGGCGTGGTTCGGCTGATTGCGGGGGCGCTGGTGGAAAGTGCGTTCTCGGTGATTCTGGCGCCGGTGCGCATGCTCTTCCACACCCTGTTCGTGCTCGCCATCCTACTGGGGCGTCAGGTCCGTTGGGGCAGGCAAACGCGTGGCGACGCCAGTACCGGATGGGGTGACGCACTGCGCCATCACGGTCCTGGGACCCTGCTCGGCGTGGCCTGGGCCAGCGCGGTCTATCTGCTCAATCCAGGTTACTTCTGGTGGCTGATCCCGGTGATGGGGGCTTGGGTGATCGCGATTCCGGTCTCGGTGTGGACCAGTCGGGTGCAGGCCGGTACGGCGTTGCGTCGCGCGGGTTTGCTGCTGACGCCGGAGGAGGTTGCGCCGCCGCCGCTATTGCAGGCCTTTCAGGGCGCGATGTCGGCCCAGGCGGGCGATGCGTCCAGGGCGCGCGGGTTCATCGCGGCGGTGGTCGACCCCGGAGTCAATGCCATGCATTGCGCCCTGTTGCGGGATCGGGTCGGCAGCGTCAGCGAGGAGGTGGCGCTCAGTCGTCGCCGCCTGCTGCTGGATGCGCTCAAGCTGGGACCGCAGGCGCTGGATCGTCGGCAGCGCATGATGCTGCTGACGGATGGCGAGGCACTCACGGAACTGCACTGGCGAGTCTGGTCGCTGCGCGAGGAACTGGCGCGGCGCTGGGGTTTGGCTGTTACACGGGAGGCAGGATGAATCGGAATCAATGGCGGATCGGTCGCGGTTTGCGCGGATGCGGCGCACTTGCGCTCCTGGCAGGCGTTCTGACGCTGGGCGGCTGTGCCACCCCGCAGGCGGTGAAACAGGCTTCGGGGGATGCCCAGGATGCGCTGGCGCGTAGCGAGACGAACAGCAGCCAGTTGGCGGCGGAACGCAAGGCACGCGAGGCGCTGGCGGCCGACCTCAACGCCAGACTCAAATCACTGGGCGAGAGCCAGGCTACCCTGCGTCAACAGTTGGCGGCAACGGATGCGCGCTTGGCGAGCGACGAAGCAAAATACCGTCGCCAGTTCGCTCAGTTGCGCACCGACACCCCCGCCCTGGTGACGGCAGCTGCAAAACCCGCATCCACCCATGATTTCATGACCGAGCTGACCCAACGCGTGCGCGAGGCGGCCAAGCACCCATACCAGTCGCAGCAGACGGTTCCGCAGCCCCTGATTTCCCTGAATTTTCCCGCCTACCAACGGCTGAAGTTCCACGGCAAGGTGCCGGGCTGGCCTTCCGCATCGCCCTTGCGGATGAGTTTCTACCCGGCCGGTTATCTGTTCCATCATCCGGTAGGCATTTATTTGCTGGAGAATGGCAAACCGGTCGCGTTGAAATTCTCTCCCGCCGATTTCAATTTCGGGGCCGACACGGCGAAGCAGCTGACCGGCGACGTACCACTGGCTGGGTTCAGTCTGTACTACCCGTTCACACCGGGGCACGGCGTAGACGAATTCCTGTCCTTCCTCGGCGCCAGCTATTTCCGCGCCCTGGGCGAGGGGCAGGCCTGGGGACTGTCCGCACGCGGTCTGGCGGTGGATACGGCGGTCGCCCATCATGCCGAGGAGTTCCCCTACTTCCGCGATTTCTGGATCGTGCCGCCGAAGCCCGGCAGCGACACCCTGAGTTTTTATGCGCGTCTCGACAGCCCCAGTTTCACGGGGGCCTACCACTTCGTGGTGCATCCCGGCCGTGAGACCACGGTCGACGTCAATATGGTTTTGTTCGTGCGCAAATCCGTGAAAAGACTGGGCATCGCGCCGCTGACCAGCATGTATCTTCAGGGTCGTGACGGCGGACCGCGCTACGATCCCTTGATCCGTGCGGCACACGACTCGGATGGCCTGTCCATCGAAACCCTGGGTGGGCGCTGGCTGTGGGTCCCATTGCGGGATCCCAAGCGACTGCAGGTCGACCGGATGTCCATGGAGGGCATCAAGGGTTTTGGTCTGATGCAGCGGTCGAGACGTTACGACGATTATCAGGCCTGGGGCATGGAGTACCAGAAGCGCCCCAGTGCGTGGGTGACGCCGACGGGAGGCGACTGGGGCAAGGGGCACATCGTGCTGGTCGAGCTGCCGACGCGCACCCAGACCAACGACAACATCACCGCGTTCTGGACGCCGGCATCTGCGCCCAAGCCGGGACAGAGCCTGAGTTTCAGCTATCGCATTGCCTGGCAGGGCGACCGTCAGACCGAACCGCCGCTGGGACACGTCGTCAGTACGCGCTACGGCAAGGCCGATGGCAATCTGACCTATGTCGTCAATTTCCGCGGCGGCGACCTCGACAACCTGCCGGCCTGGATCAAGCTCGATCCAGAGGTTCACATCGACGGACCCGGCCAAATCACCAAGGCCTGGGCGGCCAAGAACTCAGCCACCGGTGTCTGGCGATTGGAGTTCACCGTAAAGCCCAAGGGCGATGAGCCGGTCAGGGTGAAGGCCGATTTGGCCTACGACAAGCGGCCGCTGACCGAAACCTGGGAGGCGGTGCTGCCGCATGACTGATCGTGAAGGTCGGGGGTAGTAGCGATGTTGCCGAACCCGCGGCGCAGGCGCTATACCCTGTTCCAGACCACGGCCTTCCGGCTGTCGTTGTTCTATGCGTTGCTTTACAGCCTGATCACGGCCGTGACCCTGGGCGTGATCTACTGGTCGACCACGCGCTACATCACCGCTCAGGTGGACGCGGCCCTGGCCATCGAGCGGAGCGCACTGCTGCATGACTATCGCAAGGGTGGCTTGTCGGCGCTTGCAATCACGGTGAATAAGCGGGCGCGCAACGACGTCAGCGGGGGGCATTTCTGGTTGCTTCTTGGGGGGGGCGATCACAAGCTCGCGGGCAACTTTCTCGCCTGGCCGAAAGGATTGGGACGCAGTGCGGGCTTCGGCTATATCAACCTCGATAGTCGCAGCATCCCCAAGCCGCAGCGCTCAGATGATGACGATGTTGATGTACGTACGCTGGCTACCTCACTCAAACCGGGTGTGACCCTGCTCATCGGCCAGGCCCTGAGCAACGAGGAACAGCTGGCCGATCACACCTTCGAACTGGTGGCCTGGGGGGTCGGCGTGATTGCCTTGCTGTCGTTGCTCGGTGGCGTGCTGATGGGGCGGAACGTACTGCGTCGGCTGGAGGCGGTCAGCGAGACGGCGGGAGAAATCATGGCCGGGCGCCTGTCGCAGCGCATCCCGGTCGCCGGACGCGGCGACGAATTCGACGAACTGGCCGAACGGCTCAACACCATGCTCAGCCGCATCGATCAGCTCGTCTGCGGCATGCGCGAGGTGACCGACAATGTCGCGCACGATCTGCGCAGTCCATTGACGCGGTTGCGCAACCGGCTGGATGTTGCCCTGCTGGAGGCGCGCGAGCCGGCGGAGTATCGCGAGGTGATCGAGGGTGCGGTGGCGGATCTCGAGGGCATCATCCAGACCTTCAATGCCCTGCTCAGCATCGCGCAGGCCGAGGCCGGCATGCGCCGCAGGGATTTCTCGCCGGTCGACCTGGTTGCGCTGACCTCCGATCTGGGCGAGCTGTACGGCGCGCTCGCAGAGGAAGCCGGTCTTGTCCTCGACATCGAGGCCGTGGCCGAGGCGCGCGTCGATGGGCACCGGGATCTGATCGCCCAGGCCGTGGGCAATCTGCTCGACAATGCGATCAAGTACACGCCGGCCGGCGGGCATGTGCGACTGACGCTGGCACGCGAGGTCGGGCGCGTGAAACTGACGGTCAGCGACAGCGGGCCGGGCATCCCTAGCTCCGAATACGAACGGGTGATGCAACGCTTCGTGCGCCTCGACGCCGCGCGCAGTTCGCCCGGCAATGGGCTGGGGCTGGCCTTGGTCAAGGCCGTTGCCCAGCTGCATGGTGCCACGGTGAGCCTGGGCGATGCGGGGCCCGGACTCGCGGTGACGCTGGATTTCCCGGCGCTCTGACGCCGGCGCCGCGGCTCGCTACAATCGGCGCATGAATCTGACCCCTCGTTTACGTCAGTTGCTCGCGCTCGGCCTCCTGCTGGTGCTGCTGCTGGCGCTCCTGCTGTCGCTGGCGATCACCGATCTCGCACTGCGGGTCTGGCAACGCCTGTCGGCCCTGCCGCCCTGGGTCTACGTGACCTACGGGGTGCTGCTGGTGGTCTTCCTCGGCGCTGGTTTTTGGCTGCTCTACCGTCTGCTGCGTTCGCCCCGCCGTGCGTCCGCCGACTTGTCGGATGCACCGTTGGACGAGACCGGCCTGGAGGCGCGTCTGCAGGCCGCCGAGGCGCGTGGTATCGATGTCGCCGCAGCGCGTTCGGAGCTTGCCGAACTCGGTGCGCGCCGTGCCACGGGCCATCTGTATGTGGCCTTGTTCGGGGAGGTCAGCGTCGGCAAGAGCAGCCTGATCCGCGCGCTGATTCCGGGTGCCGAGGCGGAGGTCGGCGTCGAGGCGGGCGTCACCCGCGAGGTGCGGCACTACCGATGGCAAAGCCCGGCTGGCGACGCGCTGGTGCTGGCCGACGTGCCCGGCATCGGCGAGGTCGGCGGCGAGCTGGACGAGCTGGCCGCGGAAGAGGCGAGGCGCGCGCAACTGGTGGTTTACGTGACCGACGGCGACCTCACGCGCAGCCAGCAGACCGTGCTCGAACGCCTGGCCGCGCTGCGCAAGCCGCTGTTGCTCGCGCTCAACAAGAGCGACCGCTACAGTGCGGCCGAGCTGGAGACCGTGGCCGCGCGTCTGCGCGAGCGCCTCGCCGCGGCTGACGTGGCGGCGCCGGTCGTTGCGGTCAGCGCGGGCGCGCAACGAGAGGTGCTGCGGGCCTTGCCGGACGGCGGCGAGACGCGCGAGCTGCGCACTGGGCCACCGGAGGTCGAGGCGTTGCGCGATGCGCTGCAGCGTGCGGTCGACGGCGATCCGCAACTGCTGGAACGGCTGCGCGACGGTGCGATCTTCGCCCTCGCCGCCGAAAGACTGGCGGTGGCGGAGCGCGACTGGCGCCGGCAGGCGGCCGACCGGGTGATCCGATCCAGTTCGCGCAAGGCCGCCCTCGCGGCGCTGGCCACGGTGGCGCCGGGGGCGGACGTGCTGGTGCAGGGTTACATCGGCACGGCACTGGTGCGCGAGCTGTGCGAGCTGTACGAGATTCCCGTGCAGACGATCGACATCCAGCAGTTTCTCAAGAGCGTGCAGACCCGCGTCGGGCGGGTGATGCCGCTGGTGCTGAGCGTGGTGGGTAATGGCCTGAAGGCCTTTCCCGGCCTCGGCACGGTGGTCGGCGGCGTGGTGCAGGCGATTGCCTACGGGTTGATCTTCGATGCGCTGGGGCGTGCACTGGCGCGTACACTGGAAACCCGCGGTCGCCTGAATCAGACCGCGGTCGACCAGGCATTCAGGGAGGTGCTCGGTGAAGATCTGGAAGCGCGTGCGCGGCGTCTGGCCGAGTGGCTGGTCAAGAATCAGCGCGGACGCGGAGACTGAGGGGGCAGACGTAACCTCGGGGCAGGGCGGCGAGCGCCATCTGGCGCTGGCGCGCGAAAGCCTGCGCGAACTGCTTGAGGACGAGCGCGTGCCTCCCGGTGTGCGCGAGGAACTGGCCGAGGACTACGCGCGCGTCCAGCGCCTGCTGAACAAGATCGAACACGGTCATGTGCACGTGGCCGTGTTCGGGCGGGTGAGTGTGGGCAAATCCGCCCTGCTCAACGCATTGCTCGGCGAGCAGCGCTTTGCGACCAGCCCGTTGCACGGCGAAACCCGGCGCAGCGAGGAGGCCTGCTGGGAGTCCTTCGACGCCGGTGGCGTCTATCTCATCGACACGCCCGGCATCAACGAGGTGGCCGGCGAGGCGCGGGAGCGCTTGGCGCGTGAGGTGGCCACCGAGTCCGATCTGGTGCTGTTCGTGGTCGACGGTGACATCACCGCGGCCGAGCACGAGGCTCTGGGCTGGGTGATGCACGAGCAGAGCGCGGTGATTCTGGTGCTGAACAAGGCCGACCGCTATACCGAAGCCGAGCGCGCGACCCTGCGTCAGGTATTGCTGTCGCGTCTGCAGGGCCGCCTGCCCGAGGAGCGGCTGGTGCTTACCTCCGCCGCACCCGCCGAACGCATCCGCATCCGCGTGGATGCGCAGGGACACGAAACCGAGGAACGCGTGTGTCCGCCGGTCGACGTCGACGAACTCAAGCTGCGCCTGTGGGCGGTGCTCGAGGCCGAAGGCAAGACCCTGGCGGCGCTCAACGCCGGTCTCTTCGCCGGTCGCCTGAGCGAACGGGTGGCCGAACGCATCCTCGCGACCAAGCAGGCGATCGGCGAGCGGGTGATCCGCCTGTATTGCCTGTCCAAGGGGGTGGCCGTCGGTTTCAATCCGATCCCGGGCGCCGATCTGGTGGCGGCGGTGATGCTGGATGTCGGCATGGTGGTGCATCTGAGCCGGGTCTATGGCATGCCGTTCTCGCGGGTGGAGGCGGGCCGTCTGGTGGCGGTGATTTCAGCACAGCTCGCGGCGCTGATGGGTACGGCGTGGACGCTTAACCTCGTGGCCGGACTGCTCAAGCTCGGCAGCGGCGGCCTCTCCACGCTGGCCACGGGTACCGCGCAGGGCGCGGTGGCCTATTTTGCAACCTACGTCGTTGGCCGCGCGGCAGAACGTTATCTGGCGGCCGGCAAGTCCTGGGGCGAGGGCGGGCCCAAGCGCATGGTGCGCGAGATCCTCGATTCGCTGGATCGCGACTCGATGCTGCGCGAGGCGCGCGTGGAGATTATGGCGCGGCTCAAGGGGCGTAAGCCCGCAGGTGAAAAATAACCGACTAAATCGCTATAATATTTTCCCCGTTCAAACGTCTAAGGATTGAACGCGGCCATGCGGCCGTCACCCGGGGGAATCCAATGAGCGTGCCGTCACCTGTTTATCTCTGGGGTCTTGTCCCGCTCGGTCTGCTGGGCATCGGCCTGCTGGCGCACAAATTCCTGGCCGTTCGCTGGCCGGCGCTCGGCGATTGGTTGCGACGGCGCACCTGGCCATGGACGCTGCGCATCGTCCACGTGTTTCTGCTGGCGTCCTTCATCGAGTTGATGCTCAGCGGCGTGGCGATCTATCTGCCCGATCTGCATGCGGTGCTGTTGCCCTGGCTACAGACCATCTACGCGCTGCACGTGTGGCTGGGGACGGCCTTTCTGGTTGCCCTGCTGTTTTCGCTGCTGTCGTCGCCGCGGCTGGTGCGGCGCGTGCGACTGATCGACTGGACGCTGGTGTCTGCAGGAAGCCTGTTTCTCGGCGTTAGCGGCTACGTGCTGTGGTTCGACACGACCTTCCCCGTGTACTGGAATGCCATCGCGTTTAGCTGGCACGGCTGGGTGGCGTACGCGCTGTTGGCGTGGCTGCTGGTGCATGCGTTTCTGCGCACCTTCTCGTTCCAGCGCAGCAGCCATCCGCTGAACTGGCGGGTCGATTTCACCCGGCGTCGTTTCCTATCCATGGGCGTGTCGTTGGTGGGCGCCAGTTTTGGCCTGCTGGGGCTGGCGGGTCTGCGGCGCAGGCCGGATCCGACATCCGGCGGGGCCGACAGCATGGCCACCAGTGATGCGGCTGCGCAATGGGCCTTTCCCGAGCATTACAGCTATACCGGCGCCTACCCCGAGGTCGATCCGGTGGGCTTTCGGCTGTCCATAGGCGGGCTGGTCGAGCATCCGACGGCGCTGAGTCTCGACCAGATCAAAGCGCTGCGGCCAACGCACGCGCGCAGCAGCTTTCACTGCGTTACCGGCTGGAGTGTCCCCGATGTCCCGTGGGACGGTGTGACCATGGATGCGCTGTTCGCGCAGGCGGGTTTGCGACCGGAGGCGAGATACCTTGTCTTCTATTCGGCAGACGGCGTGTACGTTGACTGCCTCAGTCTGGCGCAGGCGCATGCGCAGGGCGCGCTGCTCGCTTACGGCATAGCCGGTACGCCGCTGCCGACGCGTGGAGGTTTCCCGCTGCGGCTGGTAGTACCTGGCATGTATGGTTACAAGTCTGTCAAATGGGTCGATCGGGTCGTTGCCACGGCGCATCCGGTTGCGGGCACATGGGAACAACAGGGTTATCCGGCTGCTGCCTATCTGGGCAGCGTGAAGACGGGGTTTTGACGATGGCCTGGTAGTCGATCAATCCCCGTTATCCTTGAATCCAGCATATCTATTGTTCATCATCCGACGCATGCGTGGATGGAACCCTTTTGGCGTTGCCGGCGTGTCGATTAGGTGATGAACAGTCAACGACTCAGCAAATGGTTCACCCGGCCGCTGCCGCCTGACGACTTCGAGGCGCTGATGGCGCCGCACGTCGAGACCTTGTATCGCGTCGCCTACCGGTTTACCGGACACCAGGAAGATGCTGAGGATCTGGTACAGGATCTGTTGATCAAGCTGTACCCGAAATCGGCGGAACTGGCCAGTATCGATGTCCTCCGTCCCTGGCTGATGCGCGCATTGTACAACCTGTTCGTAGATGGGCGCCGGCGCCACGCGCGCAGCCCCCATGGACACCTGGATGCGCATGCGGAACACGAGGAAGACGGTGGGTGCACCGGCGTCTGGGATCGGATCGCCAGCGATGAAGCAGGGCCCGAGACAAGCGTGGAGCATGGCTTGCTTGGCCAGCACATCATGGAGGCCATGGAGGCGCTCAACGAAGAACAGAAGGCAGTCCTCATGTTGCACGATGTCGAGGGCTACAGCCTGGTCGAACTGTCGGAAACGCTGGACGTGCCGGTCGGGACGTTGAAGTCGAGATTGTTTCGGGCGCGTCGCGCGCTCAAGGACAGCCTGATGGCCCGCAAGGTGGGACAGAGGGATCTCTATTTTTTGGACGAGGTGATGACCGATGAACTGCCCAGTCTATCGTAGGCGTTTTGATCGGTATCTGGATGGCACGCTGGCGGCCGAGGAGCGTCGCGACGTCGATGAGCATCTGGCCTTTTGCCCCGCCTGCCGTGAGCATCTGAGTTGGGAGCGGCGGGTGTGGAACGAACTCCGTCAGCTGCCTGTGCCGCCGATGCGCAAGGCTTTTGCCAGTGAGGTCCTTGCCGCTGCCGTGAAGCAGCAGCCGCAGCGTAAACCGCTGCGCCAGCGGATGATGGGCTTGGCCATCGCCGCTAGCCTGTTGGCCGGTATTGGCATCGGCATCGGCGTGCAGCGTGAGGCCCAGCACAATAGTGCTTCTGTGGTTCAGCTCGCCGAGGGTAAGGATACGATCCGACTCGTGTTCAATGCCTCCAAGCAGGTGGAGGGCGTGCGCTTTACGGTCATTCTCCCGGCGGGCGTCGAGATTGCAGGCCATCCCGGCGAACGTGAGATCGTCTGGCACGGTCGGCTTAAACAGGGCAGGAACCTGTTGAGCCTGCCGTTGGTTGCGGACCGACCTGGCCATGGTGTCTTGAGGGCTGAAGTGCAGTACGGACAGTATGCGAGGGAAATCCAAATCGGCGTGCACGTTAAGGGGCACAGCACATTGTCGAAGATTTGATACGGCGCTGAGGGTGGCGGTGGATTGGAAGGGATTAAGGAATGGGTTTGATGCATCATTACACTAAGAATTCACATCGACCGCACCATGTCGCCTGCTTGCTACTGCTTGGTGGGGCATTGGTGTACGCATTACCCTGTTTTGCTGCTGGCCAGGGACTAGATGTTACGATAAGCGTCGCCGGACCATCGCAGGATCTTCCAGCAATGATCGAGCATGAAATTGCACTACCTGAATCGGCAAGGCGGGTGCAAGGTGATTTGCTCCATAGAGACGGTCACCATGAAGGGGGAGATGTGCGTGGTGATGCCGGTTCCGATGCCGATCCGTCAAAAGTAATCGGGCAATCTGAAAGCCTGCATCAGGAAACCGGCCCAGTGGAGCAACAATCACAGGAATTGCTGAACCAGGCTCAACAAAGTGCACAGACGATGGATGACCAGGGAGGTGATTCAGACTAAGCTGCAACAGTTGAATATAATCAAAGCTTAGTCTAAACATGGCCGGGCGGATCGAATGCGGTCAGATTTCCGTGTTTGCGTGCCAGTCCGTCTGCACAGGGAGTGTTTAATGCGCCTCAAGCTTGCGTCGGCAGCTTTGTCGATTTGCATGTTACTGTCGGTAGATGCTGCGCAGGCATCGACGATAGGTATGAATGCCTTTAGTAAAGGTGTCACGGCGTTTCGTTCTGGAGACTACCAAATCGCGTTGTCGGAATTTCTGCATGCGCGTGTTGCGGGTATCCAGTCGAATAACCTTACCTATGATCTTGGCTCGACCTATTTCAAGCTTGGGCGGTATGACGAAGCCGCTCGTGAGTTCGAGTTATTGGGCCGAGATCCATCGCTAACAGCTCTGGCCCACTACAATTTGGGCCTGATTGCCTTGCGCAAGGGTGTAAAACCAAAAGCCGAGACTGAATTTAAGCTCGCCGCAAAAACGGCTACCTCGAGCAAGATTCGTGCGCTTGCTTACGAGCAGTTGCAGCGCATCCATCCTACCTCAGCCCCTGTTGCGCGCTGGGTGGGTTTCGCCAATCTGGGCGGCGGTTACGACAACAACGTGTCTTTGTTGTCACGTTCGAGCTTGATCGCAGCGGCCGGTCAGGGTTCTTCCTTCGTACAATTCCTGGCTGGGGCGATAGGTCAGATCACAGGGACACCCGATCATGGTTTGAAAGTGATCGGGACGGTTTATCATGTCAGCTATCCCGCACTGAATACCTACAACCAGACGCTATTGCGCGTAGGCTTGGCGTATCGCCAGCCGTTATCGGGCTGGATTACCGAAGGGGCTGGGTACGTTAATTACAGTTATTTGCATGGTGCGGCATTCGAACAATTCAACTCGCTGGAATTAAAAGGGTGGCATGTATTGCCCAATCATTGGCGATTGGGGTTGAAGTATCGATATAGTCGTATTACAGGTATGTCCACCTATGCTTATCTGTCCGGCAGCCAACAACAGGCAAGGGTGGAGTTGCGCTGGCACGCGAATGGGTTGGATTTGCGTACAGGATACGAGATCGAGTGGAATCAAAGATCGAACCTTGCGATAGGCACCCAGTTCTACAGTGCTTCGCCGACTCGCAATGAGTTGTATTTGAGAGCTGATTGGCCCGTGACAGCGCGTACCAAGTTGTTTACCCATCTCAGCTACCAGCATAGTCGCTACGATTCACCGGACGTCACTTTGCAGGGTGCTACCTTAGTTAGCAAAACCCGTGTTGATGACCGCTACCTTGAATCGCTCGGCGCGCAGTATCGACTCTTTCCTCGCTGGTATCTTGTCGGCGAGTATCAACACACCCATGCTAATTCGACATTCAGTATTTATTCGTACGATAGCGACCGCTATTCGCTACAGATAGAACATTACTTCTGAACGCCCCTTGCGTTTCTTCCCGCGCACTTCTATGTGTGTCGAATATTTAAGCTTGGCGCCGATTGTATGGCCTGCGCATCCCCGATCTTTATACGTTATTCGCAAGGGGATTAGGGTAGGAGGCGTGCCGGGAACTCAGAAATACGCTCCGCTCCCGGCACGCGAAACTGGCTTACGACAGCTTGGTGGTAATCGAGTCCGACTCGCCCTTGTTGTCGACCCAGCTGAGCTTCAGGCTTTGGCCAGCTTTGCCGCCTTCGACCTTGAATGACAGGAATGGATTGGTGGATATACCAATACTCCAGTTGGCGACGAAAACCTGCTTCCCGTCGAGCTCGGCCGTCACTTGCTCAATGAAGTGGGCCGGGATGATTTTGCCGGTCTTCTTGTTTTTCTGCAGACCAGTCGTCATTGGATGATTGATCAGGCTTTTGACGTCAGTCACGCCGCCGTTGACACTCGCGCGGATTCTGATGGTATTGCTAGGCATTGGGTCGTTTCCTCTCGAATTTGGATGCCGTCGGGCGGAACTTAGCCGCCGCAACCGCCGATGGTTACCTTGACTTCCTTGCTGGCGCTGTAGAGCTTGCCGTCAGCGGAGCGAACGACGCCCATCACCTTCATCGTCTTGGCCAGCTTGATACGGGTGGAGACGTACGGCATCGCGCCGTTGCTCAGTTCGTAGCTGGAATTCAGCGGGAAGGGGTTGTCCGGAGTAAAGATGGAAACCGTCTTGGCACCCTTGAGTTCGGAAGAAATGGTGACCGGCACGACGGCGCCATTTTCAGCGATGTCGGGCGCGTGGACGGTGACATGCCCGCTCGCTACCGCGTCAGTACCATCGATGATCTTCATGGCTTCCTTCATGTTTTTGGTGTGGAACGCATCCTTGGGCCAGGCAGCAAGGACGGTCTGCGGGGTCAGCAGACCGGCTCCGACGGCCACGCCGATAGCGCTAGCTGTCAATGAGCCCCGGAGAAAAACTCGGCGTTTCATATTCATGCGTTGATGCTCCATCTCTCGTTACAAGGTGTACAGAAAATCGACGATCTTATTGATCTGTGCTTTCGTCAGGATATGGTTGGCGCCGAAAGGAGGCATGGTTGTATTCGGATTTCTGTGGCGCGGATCCCATATCTGTGCGAACAGTTTTTCCCGATCAGGGAATCGGTGTTTCATCGCTACTAATGGTGGTCCGATGTCGCCAGGCATGTTGGCACCTTTGATCTGATGGCATGCTAAGCAATTGCCTTCCGCGCGATTGAAAGCGAGAGCCTTGCCTGCGGCGATATCGGCGGCCGTAGGTTCGCTGGCGTGAGCTATGCCTGGTATGGTCCCCAAACATCCGAGCAGTGCTGCCACGGATACCATGTTCGAGAACATTTTTGCGGGATGCCGCATTGTCAGCCTCCTTCGTTCTATAGCCTTGTAATGTAACGGTGTTATTGGATGTCGATGCATGCGGGGCGGGTAGATCATCGACCGGTGATCCTAAACCCGGCGCATCTTACTACTATATCTCGGACACCCCGCAAAGCAAGGAAGACGCTCCGTCTGGAGACACCGTGCAAGGCTAATGGCGCAGGTCTCGTTGAATCGTTGTGCTGGAAGACGTTGGCAGCCGTGCGTTTATTCCATGTT
The DNA here is from genome assembly GCF_001753165.1 of Acidihalobacter aeolianus. GTDB lineage: Bacteria > Pseudomonadota > Gammaproteobacteria > DSM-5130 > Acidihalobacteraceae > Acidihalobacter > Acidihalobacter aeolianus. Next base: position 890,767 of record NZ_CP017448.1, read on the forward strand.
CGAGATTTTGAGTTCTTGCTCGTAGATGGTTTTCAGCCCATGCAATCGGCTACGGGTGCTTGCATTGGTGTTTGGCGCGCGTAAGGCTATTTCGATCTGCTTTAGTGCGGAATTCAGTTCGCCTTGCTTGGCGTAATATCTCGCCAGAGCTTCGTGGCTACCGGCGTCATCGCCTGCCGTCGCCGCAGACTTGGCGAGCAGGTGGAGCATGTCTGCCGATAATCCGGACTGAATGGCTTGGTTTTGTAGCAATGTCTGGGCTTGGTTTGCCTGCCCGGCTGCCAGAAGACTCTGTGCCAGGGTTGCGACTATCAGAGGTTGCCCCGGATGCAGTTCGTTGAGAGTACGTAGTAGCGTCACAGCTGCGGCATTATGTCGCGCGGCAGTCCATGCCTCTGCGAGGCTGATGCTGAGCATGATTGATTTTGGATGAGCGCGATGCAGTTCGGCCAGGTGCAGCGCCGCCTTATTAGCATGCCCGGCTCGCAGGAGTGCGAGTGCCAGCGCGTACTGTTGGGCCGGCGATTCCTTCCCTGTGTGCGGACCCTCGAGAAGTTCGTCGGGTGGCGTGGTCAAGGCAACGATGCGGGCCTTGAATAGGCGGAAGCGCCGGCTGTCCCGAGAGAGCCTGCCGGCCCCCGAGATTTGGTTACTGCGATTGCGTGCTTCCGAAATCCTGTGTGAGGTGGCGGGATGCGTAAGCAGTAATGCGGGTATGCCGCTCTCACTTTGGTGGCTGTCACGGGCGAGCGTAGCGAAGAAATCGACCATGGCATTGGGGTCCAGATGCGAACGTGTCAGCATCCTAATGCCTACCTCATCTGCTTCTAGCTCGTGACTGCGTGAGAAATTCAATTGCTGCTGCGCGGCGCCAGCCATAGTCGAGGCGAGCGCTGCTTGTCCGAGCGTGGGGTCATGGAGGCCTACCAGTACGGCACCTAGGGCAGCCAAAAGGGTGGGGCCGCTCAGGCGTGCGTGCTCGGCCACTGTGCGTGCGAAGTGCCTTTGTGTGATATGCGCGATCTCGTGCGCCATAACCGCAGCCAGTTCGGCTTCGTTGCTGGCTGCTTTAATGAGTCCCGTATAGATCACTATGATGCCGGCTGGCGCAGCGAATGCGTTGATTTCAGGCGAGTCGACGATCAAGAAGCGGAAACGGAAACGGACATTAGGGGCATTGGAAGTGAGTCGGTCGCCCAAGCTGTTGAGATAAGCGTTCGCGATGGGATCGCTAAGCACGGGCATCTGCTGGCGTATTTCGTGCAATGCGCGTTGTCCAAGACGGCGTTCCTGCTCAATGCTCAGGGCATTGCTGGCGGTTTCGCCGAGCGAAGGAAGTGCTTCCTGGGTGAGTGGAGGTGATTCTGCCGCGAAGGGAGCGTTTGGACTCGGGACTAGAGCCAGGGCGAGCAGGGCGAGCGCTGAGGCGCGTATGGTGCCCATTGGTTTTCTTTCCGGAGCGCCCGGGTAGTCCTGGCGCTCCGGTGCAGGGTGGGATGCTTTACTTGCCGACGCGCGGGCTGGAGCCGTACGCCTGCATGGAGGTGCGTCCCTGCCAGGTTTTTGCGGCAAGCAGGATCTCGGGCACGAAGAATCGCGCTTTGGGGTCCACTTCGGTGGACTTTACGATCTTGGTTACGTCGCCATAGGCGATCTTGTGCAGTGTGCCTGACTTGTCCGTGAAGCGGGCGACCATAAAGTCGTCATGGAGCTTGTATACATAGATATTGGCTGGGCGTACCTTGCCCTTCTCGTCCTTAAGGGCTATGGCGTAGCGGGTGTTTTCGCGGAAGCTGCTCTTGTCCACTGCCTAGACTCCTGCAAAGTTGGGATAGTTGAGCCTGGCGGCGCAGCGTATCGTTGCCGCGCCCACCAAAGTAAACTAGAGTAACACCAGATTCTAATAAGCGACAATCCTACGAGTCCAAGGGCTTGACCTGAATTCGGTCTGCTAAGCAGAATGTGTTAATATTCTTAATTCCATGCCGATGGAGCGAGGCGGTATGTACGGATTTCAAGAGGTTGATGCCGGTACCTTGCAACAGTGGATGGCAAACGGTGAGTCGTTGTGCCTAGTGGACGTGCGGACTCCTGCTGAGATGTCACGTGGTGTGATTGAAGGTGCGAAGCTGATTCCGTTACACCTGCTGCCCGTCAAACTTGATGAGCTCATGGTGTCGGAGCGCCCTAGGGTCGTGTTTTATTGCCAAAGCGGAGCCCGCTCCGCTCAGGCGTGTGCTTTCGTGGCGCAGCGCCAGGGGGGCGAGGTGTACAATCTGCGTGCTGGCGTAATGGGCTGGGTTTCGGCTGGTAATCGATTGGCGTCGCCGGAGTTGGTGTCAGGTTGAAAGTATCAAGGAACCCACCCGTGTGTGTCGTTGTCACCAAAGTTATGTGTGGGGGCCAATCGGGCCGTCGGGAGCGCAGACAGTCAAATCATGTCCAGTGAGGAGCTGGCCTATAATCCGTAAGTGAGGTGCTTGTATGGCGACATACGCTGAAATGCAGCAAATCTACGATGATATTCGTGGGGATTTTCGGTACGACAACGAGCTCAATGGGTGTCTCAACTGCGGTATATGCACCGCGACCTGCCCTGCGGCACACTTCTACGACTACAGCCCTCGTGAGATTGTCCAGTTGCTGTGGACCGAGAACGTCGAGCAGATCTACGATGCCATGCAGGAAAAAATCTGGGCCTGTGCGCAGTGCATGACGTGTGCCGCCAGATGCCCCTTTAAGAATTCCCCGGGTGGCCTAGTCGCAATCATGCGTGAGGTCGCCATCAAGCACGAGATGCAGTCCGCCAAGGACGTTTTGCGCCCATTCGGTCGTGTGATGCTCAAGCTCATCACCACGGGCAATCAGCTCTCTCCCGATATGATCCAGCCTGACCATTTCCCTGACTGGGGCCCAAATATCCAGAAAGTGGAAGGTGATCTGACTGTTCTGCGTAAGGCGATTCCCGTCAAGACTCTGCAGACAGTGGAAACAGCTTGGGAAGTCTCCCTCAAGACCTCGGTAGAGATGTACACCATCTGGGAAATGACCGGAGTGCTCAAATCCCTCGAGCTGATGGACGAGAATCTCTTCGACGTCATCGACGACTTCATTGATGAGAAGCGCGAAGAGTACGACGAGTGGCTCGAAGAGCAAGAAGACGACGATTGAACCACGTCCGCTCTGCCTGTGCATGGCGCGCGGGTGAGAGGTGAAGACCTTATTTTAAGGAGTGTCGTTATGAAACCTACTGATCAGAATGGCAGCCCTGACTCCGGTATCGCCGGCCACGGCTCTTTCTTCCAGGAAACCAATCTGTCCCGCGAGGAAGCCGTGCGCGCCACGGATTGGGTACGCAAGCACGTCGATCGTCGCACGGTCGATCTCGGCGAGCGGATGGATGACGTCCGCGAACATATGTATGAGCTCGAGAAGGAAGGCGAGATCATCATCCATCGCATCGGCGACGAGCACGATCCCAAGATTGTGAAGACGCTGTTTGGGTGGGAGAAGAAGGTGCCCACCAAGCAGTTGTGGCATCACAAATCCTGCGGTCAATGCGGCAACATTCCCGGTTATCCGACTTCGTTGATGTGGTTTATGAACGAGTTCGGCTACGTGCCCGGCAAGGATTACCTGGACGAGACCGATCAGACCTCATGCACGGCCTGGAACTATCACGGTTCCGGCATCGGCAATGTTGAGTCACTGGCGGCCGTATTCCTGCGCAACTTCCATCAGGCGTATGTGTCCGGCAAGCAGCACGGCTTCGAGCTGGGTCACTTCTTCCCGCTCGTCCACTGCGGGACATCTTTCGGCAACTACAAGGAGATCCGCAAGTATCTGGTCGAGTCTGCAGAGCTGCGCGAGAAGGTGACCAAGATCCTCGGCAAGTTGGGGCGTCTGGTCGACGGCAAGCTGGTGATCCCCGAAGAGATCGTGCACTACTCCGAGTGGGTACATGTGATGCGTAACCGCATTGCGTCCGAGCTTCAGAAGATCGACGTTTCCAACATCCGCGCGACCGCCCACGTCGCTTGCCACTATTACAAGATGGTGCACGAGGACGCGGTGTACGATCCCGAGGTGCTCGGTGGCAACCGTACCGCGATCATCACTTCCGTGGCGCAGGCGCTTGGCGCGCAGGTTATCGATTATTCGACCTGGTACGACTGTTGCGGCTTCGGTTTCAGGCACATCATTTCCGAGCGCGAGTTTACCCGTTCGTTCACCATGGACCGCAAGATTCGCGTGGCTCGCGAAGAGGCCAACGCCGACGTGATGCTGGCGAACGATACCGGTTGCGTGACCACCATGGACAAGAACCAGTGGATCGGCAAGGCGCACGATCAGAACTTTTCGATCCCGATCGTGGCGGACGTCCAGTTCGCGGCTTTGGCCTGCGGTGCAGACCCGTTCAAGATCGTGCAGCTGCAGTGGCACGCGTCCCCTTGCGAAGACCTGGTGGAGAAGATGGGGATCTCCTGGTCGGATGCGAAGAAGAATTTCCAGGAATATCTCAAGGAAGTCGAGCAGGGCAACATCGAATATCTCTATAACCCCGAGTTGGCATACGGAGGACAGGCATAATGCAGGATACAGTGCTGATAGTGGGGGCGGGGCCGGCTGGCCTGTCTGCCGCCGCAACGGTGAGCGCGGCCGGATATAAGGCCGTCATGGTGGAAAAAGAGGAAACCCTGGGCGGTGCTCCCATCCTTTCCGGTTATGCCAAGCTCGTCCCTTCCGGTGAATGGGCCAAGGATGCTATTGGTCGTATGGTTAGCCGCGTCGAAGACGATGCGTCGGTTGCCATCCACAAAGGTGTCAAGGTTGCTCAGCTGGAAGGCGAGGTCGGTAACTTTACGGCTACGCTGAGCAACGGCGAAAAGGTACAGGCAGGGGCTGTCGTGCTTGCGACAGGGTTCACGCATTTCGACTCGATCAACAAGCCGGAATGGGGCTTCGGTACCTTTGAGGACGTGCTGACCACCACTCAGATGGAGCAGATGGTCTCTGCCGGCAAGATAGCCTGTCCTTCCGATGGCCGCGTGCCTGAGCGTGTTGCGATTCTGCTCTGCGTTGGCTCCAGAGATCGTCAGATCGGACGTGAGTGGTGCTCCAAGATTTGCTGCACCGTCTCTGCCAATCTGGCGATGGAGATCAAGGAATTGTCTCCGCAGACCGACGTGTTTATTTACTACATGGACATCCGCACGTTCGGCTTGTATGAGGATCGCTTCTACTGGCGTTCGCAGGAAGAGTTCAAGACCAAGTTCGTCAAGGCGCGTATCGCTGAGGTGACTGCGTCCGGTGATGGTCGACTGCTGGTCAAGGGCGAGGACACGCTCGTCAAGCGTCCGATCATCATTCCTTTCGACATCGTTGTGCATGCGATCGGTATGGATCCGAACGAGGAAAATCCGGAAATTTCCTCAGTGTTTGGTGTGGCGCTAGAAAAGCATGGCTTCATAGAACGTGCTGAACATTACACCAATACCTGCGGAACCACCCGACGTGGCGTATATGCTGCGGGCGCAGCCTACGGGCCTGAGACGATCGACGACTCGATCTCGCAGGGTGCGGCGGCAGGTTCGCGTGCGGTTGCCGATCTCAATGCTCTGGTACAAAAAGCAGGCTGATGGCGCCATGCGCAGCACCGGTAGCGGCGAAATAATCGCTGCCGGTGAGCTTTCCGTGGAGTTCGATAAGGAAATAGCCGGCAGCAAATTGAAGACGCTGCTCGAACATGCGGAGGAAGTTGGCGGTATAGAGCGGTTGATCGATTCGCTCGAGGCCAAATCTCTGTTGTTCAAAACGGCATTCCCGGTCGATCGCTCGACGGATTGGAGGCTCGATGCGCAGGCATTCGATACGGTGACGGGAGCTATATTCCCCGTCCGACGTAAGATTGCGGCAATTGCCAATCTCTTGGGTCGTGAGAAATTGACGGATGAACTCATCAAGCTCGTATATGGAGCTGGTGGGTTGTCCGATCGAATGCTGACTTTCGCTGAACTGGTGCCTGAGGAATCGAAAAAAGAAAGGCGTGCCATGCGGGATTTCGCGGCAGAAATATTGCACTTTCGCGACCCTGATGGTGTGCCGCTGATGACGCGTTGGGTTTGGGACGAGTCAACCGCGAGTGGTGCTTTACGTGAATTCATTCGCGGTAATGACGGGTTGCCGGAAATCGCAATAGACAGCCAGCCGCCTACCTTCCAGGGTGCCCGGGCATGGTTTGCTGAAATGCTGGCGGAATCCGGTTTTTACCGTGGTATGCCTATGTTGATTGACTTGTTGCTGGCTCAGGCATATTCGGATTACGTGAAGGCAATGTCCAGCGGATTAGGACTGGCCCAGGCGGAATTCGGGAACTCGCATCATCCTATAGAGTTACTGGTCAAACTGCTTGGCATAGACCCCAAGTCCGGGCGTGGTAGCAAGACCAGGGAGCCGACGCTGCATTAGTCACCGGCTAATGTGATTGTTACGGAGAGGCATAATGGCAATTCATGAAAAATCACTGATTGAACCAGAGCGCTTGTTGTCCGAAGAGAAGCTCGTGGTCGATGGGGTCGACGTATCTGGCTCGTGGAACACGATGATTACTCCCCGTTATCTTCGCGACTATGACGATGATTTTGAAGAGGTAATCCAAAAATATGGCGGCGGCGAGAACGTTCACCGCTGCTGGCAGTGCGGCTCGTGTACAAACTCGTGCACTATGTACGCGCAGAATGTACAGTTCAATCCGCGCTACTGGATCTACCTTACCCGCCTTGGTCTGAAAGACGAAATCGTCAAAGACAAGGACATCATTTGGCAGTGCGTATCCTGCAACCGCTGCACGAATATCTGCCCGAAGGATGTGCGTCCAGAAGGTGTGATGAAAGCGTTGGCGCACTGGATGGAAGATCAAGGTATTACTGAAAAAACGCCTTCCTCGCATTTCGATGAGACCTTCTGGGAGGAAATTTATCATACGGGTCGAATTGAAGATGCCAGTGTAATGATGAATTTCTTCAAGAAAACGAATCAGCCACTGATGCAGGAATGGTTGGTCGAGTTCGGCAAGAGGATGATGAAGTATCTTCCAGTCGCGCAAATGATGAAGATGGGTTTGAATTTCGTCGCCAAGCCAAAGACCAAATCCTGGGGGCGTACTGGCGAGGTTCTGAAGGCATACGTGCAAGAACAGAAGGAGGCCGCCCATGGGTAAGGTCGCTTATTATCCCGGATGTGCACTTGAGGGGTCCGGCGGACCTTACGACAAGTCCACCCGTGCACTCGTCAAGGCACTGGGTCTGGAGATGGAAAATCTCCGTGATTACAACTGCTGCGGTGCGATGGAAGTAAAAAACATCCATCCGATGCTGCAGACCTATCTGTCTGCCAGAAATATGGCTATTGCCAGTGAGCAGATGGGATTGGATGCGGTGATGGCGCCCTGCAATGGCTGCTATCACAATCTGAAGAAAGCGGAGTACGAGACTGCAACTTCAGAAAAAGCAATGCAGACGGTACAGGACCTTGCCAAGAAGGCCGATGATCCAGTCTACAAGGGTGACGTGCGTACCCTGCATCTGCTCGAGTGGTTGATGGAAGAGCTCGGCACCGAGGGCATCAAGCAGCGCATCAGCAAGAGCCTGAATGGCATCAAGATCGCTAACTATTACGGTTGCATGTATGTGCGGCCGCGTCAGATCTTCCCCGAGAAGGATCAGGGGCCGGATTCTGAGTCCAGTTATAAACCACACTTCATGGATGATCTGCTGGGTGCTGCAGGTGCGGTCAATGTCGACTTTCCGCTGAAAACCGCTTGCTGCGGTGGTGCACACACGCTTTCAGATTCCGATACATCGACCCAGTTGGTTCTAAACATCATCCAGGCGGCTGAAGATGCAGGAGCCGAGGTTATCGCCACGGAATGCCCGACCTGTCATTCAGGTCTGGAAATGCATCAGATCCGTGCCGAGACGGAGTTCGGCATCAAGAGCAACGTGAAGGTGCTGTATTTCACTCAGTTGCTGGGTCTTGCTTTGGGATTGTCGCCGAGAAAATTGGGTATCCATGAGAACATCAGCGATTCCATCGGATATCTGAAGGAAAAAGGCGTCATCTGATATCTGTCGAGCTACAAGGGCGGGATTGTTCCCGCCCTTGTTTCTTTTTTTGACGAACGGGACAGTTGTTCCGTCCGACACGCGGACAGAGCAGGCATATGGAGTGCAACGGCTGCGAATTCCATTCCGAGTTGTATTACGACTCCGAATACCAGATTTGGCTGAGACGCGAGCACGACGATTCGCTGACGGTCGGCATGACAGATATCTCGCAAACCATCGCCGGGAAGATTCTGCATGTTCGGGTTCGTCGGCCGGGCACCGTGAGAGAACCGGGAAAGCCGGTGGCAACGATTGAAAGCGGGAAATGGGCGGGCCCGATACCGAATTTCATCCATTGCGTGATCGTGGAAGGGAATATCGAGGTGCTGGAAAACCCAGTGCTGTTGAATAGCGACCCTTACAATGCCTGGATCGCCAGAGTGGAGGCAAGTGCTGGTGTCGATGCCGCGCTCGATACGTTTTTGACGGGTGATGCGGCTCATGAAGGTTATTGTCGCCGTGCCCGAGAGGAAGATATCCACTGTCAGCGAAAGGTCCGCTAGCCAATGGCTGATAATATGGATCATTATCTCGATAACGATGAGAAAACCGTCGTCATATTGATGACCAGCGGTCCTTCTACGCCTCATCGCTGCGCCACGCCGTTCTACTTGGGGGCGATCATGGCGTCGATGGACGTCGAGGTACATGTGTTCTTCACTATGGAAGGCGTTCGGTTGATGCAACGCGGTGTGGCTGAGTCATTCGCGGCAATGGAAGGGGGCAAGAAAATCATAGATTTCATTCGTGATGCCAAGCGGGCGGGCGTCACTTTGCATGTTTGCCAGCCCGCTTTGCCGGGCTATAAAATCGATGAGGATAACGACCTGATCGATGAAGTTGACGAGGTCTCCAGGGCAAGCGTGCTGGCAGATCTAGTCTTGCGTAGCGATAACGTCATAACTTTCTGACCTTTTCGACTCAACTGTAAAGGCGAGTCATTGACCATACGAACTTAGGAGGAAATCCATGGGCGCCGTGCGTGGTTGTAATGTTCCTGAAGATTTGCTGTATAGCGTGGAAAACAATGTTTGGGTGCGTCAGGAAAGCGATGGGTCTGCAACCGTCGGCTTTACCTCCTATGCCTGTTCCCTGGCCGGCCAGATCGTTTCTTATACGCCGAAAAAAGTGGGTAAGGACGTCAAGAAAGACAAGTCCTGCGCCACCGTCGAATCCGGCAAGTGGGTAGGGCCCGCCAAGGCGCCTGTAGCTGGCGAAGTCGTTGCGATTAATGATGCTGTTGCAGCTCAGCCTGGTCTGATCAACGAAGACCCCTATGGCGAAGGCTGGCTGGTCAAGATCAAGCCCACTGACTGGGCCGGCGACACGGGGGATCTAAAGACCGGTGCGGATGCCCTGTCCGCATTTGAGGCCAAGATGGAAGCAGACGGCTTCGGCGGCTGCTGATCTATCCCTTTCTTCCCGCTCTGCTGGATATGCAGAGCGGGAAGTGAAGAGTTGCCACATCAGACGGCGCTTCTGCAGCACACCGACCGGTAGGCTGGCGCCTTCTAGCAGAATTCAGGAACCGTCTCTGGCTCCGCGTTAAGTGAGGTTTGCGCACATGTCCGATTGGCTCGACCGTTTGCGTCATGTAGAACCCCTAGAGGACATCGCTGTCGACGACACGCTTGTCGAGAAGATGGAGCGGTCACGTGCGAGTACGGGGAGTGGGGTGCATGGAATCAATTTCTATACTCCCACTTTCAAAGTGTTCCAAACTTCGGAGCTCAAGGACTGCGGCAAGAGCGCATGGCCGGCCGTTTCGATTACCGGAGGGGGCTGCAAGCTCCAGTGCGATCACTGTAAGGCCAAGATTCTTGAGCCGATGATGCCAGCCCGTTCGCCCGAAGAATTGTGGCGGGTGGTCAATGGCATTATCGAGGACGGCGCGCAGGGCATGCTGCTGACCGGCGGTTCGAATCACCAGAATCAGGTGGAATACGACCGTTACTACGGCACGATTCGGCGCATCAAGGACGAATTTCCCGGATTCAAGATCGCCATGCACACCGCATTGGTCGACAGGGACATTGCGAAGTGCATGGAGCAGTCCGGGATAGATGCGGCCATGATGGACGTGATCGGTGCGCAGGATACGATCACCCAGGTTTATCACCTGCGACGCAGCGTGGACGATTTCGAAGCGACGCTCGAGCATCTTGTGACCACCGATATGAAGGTGGTCCCGCACATCGTGATCGGCTTGCACTATGGGCGCCTGCTCGGCGAATGGAACGCTTTGGAGATGATCCAGCGACACCTGCCCGACGCAGTGGTGCTCGTGGTCGTGATGCCGTTCTACGCCCCGGAGAGTCGCCCCTTCGTGACGCCGGACGCACATGAGGTCGGGCGTTTCTTCATGGACGCACGCGAGGCGTTGCCGGGTACACCGCTCCTGCTGGGCTGCGCCCGCCCGCCGGGCTCGGTCAAGTCTCAGATCGACACCTATGCCGTGATGGCCGGTTTGAACGGCATCGCGCATCCTGCAGACGGCGCGGTCGAACTGGCGGCTCGTCTCGACCGTCAGGTTCGGGTCACGCCTGCATGCTGCTCGATTGCGGTGGGCGATGAGGTCATGGCTCTGGATGGAACGAACGCCGGCCTCGATATCGATCTGGACTCGATTATCGAACAGGAGCGGAGCCGCCGGCGGATGGCCAAGTTGGCCACGCATGGCCTGCACGGCATACGCGTGGTGAGCGAGCAGTCGGAAGGCGCTTCCGCGCCGGCCGGCGGGTGCTGTTCGGCGTGAAGCAGGCAACCCCGGCAACCTGGCGGATTCTGGACACCGGCGTGCGTCGGGCGGCAGAGAATTTCGCCATCAACCGGGCGTTACTGGAATCGCACCAGCAAGGCGCATCCCCGCACACACTTCGCTTTCTTCAGTTCAAGCCCTCGGCGCTCATCGGATTTCACCAGAATGTCGACCAGGAACTGCGCACCAACTATTGCCATGCGCACGGCATCGATATCCAACGCCGGCTGACGGGCGGTGGAGCGCTTTATTTCGACGAGACCCAATTGGGCTGGGAACTCTACCTCGACAAGAAGGTGCTGGGCACCGCAGACATGGGCGTCATCGCCACGAAGATATGCACGGCAGCCGCTGCAGGCATATCGAGCCTGGGCGTGGATGCGCGGTTCCGGCCCAGAAACGATATCGAAGTCGCCGGCCGCAAGATCTCGGGGACGGGCGGTGCCTTCGACGGCGATTCCATCCTCTATCAGGGCACATTGCTCGTCGAGTTCGACGTGGAACGCATGTTGAGGGTCTTGCACATACCGGCCGAAAAGCTCTCCGACAAGGCGATCAGTTCGGCCAGAGAGCGGGTGGTCGATTTGCGCGAACTGCTGGGAGCGGTGCCCGAGATGGGACGAGTCCGCGAGGCCATGGCTCATGCGTTCGCGGAGGCCTTTGGGGTTGAGTTCGAACACGCGACGGAAATGAATGCCGTCGAGCGTGCCGCCTATGCCGAGGCACTGGAGGAAATCGATTCGCCCGAGTGGATCTACCAGCACAATCGCCCCGCCAGCGAGGCGCCGATGCTTGAATCCGTCCGCAAGACGGAAGGTGGGCTGATGCGTGCCTGTGTCTGGGTGGATCGTGCCCGCAACCATCTCAAGCAGGTATGGATCACCGGAGATTTCTTCGTCTCACCCAATCGGCTCGTGCTGGATCTCGAAGCCGCGCTCAAGGATACCCCCGCTGATGCGCTCGAAAGTAATGTGGAAACGTTTTTCGAACGCACGGGAGCCCAGATGTTGAGGCTTAAGCCGGCGGACTTCAGCGGCCTGATTCGCGATGCGCTCGCCCTGGCCGAGCCGGGTGTGGATGCTCGCCGGCCCGCGGGAAAAATCGGATGAAGCACGTACAGGTTCTGATTGTCGGGCTTGGCCCGGGCGGCGGTTCGGCTGCCCGGATCGCCGCGCAGGCTGGGTTGAGCGTGATGGCGGTCGAGCGTAATCGTGCCGTGGGCGAACCCGTGCAGTGCGCGGAGTTCGTGCCCATGCCGATGGGGGCGTATACCCGCCCGCAGGGGGTGCTTTACCAGCGGATTGCCGGCATGAAGAGCGTGCTGCCTTCCGGACTGGAACATCATTCGGATTTCCCAGGCTACATGATCGACCGCGCCAGATTCGACCAAGCGATCGCCGAAGCGGCCGCCGAGGCGGGTGCCGAGTTGCGCTGCCACACGCGTATCGTCGCCTTGCACGAGGACGCCAGGGTTGCGCGCGTAAGTCGCGAAGGGCAGGACGAGGAGATCAGCTACGACGTTCTGATCGCCGCCGACGGACCGCATTCCACCGTCGCGCGGCTGTTGGGCCTGCCCGCGCTGGAAACCGTGAACACACGACAATACACCGTGCCGCTGCGGCGGGAGTATTTCGATACGGATATCTGGCTGTCAGACGATTATCCGGGCGGTTATGCGTGGCTGTTCCCGAAGCAGGATCGGGCAAATCTGGGCCTGGGGGCGGATCGGGCATTCGAGGACGATCTCAAGACCCCCCTGGAAGCGCTGCGGCGGCAGTTGATCGATGAAGGACTGATCGGCGAGGAGATTTTCTATCGCACCGGGGGCGCGATTCCGGTTGGCGGTTTGCGCGACGGCCTGACTCACGGTCGTTGTCTTTTCGTTGGCGACGCAGCGGGATTGACGCATCCCATTACCGGAGGTGGCATATCGGCGGCGGTGGTTTCTGGTGAGAGGGCGGGCGAGGCGTCCGTAGCCTATCTCGCAGGCGCGGCCGATGCATTCGAGGATTACGAGGAGGATGTGCGTGATCAATTCGAGGCAACAATCTCGCGGGCGGTCGAGCGCCGGGAATTCCTCAATCGTCACTGGCGTACGCAGGCGGCTCGCCAGGACGAAACGATGCGACATGGCTGGATCGCTTTTCCAGAATATTTTTCACCTACAGGGATTTGAAGCCGAAAGTCCTGAAGGTAGTTATAAAAGGGCGGCCAGGGCGGCTTCTCGAGCATGAATCGACAAACGGTTTGGAGGCTTTGAAATGAGTGCGAGTGCGGAAAACTTGACGGTGCCGGTGAATTTCTATCGACCCGATTACCATGTGAAAACGCCCGAAATGCGATCGCCCGCGTACGTGCAGCTGTCCACCGCCGCGGCCATCACCCTGGGATTGGTGCCGGGCAGTATGCACCGGACGTCCTGCACCCACTGCCTGAACTTGCTGGTCACGTATCCGGAAGGCTGCAGGGCGAATTGCAGCTATTGCGGACTGGCGCGCCACCGTGAGGAGTCGCGCGACTATGCGGACCGGAATTTCATCCGGGTAGACTGGCCGACGGTGAGCTACGACGATGTGATCCAGCGCGTGCTGGGCAATGCGGACAAGGGGCAGTTCGAGCGGATGTGCATCTCGATGATCACGCACCCGAATTCGGACTACGACACCCTGGTGTTGCTGCGGAAGTGGATGCAGGCAGTGCCGCATATCCCGGTCTCCATCCTGTCCAATCCGACCACCATGAAATACGAAGATCTGGTCACCCTGCGTGACGAGGGTGCGGATATTTTCACCGTGGCACTCGATGCGGTGACCCCGGAAATTTTCGAGCGGACGCGCGGAAAATCGGTCGACAGCCCGCACCGCTGGGACAAGTACTGGCAGGCAATCGAATGGGCTGCGGAAATTTTCGGCCCGGAGAAATTCGGCGCCCACCTGATTGCCGGCATGGGCGAAACCGAGCAGGAAATGATGGCCGTGTGCCAGAAAATGCGCGACATGGGCGGACACAACCACATGTTCGCCTTCTTCCCCGAGCAGGGCTCGCTGATGGAGGACTGGCCGCCAGTGCCCAAGGATCAGTGGCGGCGGGTGCAGCTGGGACGCTTCATCATCGATTATGCCGGCGGCCGCATCGACGACATGCGCTTCAACGAGCAGGGGCAGATCATCGATTTCGGCCTGGATGCGGATGAGCTTGAGGCATTGATCGCCTCCGGCAAGCCGTTCCAGACGTCCGGCTGCCCCGGCAAGTCCGACGAGGAAGTCTCGGCCTGCAACCGGCCTTACGGCGATTCCAGCCCGACGGACATCCGTTCCTTCCCGTTTGCCTTGAATGCCGAGGATGTGGGCTTCGTTCGCCGCCAGATGGGCGGCGAGGATGTCGGTACCATCGATCACGATCAGATCGATTGATATCCGCTTTGCCCCGGTTCGCCGACATGGCGGGCTGGGGCTGTAGGGCTCGGCTTTGCGCCGAGTCCTATCTAATCGAAAATCTGACTAAGGGCTGCGCTCAGCGCTCCAGATACTGCTTCTTGCCGGGTTTGCCGTCCCACTCCTCTGCGTCAGCCGGCGCTTCCTTGCGCGTCGTCAACACCGGCCAGCTACGCGCCAGTTCCGCATTGATCTCCAGAAATTCCTCCTGTCCTTCAGGCAGATCGTCTTCCGGATAAATCGCTTCAGCAGGGCATTCGGGTTCGCACAGGGTGCAGTCGATGCATTCGTCCGGATCGATGACGAGGAAATTCGGACCCTCATGGAAACAGTCGACCGGACAGACTTCCACGCAGTCTGTGTATTTGCACTTGATGCAGTTTTCGGTGACTACGAAGGTCATGATGGACTCCCCATTCTACTGTGTCGTTGAGTCATATAGGTCGGCTGACTTCCATCAGCAAAGTGCTATGATAATACCAAATAACACCATCCAGTCTTGCCCAGTGGAATAGCCAAACTTACTTTGGCATGAGTGTCTTGAGTCGATACAACACATCCAATGCTTCCCTGGGACTCATCTCGTCAGGATTGATTTCAGCCACGGCCTCCGCCAACGCGGCATGCTCTGGGTTTTCGGGCGCGGGCGCTTCGGGCGGGAACAGGCTGTACTGCTGGCGTTCGCCGCCTGCGGCGGACTGTGCCTCAAGTTGCGCCAGACGCTGCTTGGCGCGACGAATCACGGTCTGCGGTACGCCGGCGAGGCGGGCGACCTGCAGACCGTAGCTCTGGCTGGCCGGCCCACTGCGTACCTGATGCAGGAACACCACCTGGTCGCTGTGCTCCATCGCCTCGGTATGCGCGTTGGTCACGCCGGCGCATTCGTCCGGTAGCGTGGTGAGTTCGAAGTAATGCGTGGCGAACAGGCTGAACGAGCGATTGTGTTCCGCCAGATGCTGAGCGCACGCCCAGGCCAGCGACAGGCCGTCGAAGGTGCTGGTGCCGCGTCCGATCTCGTCCATCAGCACGAGGCTTTGCGGGGTGGCGTTGTTGAGAATGTTGGCGGCCTCGGTCATTTCGACCATGAACGTGGAACGCCCCGAGGCGAGATCGTCGGCCGCGCCGATGCGGGTGAATATCCGGTCGATGGGGCCGATGACCGCGCGCCGGGCTGGGACATAGCTGCCGATATGGGCGAGCAGCACGATGAGGGCGGTCTGGCGCATGTAAGTCGATTTGCCGCCCATGTTCGGGCCGGTGATCACCAGCATGCGGTTGGCGTCGTCGAGTTCGAGATCGTTGGGTACGAAGGGTTCGTCGAGGACCTGCTCGACGACCGGGTGCCTGCCGCCCTCGATGCGCAGCATCGGCGTGTCGCTGAGCTCCGGCGCGGCATAGTCCAGTTGCTGAGCCCGTTCCGCGAGGGCGCAGAGCACGTCCAGTTCGGCCAGACCGTCGGCCAGGGTGCGCAGCGAATCCAGCTCGGGGTTCAGGCGGTCGAAGAGCTCCTCGTACAGAGCCTTCTCGCGGGCGAGGGCGCGTTCCCGTGCGGATAGCACCTTGTCCTCGAAGCTCTTGAGTTCGGGCGTGATGTAGCGCTCAGCGCCCTTGAGGGTCTGGCGGCGGGTGTAGTCGATCGGCGCCTTGTCGCTCTGTCCCTTGGAGATTTCGATGTAGTAGCCGTGGACGCGGTTGTAGGCGACCTTGAGTGTGGCGATCCCGGTGCGCGCGCGTTCTCGGACTTCCAGGTCGATCAGAAACTGGTCGGCGTTCTCCGACAGGTCGCGCAGTTCGTCGAGTTCGGCGTCGAAGCCGGTGGCGATGACTCCGCCGTCGCGGATGGTGACCGGCGGTTCGTCGACCAGGGCCCGATGCAGCAGTCCGGCCGTCTCGGGGTGTTCGTGCAGCCGGGTGGCGATCTCACTCAGTAGTGGGGCATCCAGCGGCGCTAGTGACGCACACAGCGCCGGCACGGCGTCCAGCGCGGCGCGCAGCGTGGTGAGGTCGCGGGGTCTGGCTGAGCGGAGGGCGACGCGGGCGAGAATGCGTTCGATATCGCCGATGCCGCGCAAGCGCTCGCGCAGGGCGTCGTAGGCGCCGGTGTCGATCAACGTGCCGATAGCCTGATAGCGGCCGCGAAGGATCGCCGTGTCGCGCAGCGGGCGATTGACCCAGCGACGCAGGCAACGGCCGCCCATCGGCGTAACGCTTTGATCCAGCACGCTGACCAGTGTGTGTTCGTCGCCGCCGGACAGGTTGCGTTCCAGTTCGAGGTTCTGCCGCGTGGCCGCGTCCAGGATGATCGCCTCGTCGCGACGTTCGACTACCAGGCCGGTGATGTGCGGCAATGCCGTGCGCTGAGTGTCGCCGGCATACTGGAGCAGGGCGCCCGCGGCACCGACTGCGTCGGGCATGCCCGCGCAGCCGTAGCCGCTGAGATCGCGGGTGCCGAACTGGCGCGTGAGCTGGGTGTGCGCGGTTTCCGGGTCGAAGTGCCAGGGCGGATAGCGGGTCAGGCCGCGGCGTTCCGGGCCGGGCAGGCCTTGTCCCTCGGGGACGAGCAGCTCGGCCGGGTGCAGGCGTTCGAGTTCGCTGAGCAGGGCTTCGTCGTCGTCCAGCAGCGAGACGCTGAAACGCCCGCTGCCGAGATCGAGCGTCGCCAGTCCGTAGCCCGTGCGGCCGCGCCTGACCGCTGCGACGAGATTGTCGGTGCGTGCATTGAGCAGGGCGTCATCGGTCACCGTGCCTGGCGTCACGATGCGCACGACCTCGCGATCGACCGGTCCCTTGCTGGTGGCTGGATCGCCGATCTGTTCGCAGATGGCGACCGACTCCCCGAGCCGGACCAGGCGGGCGAGATATTGCTCCGCCGCGTGCACCGGAACGCCCGCCATCGGTATCGGCTCGCCGGCCGACTGGCCGCGCGTGGTCAGGGTGAGGTTGAGCAGTTTCGCCGCGCGGCGCGCATCGTCGTAGAAGAGTTCGTAGAAGTCGCCCATGCGGTAGAACAGCAGCCGGTCGGGCTGTTCCGACTTGATGCGCAGGTACTGCTGCATCATCGGCGTATGCGCTGCCGTCGCTGATCCGTTCGCCGCGTCCTGTGAGCGTGCCATGTCTTCCTGCCGAGCCTGCGTGCCCGTCGTCGATGGATGGAGCGCGCCATGGTAGCGGCTCGTCGCGGTTGCGGGTAGACGTGGAGCGTTCAGCCGGCCGGTGCGGGCAGGACATCGTCGACCAGGAAGGTGCTGCGTTCGAATTGGTAGCCCTCGACGTCGTGGGCGGCAACGAAGACCACGCGTTCTGCGGTCGCGGTGCAGTGCCAGGTACGCAGATCGCGCGGTGGCCCAGTGAAAAAGCGTGGTTCGAAGATCACCAGATTGCGCCCCCGCCGCACGTCGCGGGCGGAAACGTAGCGCGCTGCTTCGACGCCATCATGGCGCATGGCTTCGCCCAGGCTCTGTGGCACTGCATAGTCCGTCGGCGACGAGATCGTCGCCTCGAAGGCCGCGAACGGAGGTCGGTCCAGGCAGGCGGCGCGTTGTGCGCGTACGCCGACACGGAAGCTGCTGAAATCCATGCCGATGCCTTCCGTCGGCGCTGCCGTCATGCCGGCGATGAAAACGAAACGATAGAAGGCGGTTTCAGCCATGGCGGTTGCAATCTGTAGGCTGGCGTAGAAAAGCCCGCCCTGTTCACGGCTGCCGAAGCGCGAGCCGTGATGCAGCGGCGGATAGCGAAACGGGCTCTGCAGGAGATAGGGCAGATGGGCGGCCGATGACGGCAGCGGGGGCTTGCTGGTTTCGAGCAGTTCTTCGAGCAGGGCTTGTTCGTCCAGCGAGTCGACGAGATCGAGCGTGGCGGCGCGGGTCTGGGTTTCGACCAGTCGATAGACGGACACTTGCAATGCGCAGAGGTGTTCCGCGCCGCGGCACTCGCGCCACAGATCCATTCTCAGGTTTTGCCCCGCATCGCGTCCAGATAGGCCAGCACGGCGGTCAGCCCCTCGACGCGCGCCAGCATTTCGCGCGGTATCGCGTGCAGATGGAGGTTCTCGGTATTGAGCCAGTGCTGCATGTGTGCGCGTTGCCCGCCCATCAGCGCGAACAGGTCGCGGTAGACGCGGATCAGCAACAGCGACAGCTCGCCGCTCTTGCTCGCGGGATCCAGACCGCCGTTGCGCCGATGTCGCTGCAGCGTGGAACGGTCGCAACCGAGGATCTGCGCGAGTTCGCCGACCTTGAGCCCCAGGCAGGAGGCAGCATTGAACACCGCCTTGGTCAGCACGGCCTTTTCACCGAGATGATGCTGCTGTTGGTTCATCGCGGGATTCCTGGCGTCGGGTTTATGTAGCAATTGCCTCGACTTCTGTTTAATTGTAGCAAATGCCTCTTCCCGATGCCCCGTCTTCAGCTCAGTAGGTGCTTGGCTGCGATGCGCACGGCGGGTTCTGCAAGGCGTCTTGCCGGTTCGGGCAGCATCAGCGGTTTGAGTCCCATGTGTACCGCCATCCGGTAGGGGTAGTGGCGACGTGCAAGCTGTCTGGCCTCGCGATTGAAGTCGCGGTAAGCCCGCGCGTTGAAGCTCTTGCCGGGATGCCGTGCCAGAAAGGCATGCTTGAAGGCGTAGTAGGCATCCTCGCTGCCGATTTCGCGCACGCGTCCCAGCAGGGTTCTGAGTACCGCGCGACGCGGCGTCGCTTCCTGTGCGCGGTAGCGCAGGAAGGCGGCATGGAAATGCTGGTAGTGATAGGCCTCGTCGGTGCGGATGCGCTGAGCCAGATCGCGCAGTACCGGTTCGGGCGCGGCGCGGTGCAGCATGGCGTAGAGCGAGGAGGTGCCCGTTTCGACGATGCAGCGTGAGGCCATTTCCAGCCCGCGCGTGGGGCCGAGTAGCTCGGTTTTGCAGAACTTCTCGTAATCCGCGTAAAAGCCGCGGTAGGCCGATTCCCAGTCGAATTCCGGCCATACCTCGCCAACGTAGCGGCGCAGCGCGTGCCCGTGCTGCATTTCCTCGGGCGACCAGTGTTCCAGCAGCCAGCGTTGCAGGGCCACGTCGCCTGCGAAATATTCGACCAGATTGCGGGTGTACAGCTCGGCCGTGATTTCCACGAAAGAGGCCGATACCAGTAGGTGAAAATAGAAATCCCGGTCGGCGATGCGTTCGCGGCCGATTTCGCCGAAGGGGATGTCGTCGATTTGCCAGCGCAGTGCCGGCTGTGCTTCAGACGGTTCATTCAAGTGACGTTGCATCGCAATGCCTCCGCAATGCCCACATCGAGGGGTTAACGCTTGCAGTATATTCCACAAGGTATGACCGCGACTTTCGCGGGGGGTTCGTGAGGAGGTGCGCATGTGCGGTGAACGGGATCTGGCCCTGCGCGTGGGCCATGCGCTTGCCGAACGCGGCATGCGGGTGGTGACCGCGGAATCCTGCACCGGCGGCTGGGTGGCCAAGCGGATTACCGACGTGGCCGGCAGTTCGAGCTGGTTCGACGTCGGCTACGTGACCTACAGCGACGCCGCCAAACAGCGCCTGCTGGGCGTGCCCGAGGAGGTGTTCGAGCGTCACGGCGCGGTGAGCGCCGCCTGTGTGCACGCGATGGCCGCCGGGGCGCTCGAACGGGGCGGCGGTGACGTCGCGGTAGCGGTCAGCGGCATCGCCGGCCCCGGCGGCGGTTCTCCGGACAAGCCGGTGGGCACGGTCTGGTTCGGCTTTGCGCGGCGGGGCGGCGAGGTGGAAACCGAGCTTTGCCATTTCGAGGGCGACCGCGATGCGGTGCGTCGGGCCGCGGTCGACTTCGCCCTCGGCGGGGTGCTGGCGCGTGTCGCGCGATGATTCGCAGCGGGTGTTCTTCGCCCTGCTGCCCGATGACCGCGTCCGCGAGGCGCTCGCGGCGGTGGTCGCACGCTTGCCGCCAGGTGCGGGACGCAAGGTGCCGCCCGCCAACAGGCATCTGACCTTGGCATTCATCGGCGATGCCGATGCCGGGCGGCTGGCCTGCCTGCACGAACGCGTGTCGGCGACGTCCATGCCGGCGCTGACGCTGTACCTGGACCGGCTCGGCGGCTTCGAGGGCAGCCGCGTGTGGTGGTGCGGTCCGCAGGCGGTCGACGAGCCGCTGCTGAGCTGGGTGCGGCAGCTCGAAACGGCGCTCGAACCCTGCGGCTACCGGTCCCGCCAGGCCTTTCGCGCACACGTCACCCTGATCCGCGGGGCACGCGGACAGCCGCCCGCCGAGACCATCGATCCGATTCGTTGGGAGGCGCATTCGTATGCGCTCATGGCGTCGCGCCCGACGCCCGCAGGCGTACGCTACGAAGTCCTTGCCCGCTATCCGGAAGATGCCGGCATGCCTTTGTCGGCGGGGGCATCTGTGGGATAATCGCGGCCTTTCGGATATTGGCCGGCGGCGCCGGCGGGGAGAGGGGTCAACGTGGACGAGAATCGCAAAAAAGCACTCGCGGCGGCGCTCAGCCAGATCGAGAAGCAGTTCGGCAAGGGTTCCGTCATGCGCATGGGCGACAGCCCTGCGGGGCGCGATATCTCCGTCATCTCCACCGGCTCGCTGTCCCTGGATATCGCGCTCGGCGTCGGCGGTCTGCCGCGCGGCCGCGTGGTTGAGATCTACGGTCCGGAGTCCTCGGGCAAGACAACGATGACCCTGGAGACCATCGCCGAATGCCAGCGTGCCGGCGGCACCTGCGCCTTCGTCGACGCCGAGCACGCGCTCGACCCCACCTATGCCCAGAAGCTGGGCGTGCAGGTCGACGACCTGCTGGTGTCGCAGCCCGATACCGGCGAGCAGGCGCTCGAGATCGCGGACATGCTGGTGCGTTCCGGCGCGGTCGATCTCGTGGTCGTCGACTCGGTGGCGGCACTGACCCCCAAGGCCGAGATCGAGGGCGAGATGGGCGACTCGCACGTCGGCCTGCAGGCCCGTCTGATGTCGCAGGCGCTGCGCAAGCTGACCGCCAACATCAAGCGCTCGAACACCCTGGTCATCTTCATCAACCAGATCCGCATGAAGATCGGCGTGATGTTCGGCAGCCCCGAGACCACCACCGGCGGCAACGCGCTCAAGTTCTACGCCTCGGTGCGCCTGGACATCCGTCGCATCGGTTCGATCAAGAAGGGCGACGAGGTGGTCGGCAACGAGACCCGTGTGAAGGTGGTCAAGAACAAGATCGCGCCGCCCTTCAAGCAGGCCGAATTCGAGATCCTGTACGGCGAGGGCGTGTCGCGCGAGGGCGAGCTGATCGAGCTCGGCGTGCAGCAGGGCCTGGTCGACAAGTCGGGCGCCTGGTACAGCTACAACGGCGAGCGCATCGGGCAGGGCAAGGACAACGTGCGGACTTTCCTCAAGGAACATCCGGAAATGGCCGACGAGATCGATCGCGCGCTGCGCGAGCGGCTTCTGCCCAAGCGCGGCGCCGAGGCCGAGCATGCGCCGGCCGGACAGGAAGTCGACGCCTGAGGCGTCGGCGCGCGCGGTTGCGCTGGACCTGCTCGCGCGGCGCGATCACGGCCGCGCGGAGCTGAGCCGGAAGCTCGTACAGCGCGGATACGCCGACGAGGAAATCGCGCCGCTGCTGGACGCGCTGGAGGAGAAGGGCTGGCTCAGCGAAGCGCGCTACGTGGAGGCCTACGTGCGCGGGCGCAGCGAACGCGGCTACGGCCCGCTGCGCATTCTGGCCGAACTGCGTCAGCGCGGCGTCTCCGACGGCGACGCGCGCGCGGAACTGGATGGCTGGAAGGGGCGGTGGCGCGAGCTGGCGCGGCGGTATTACCAGCGACATTTCAGCGGACCTCCGGCGGACTACCGCGAACGCGCGCGGCGCTGGCGGCATATGCAACAACGCGGATTCGACGCGGATACCCTGGCGACCGTTCTCGACCACGAGGGCGACGGGGATGACGACTAGACCTCAATCATCAATGGACCGACATGATCACGAGTGCTGAGCTGCGCAGGCGATTCCTGGACTACTTCATCCAGCGCGGGCACGAAGCCGTGCCCTCCAGCTCGCTGGTGCCCGGCAACGACCCCACACTGCTGTTCACCAACGCGGGCATGGTGCAGTTCAAGGATGTGTTCCTCGGTCAGGATCAGCGACCGTACAACCGCGCCACCACGGCGCAGCGCTGCGTGCGCGCCGGCGGCAAGCACAACGACCTCGAAAACGTGGGCTACACCGCGCGGCATCACACCTTCTTCGAGATGCTGGGCAATTTCAGCTTCGGCGATTACTTCAAGCGCGAGGCCATCGCCTTCGCCTGGGAGTTCCTGACCGCCGACCTCGGCTTGCCGGCCGAGAAGCTGTGGGTGACCGTCTACGAAAGCGACGACGAGGCCGCCGACATCTGGCTCAAGGACATCGGCGTCGACCCGAGCCGCTTCACCCGCCTCGGCGACAAGCCCGGCGGCCGCCCGTTCGAAAGCGACAACTTCTGGACCATGGGCGATACCGGCCCCTGCGGTCCGTGCACCGAAATCTTCTACGATCACGGCCCCGAAGTGGCCGGCGGTCCCCCGGGTTCCCCGGAGGAGGACGGCGACCGCTACATCGAGATCTGGAATCTCGTGTTCATGCAGTACGACCGCAACCGCGAAGGCGTGATGACGCCGCTGCCCAAGCCCTCGGTCGACACCGGCATGGGCCTGGAGCGGCTGGCCGCGGTTCTCCAGGGCGTGCACAGCAACTACGAGATCGACCTGTTCCGTCACCTGATGGAAGCGGCGGCGAAGCTGGCCGAGATGACGGAAACCGACAATCCGTCCCTGCGCGTGATCGCGGATCACATCCGTTCGTGCAGCTTCCTGATCGCCGACGGCGTGCTGCCCTCCAACGAGGGGCGCGGCTACGTGCTGCGCCGGATCATCCGCCGCGCCGCCCGCCACGGCCATCGTCTCGGCCTGCGCGACCCCTTCTTCCACCGGCTGGTCGCGCCGCTGGTCGACGAGATGGGCGAGGCCTATCCGGAACTCGCCGCGGCGCAGAACCGCATCGAGCAGGTTCTCGAGCAGGAGGAGGAACGCTTCGCCGAAACCCTGGAGAAGGGGCTCAAGCTGCTGGAGGACGCGGTGGCCGACCTCGGAGGCGCCACGCTGTCCGGCGAGCTGATCTTCCGCCTCTACGACACCTACGGCTTCCCGGTCGATCTCACCGCGGACATCGCCCGCGAGCAGGGCTTCGCACTCGACATGGACGGCTTCGAGAACGCCATGGACGCGCAGCGCGAGAAGTCGCGCGACGCCAGCCGCTTCGGGACCGATTACGGGCAGCAGGCGCAGATCGATGCGCACACCGAATTCAGCGGCTACGTTCGCGCGGAGGATCAGGCCGAGGTTGTCGCCCTGCTGCGCGACGGCTCGCCCGTGGAGCGGCTGGCGGAGGGCGAGAGCGGCGGCGTGGTGCTCAATCGCACGCCCTTCTACGCAGAGTCCGGCGGTCAGGTGGGCGACACCGGCGCGCTGCGCGCAGAGGGCGTCGAGTTCGCCGTCGAGGACACGCGCAAGCGCGGCAGCGCCTTCGTCCACGTCGGCCGCGTGGCGTCCGGCGAACTGCGCGTCGGCGACCGCGTGGAGGCGCGCATCGACGCGGCCCGCCGGCAGGCGATCGTGCTCAACCACTCGGCCACTCACCTCATGCACGAGGCCCTGCGCCGCGTGCTGGGCGATCACGTCGAGCAGAAAGGCTCGCTGGTGACGCCTGAGCGCCTGCGCTTCGACTTTGCCCACTTCGCGCCGGTGAGCGCGGCCGAGCTGCGCGAGGTCGAGCGGCTGGTCAACGCCCAGATCCGCGAGAACCTGGACGCGAGCGCCGACGAGATGTCGCTGGACGAGGCGCGCAAGACCGGCGCCAAGGCCCTGTTCGGCGAGAAGTACGGCGATCGCGTGCGCGTGCTGCGCATCGGCTTCTCCACGGAGCTGTGCGGCGGCACACACGTGCGCCGGGTGGGCGACATCGGGCTGTTCAAGATCGTCTCCGAAAGCGGCGTCGCCGCGGGCGTGCGCCGTATCGAGGCAATCACCGGTGAAAACGCGCTGAACTACCTCGAATCGGTGGACGAGCGCCTGGATGCCATCGCCGGTCTGCTCAAGACTGGTCGCGACGGCCTGGATGATAAACTGCGCCAACTGCTGGAGCGCCAGCGCACTCTGGAAAAGGCACTGGACGAGGCGCAGCGCACGCTGGCCGCGCAGGCTGGCGACGAACTGGTTCAGCGTGCCGTCGAGGTCGACGGCATCGCGGTGCTGGCCACGCGTCTCGACGGCGTGGATCCGAAGGCGTTGCGCGAGACCGTCGATCGCCTCAAGGATCAGCTCGGCCGCGCCGCTGTCGTGCTCGCGACGGTCGGGGCCGACGGCAAGGTCAGCATCGTAGCCGGAGTCACCAAGGCCGAGACCGCGCGCGTGCGCGCCGGCGACCTCGTCAACAGCGTCGCCACCCAAGTCGGCGGCAAGGGCGGCGGCCGACCCGACATGGCGCAGGCCGGCGGCAACGATCCCTCGGGCCTCGACGCTGCGCTCGCGGCCGTACCCGCCTGGGTCGAGACACAGCTCGCAGGCACTGTCTCCTGATCATTTCTTCCTAATGCGCCGGCAGCGGCCGGTGCCCTTGCGGAAACGATATGGCACTCATTGTTCAGAAATACGGCGGCACCTCGGTGGGCTCGGTGGAGCGCATCGCGGCGGTGGCCGACAAGGTCAAGCAATTTGCGGAACAGGGGCATCAGCTCGTGGTCGTGGTGTCCGCCATGTCCGGCGAGACCAACCGTCTCATCGAACTGGCCAAGGGGATCGACCCCAAGGCGCGCGGGCGCGAGCTCGATGTGCTGCTCGCCACCGGCGAACAGGTCACCATTGCGCTGCTGAGCATGGCGCTCGAACAGCGCGGTTGTGCCGCACGCTCCTACACCGGCGCGCAGGTGCGCATTTTGACCGACAGCGCCTATAACAAGGCACGCATCATCGACATCGACCGCGAGCGCGTGCGCGACGATCTGGATGCGGGACGTGTCGTCGTCGTTGCCGGTTTCCAGGGTATCGACGGGGACGGTCACATCACCACCCTCGGCCGCGGCGGTTCGGACACCACGGCCGTCGCGCTGGCGGCCGCGCTCAAGGCCGACGAGTGCCAGATCTATACCGATGTCGACGGCGTCTACACCACCGACCCGCGTGTGGTCGCCGACGCGCGCCGGCTGGATCGCATCACCTTCGAAGAAATGCTCGAAATGGCGAGCCTGGGCTCCAAGGTGCTGCAGATCCGCTCCGTCGAGTTTGCCGGCAAGTACAACGTGCCGCTGCGCGTGCTATCCAGTTTTAAGGAAGGCCCCGGCACACTGATCACCTTCGAGGAAAATCCCATGGAAGACGCCCTGATCTCCGGCATTGCGTTCAGCCGCGACGAGGCCCAGCTCACGATCACCGGGGTACCCGACGAACCGGGTATTGCCTACCGCATTCTCGGTGCAGTGGCCGACCTGAACATCGAGGTCGACATGATCGTGCAGAACGTCAGTGCCGAAGGAATGACCGATTTTACTTTCACTGTCCACCGCAACGACTATGATCGTGCCATGGAGTGTTTGCAGGAGGTCGTCAAGGGCCTGGGCGCGCGCGAACTGG
Source organism: Acidihalobacter aeolianus (assembly GCF_001753165.1). Lineage (GTDB taxonomy): Bacteria > Pseudomonadota > Gammaproteobacteria > DSM-5130 > Acidihalobacteraceae > Acidihalobacter > Acidihalobacter aeolianus. The sequence continues at coordinate 916,756 of NZ_CP017448.1, forward strand.
TCGGCAACACGCGCATCGCCAAGATTTCCCTGGTCGGCGTCGGTATGCGCTCTCATGCGGGCATCGCCAGCAAGATGTTCGGCGTGCTGGGCCAGGAGGGTATCAACATCCTGATGATCTCCACCTCGGAGATCAAGGTCTCGGTCGTCGTTCAGGAGAAGTACCTTGAGCTGGCCGTCCGCGCGCTACACGACGCGTTCAACCTGGCAGGGCATCCTGAGGAACGTACCGACCTCCCGAATGCCTAAGCCTCAGGTGGCCCGCGTTTCGTGTCCGCTCGGAGCCTTCGGGCGGACGTGCGGACGAGGCCGTACGGTTAGCTCGGGGACAGAAGGCTGATACGGGGAGTGTCCTGACCTCAGCACAGCAACGAGCCGCACCCGACGCGCCGGCAGGCCGTCCGTCGACGGATGAATGTCCGGGGGTTCCCGGACACTACGAGCAGGAGGCTGAGATGCTGATATTGACGCGTCGGGTGGGTGAAACGCTGGTGATCGGTGACGCCATCGAGGTGACCGTTCTCGGGGTCAAGGGCAACCAGGTGCGTCTGGGCATCAAGGCGCCCAAGGATGTGACCGTGCACCGCGAGGAGGTCTACCAGCGTATCCACGGCGAAACCGTTCATCATGATACGGACGGTTCTGGAGATGGGGGTTGATCCCAAAGCCAGAGCGCTATTCCGGCATCGTGCGGCTTTACCAATTCCGACCCGGCGGGTATCCTTACGCGCTCTTGAGCACTAGTGCAGCACACGGAGAGATGGCCGAGAGGCTGAAGGCGCTCCCCTGCTAAGGGAGTATGGGGTCAAAAGCTCCATCGAGGGTTCGAATCCCTCTCTCTCCGCCATTTCAAGCCGGTATGACCGGCCTTGACGGCGATCAAAAGCTTCACCATAATTCGCCACCTTTACGCGCCCGTAGCTCAGTTGGATAGAGTACCTGGCTACGAACCAGGTGGTCGGAGGTTCGAATCCTTCCGGGCGCGCCATTAAAAAACAAGGGCTTACGCTTAAGGCGTGAGCCTTATGTGTTTCTAGCGTAGGAGAATCGTAGAGTTGGACTCTACGGACTCCCACCGCCGCTCGACCCGCGCCGCCGCCTGGGACAAATGCTCCGGGGCGAGATGCGCATATCGCAACACCATCTCGAAAGACTTCCAACCGCCCGGCTCCATCAACTCCTGCAAGCTTGTGCCTTCAATCCTTCCAGGCGCGCCAATCGCTGGAATGAAGGATTAGGGATTTCGATTCTGCCGCATTTTTCGCTCTGTGGCGGCGCAGTAACCTGCCCAGGCACTGCAGATTTCGTCTGCATGCAAACCCTCGTGTACGGGCCATTCCAAAGCACACCACGCCGCCGGAGCATTGCTTCGCCGGTACCCGAGCGTGCGCACGACTTACGTAATGAAATGATCGGCGACGAGGTAGCTGTCGAAAATCCTGTCGCATTCGAGATTGGCGGCCAGCATCGCCCGATGGAGTCGCGCACATTGCGGCCCGGCTCCGTGTTCCCGCACGCATTCGATGTATGCGGCTTCCCGTTCTCGTAGCCGCGCCTCTGCCTGCCTGAGTTGTTCAAGCAACCGGGCGCGATCCGTTTGCCCTGTCATGTGGTTTGGTGGATCGCCGGAATAGACCTTAAAGATAGTGCGTAATTAGGCGCGCCGCCAATGGGCTTCCGTCGGCGTACTTCCCGTCGATGCGGGCTCTAGTGCCAGGCGAGTTCGACCTCGTACAGGCCGCCGATCACCATGTATTCGTCCTCGCCCTGCAGCTTGCCCGGCAGCAAGTCGCTGCTGAACACGACCTTGGCCACGGGGACGTCGGTGCTGAGGATGTAGTCACCGAATTCGTCGGCGCGTTCGCGGGTGGCGGTAAAGGAGTTGAGGTTGTTGAGCAGCAGGACGGCGTGCCGCCTGTCGAGCCGGGCGACGATTTCGTGTTCCCGAACGCGGCTGACGCCGCGGTAGAGGCGCAGGTGCCGGGTGCCGGGCTGGCGCCGGGCGAATTCGTACTGGGTGTAGGCGTAGAGCAGGTCAAGCTGGGCTTCCATGGCATTGGTGCCGTAGAGGCCGGCCGCGCGGGCCTGGGCGTAATGGCGGTAGGCGTCCTCATCCTCGTCGCGCAGGGCATCGACATGGTAGCGGGCGAGCAGACCGAAGCGGGATTCGACCCAGCCCTTGAGCGCGGCCGCCTCGCGCCCGTCGGAATCGAAGCTCCAGCCGCGGATGACGCGCAGGTAGGTGGCGTGCCGGCGCTTGCGGCCGGAGAGGCCGGCCTCCTCGGGGTGTTCGAGCGAGAAGCACGCCGACATGTAGGCGGTGAACTGGCGCGCACGCTCCTCGGCGGCTCCCTCGATGTCGAGTCGCTCGAAGAGCTGGGCGTGAAGCTCGCGCACGCCGTCGATCTCCAGCGGTATGGGGTGTCGCTGGTACTCCAGGCCGCCGAGGATGTCGGCCGGCAGGCTGCAGTGATTGATGGATTGGCGGGCATGGGCGGGGATTGACGGGGCGGCCGTTTCGTTGTCGGTATCCTCACATGCTTTGTGGTGTTTTGTCGGCTCGGCCACGCGCTTCCATGCCTCGTGAGAAATCAATAAAAAACAATAAAAACAGTTAGTTGCTTTGTTTTTTTGGGGTTGGCACGTGGCTTGCTCCAAGATTAGCGCGCAAGCACAGTTGGTCAATTTCCCCATAGGAGACAAAGCGATGGTAATGCGTCAATGCGCTATCTACGGCAAGGGTGGTATCGGCAAGTCTACTACCACGCAGAATCTGGTGGCTGGCCTGGCGGAGATGGGTAAGAAGGTGATGATCGTCGGCTGCGACCCGAAAGCCGATTCGACTCGCCTGATTCTCCACTCCAAAGCCCAGAACACCATCATGGAGCTGGCGGCCGAGGCCGGCAGTGTTGAGGATCTGGAACTCGAAGACGTGCTCAAGACCGGCTATGCCGAGATCAAGTGCGTCGAGTCCGGTGGTCCGGAGCCGGGTGTCGGCTGCGCCGGCCGCGGCGTGATCACCTCCATCAACTTCCTGGAGGAAGAAGGCGCCTACGAGGAAGACCTGGACTTCGTGTTCTACGACGTGCTGGGCGACGTGGTGTGCGGCGGTTTCGCCATGCCCATCCGCGAGAACAAGGCCCAGGAAATCTATGTCGTGGTTTCCGGCGAGATGATGGCCATGTACGCGGCCAACAACATCTCCAAGGGCATCGTGAAGTACGCCAACTCCGGTGGCGTGCGTCTGGCCGGTCTGATCTGCAACTCCCGTAACACCGACCGCGAAGACGAGCTGATCGAGGCGCTGGCCCGTAAGCTCGGCACCCGCATGATCCACTTCATCCCGCGTGACAACGTTGTGCAGCGCGCCGAAATTCGCCGCATGACCGTCATCGAGTACGACCCGAAGGCGAAGCAGGCCGACGAGTATCGTGCGCTGGCGAAGAAGATCGTGGAGAACACCCAGTTCTGCATCCCCACGCCTTGCACCATGGACGAACTCGAAGAGCTGCTGACCGAGTTCGGCATCATGGACGAGGAGGATCTGAGCATCGTCGGTAAGACCGCGGCTGATGAAGCAACTGCCGGGGCGACTGCCTGAACGGCATGAAAGGACGCCGGCCCCGCCTGGGGCCGGCGCATCTTGTTCGCGTTGATCCGCGGATGGGCGGTCGGCGCGGTGCATGGAGATTGAAACGATGACCCTGATCAATCGAGAAGAAACCGAGGCCTTGATCCAGGAGGTGCTCGAAGTCTATCCGGAGAAGGCGCGCAAGGATCGCGCCAAGCACTTGGCGACCAACGACCAGTCGTTGGAGAAGTCCAACAAGTGCATCACCTCCAACCGCAAATCGCTGCCCGGTGTCATGACGATCCGCGGCTGCGCCTATGCCGGCTCCAAGGGCGTGGTGTGGGGTCCGATCAAGGACATGATCCACATTTCCCACGGCCCGGTGGGTTGCGGCCAGTATTCGCGTGCCGGCCGACGCAACTACTACGTCGGTACCACCGGCGTGAACACCTTCGGCACCATGAACTTCACCTCGGATTTCCAGGAGAAGGACATTGTGTTCGGCGGTGACAAGAAGCTGGCGAAGATGATCGAGGAAATCGATCAGCTGTTCCCGCTGCACAAGGGCGTGTCGATCCAGTCCGAGTGCCCGATCGGTCTGATCGGCGACGACATCGAGGCGGTGGCCAAGAAGACCTCCAAGGAAATCAACAAGCCGGTCGTGCCGGTGCGTTGCGAAGGTTTCCGCGGCGTGTCGCAGTCGCTGGGTCACCACATCGCGAACGACTCGATCCGCGACTGGGTTCTGGGCAACCGCGACAACGACAACAGCTTCGAGACGACGCCTTACGACGTGGCGATCATCGGCGACTACAACATCGGCGGCGACGCCTGGTCCTCGCGCATCCTGCTCGAGGAGATGGGTCTGCGCGTGGTGGCCCAGTGGTCCGGCGACGGCACCCTGGCCGAAATCGAGCTGACCCCCAAGGTCAAGCTGAACCTGCTGCACTGCTACCGCTCGATGAACTACATCTCGCGTCACATGGAAGAGAAGTACGGCATTCCATGGGTTGAGTACAACTTCTTCGGCCCGACCAAGATCGCCGAGTCGCTGCGCAAGATCGCCAGCTACTTCGACGACAAGATCAAGGAAGGCGCCGAGCGCGTGATCGAGAAGTATCGCGCCGAGTACGACGCGGTCATCGCCAAGTACCGTCCGCGCCTGGAAGGCAAGCGCGTGATGCTCTACGTCGGCGGCCTGCGTCCGCGTCACGTCATCGGCGCGTACGAGGATCTGGGCATGGAAGTCGTGGGTACCGGCTACGAGTTCGGTCACAACGACGACTACGACCGCACGATCAAGGAAATGGGCAACGCCACACTGATCTACGACGACGTCACCGGCTACGAGTTCGAGGAATTCGTGAAGAAGGTGAAGCCCGACCTGATCGGTTCCGGCATCAAGGAGAAGTACATCTTCCAGAAGATGGGCATTCCGTTCCGCCAGATGCATTCCTGGGATTACTCGGGTCCGTATCACGGCTACGACGGCTTCGCCATCTTCGCCCGGGACATGGACATGACCCTGAACAACCCCTGCTGGGCCTTCGTGAAGACCCCGTGGGCGGCTTCGGATGATGCCGAGACCGCGCTGGCGGCCAACGCGTAAGACTGCGGGCCGTGCCCGGGACACGAGTCCCGGGCACGCAACCCGGAACACGATTTTCCCATTGAGCCGTCTGTCCACAGATGAGTGGCGCGGCGAGGAGAACCCCGATGAGCCAAGATGTCGAGAATATACAGCCGTCGTACCCTTTGTTCCGTAATGAGGAATACAAGAAGGTCATCGGCGAGAAGCGTGCGAAATACGAAGAGATGCACCCCGCGGAGAAGATTCGCGAGGTCTTCGAATGGACCACCACGAAGGAATATCAGGAACTCAACTTCCAGCGCGAGGCGCTGACCGTCAACCCGGCCAAGGCCTGCCAGCCGCTCGGCGCCGTGCTCTGCGCGCTGGGCTACGAGAAGACCATGCCCTACGTACACGGTTCACAGGGTTGCGTGGCCTACTTCCGCACCTACTTCAACCGTCACTTCAAGGAGCCGATCGCCTGCGTGTCCGACTCCATGACGGAAGATGCGGCGGTGTTCGGCGGCCAGAAGAACATGTTCGACGGCCTGGAAAACGCCAAGGCGCTGTATAAGCCCGACATGATCGCGGTCTCCACGACCTGCATGGCCGAGGTGATCGGCGACGACCTCAACGCCTTCATCAACAACTCGAAGAAGGAAGGGCATATTCCGCAGGAATACCCCGTCCCCTTCGCGCATACGCCGAGCTTCGTGGGTTCGCATACCACCGGCTGGGACAACATGCAGGAAGGCATTCTGCGTTACTTCACGCTCAACTACATGGAAGACAAGCAGGTCGGCTCCAACGGCAAGCTCAACGTCGTCCCTGGCTTCGAGACCTATCTCGGCAACTTCCGCGTGATCAAGCGCATGCTGGGAGAGATGGGTGTCGAGACGACCATGCTGTCCGACCCCACGGAAGTGCTCGATACGCCTGCCGACGGCAAGTTCCGCATGTATGCGGGCGGCACCACGATGGATGAGGTCAAGGATGCCCCCAACGCATTCGACACCGTCTTCCTGCAGCCCTGGCAGTCCGAGAAGAGCAAGAAGTTCGTGCAGAACACCTGGAAGCACGAAGTACCCAAGCTCAACATCCCGATGGGCCTGGAGTGGACCGACGAGTTCCTGATGAAGGTCTCCGAGATCACCGGCAAGCCGATTCCGGAGTCCCTGACCAAGGAACGCGGTCGCCTGGTCGACATGATCACCGACTCGCATGCCTGGCTGCACGGCAAGCGCTATGCGCTGTACGGCGATCCGGACTTCGTGATGGGCATGACCAAGCTGCTGCTTGAGCTGGGTGCCGAGCCGATCCACATCCTGGCCAACAACGCCAACAAGCGTTGGAAGAAGGCGATGGACAAGATCCTGGCCGACTCGCCATACGGCAAGGGTTGCGAGGTCCACAACGGTCGCGATCTGTGGCACCTGCGTTCTCTGGTGTTCACCGACAAGCCGGACTTCCTGATCGGCAACTCCTACGGCAAGTTCATCCAGCGCGATACGGTCCACAAGGGCGAGGAATTCGAAGTGCCGCTGATTCGCTTCGGCTTCCCGATCTTCGACCGTCATCACCTGCACCGCGACACCACGCTGGGTTACGAGGGTGCCATGCACGTCCTCAAGACCCTGGTGAACGAAGTGCTGGCGCGTCTGGACGACGACACTCGCGGAATGGGCACGACGGACTACAACTACGACCTGATCCGCTGAGCCCTCGAACCGCGCCGGGAAGATACCCGGCGCGGTTCTCTCTCTTGTCGGCGCCTGGCGCCAAGGAGTATTGCCATGCCGAACGTGATGATCAGACGCGACCCCAGCGGGAAGCTGTCATTCTACGTGGCCAAGAAGGATCTCGAGGAAACCATCGCCAGTCTGGAATTCGACGGCCCCGACGGCTGGGGCGGCGAGGTCGAGCTCATGGATGGTTCGCGTTATTACCTGGAGCTGATGCCGGCGCCACCGGATCTGCCGGTGACGTTGCGCGCCAAACGCCTCTAGGCGGGAGGGGCACGACGATGAAAGCACCTGCCATGCTGGAACGCGAGGCCGCGCTTTGCATCGGTCTTGCCGCCCGCGCGCTGCCGGAAATCGGCGTGCGCGGTTTACTGGAAGTGCTCTTGGGCCGCTTCGGCGCCCCCCTGAGTCAGGCTGCACTGGCCAAAGTCACCGTGGCAGACCTCAAGACCCTCCCCGGGCTCGAGGACCTGTCGGTCGAGCAGCTGACCGCCGCCGCCGCATGCCTGCGCGGAGAAGGCGAGGAAGCCGAACTCGAACCCCCGATCCAGCCTTACGCCGAGGGCGACATGCCCGGTTCGATCCGCGTCGCCTGCGCCTCCAATGGCGGCGACCACGTCGACGGCCATTTCGCTTCCTGCAGCCGATTTCTGATCTATCAGGTCCTGCCCGACGAACTTCGGCTGATCGCCGTACGCGAAGCCGTGCCTGAGGAGCCGGAGCCCGGCGAGGACAAGCACGCCAAGCGTGCCGCGCTCATCGCCGACTGCCATCTGCTGTACCTGCTCTCGATCGGCGGACCTGCCGCCGCCAAGGTGGTCAAACGCGGGGTGCATCCCGTCAGGCTGCGCGAGGCTCGCCCGGCCGAGGCGCTGCTCGGCGAGCTGCAGGGCGTCATGCGCGGGGCACCGCCGCCCTGGCTGGCCAAAATCATGGGACAACCGCCCGAGGCGCGCGTGCGCTTCGAGCGCGAAACGGAGGCGCCGCAATGATCGATCCCAATCTGCCTGCTGCCGTCGCCGCCCAGTTGGACGGGCGCGGCCTGGATGGGGATTCGCTGAGCGCGCTGCGCAAGGCCTATCCGGACATCCACTTCACCGCCTGCCTCGACGACGATGTCGTCGATCTGATTCACCCGTACGTCACGCAGCCGGGTCTGAACATCTACCTTGTGGACGGCAATGACCACTGCATGACCCTCACCACTGACACCGAGTCCGCCACCGGGCTGCTGCTGGCCGAAGTGGTGGACGAGGACGAGTAAACGCTGGCGCTGCCCCGATTCACGATGCTGGAGGTCAGAGACATGACGATGCCATCGATCCAACCCGCGTGGTCTCAGGACTACTCGCTGGGCATCGAGGAAATCGACGAGCAGCACCGCATCGTGTTCGAGCAGATCGACGCCCTGCGAACCGGGATCGTCCGCGGCGAGACCCGGCGCGAGATCGCCGGCCGCATCGAGCAGTTGATCGAATACACGCGCGTACACCTCGTCATGGAAGAGTCCACGATGCGCCTCCTCGCCTACACGGACTACGCGGCGCACAAGCGGCTGCACGACGCCGCCCTGATCGAGATGGATGTCTATGCCCAGCGCCATCATGCCGGCGAGACCCTGGTTGCCGAGGCGTTTCTTGCCTATGCGGATAACTGGTGGCGCCAGCACATCCTCGATGGCGATGCCCGCTACGTGCGCAGCCTCACGGGCGGCAAGGGCGTTCCCAAACGCTGGCTACCCGACCTGGGCGGACTCCTGCGCCGTCGGCGCAAGGCGGGCGGCCACCACAACCTGCCGGGTGCCTGAATGGGCGGCGCGCCCACCGCCATCGTCGAGCGGGGGAGGTACGGCCCCTCCGCAACCTCGCAGATGGACTGCGAGACCTGTGCGCATGGCGCACGCTTCGCGGCCGGTCGCTGCCGTCCCGACGATGCCTGCGTGATGGCCTGCAGCGGCCGGCGCATCGACCGCTTTTTCCGCAGCAACCCCGAGCTGGCCCCGGCCTACATCGAAGACCCTTTCTGGGAAACCCGCGCGATCATCGTGCGCTATCTGCCCGACGAGATGGTGCTGGAGCTGATCGACGACGACGACGAAGCCGTGCGCCGCGCGGTGGCCGTCCGTCTGCCGTCTGAGCGACTCAGCGAACTGATGCACGACCCGGATCGCGAGGTGCGCATCACCGTGGCCGCGCGTCTGCCCGAGGCCGATCTGCCCGCCTTGATCGACGACCCCGACTACTCGGTGCGCACCTGGCTCGCGCGGCGCCTTCCTCCCGCGCAGCTCCTGCCCCTGGTGCGCGACCGCGACCGTCAAGTGCGCCAGGCCGTTGCCGAGCGCCTGCCGGAATCGCTGCTTCCCCAACTCGCCGCCGACCCGGCCGCCGAGGTGCGCGCCGCCGTAGCCGCCCGCTTGCCGGCCGAGGCAGCGGTACGCATGCTGACGGACCCAGACTGGACTGTCCGCCTCGCCGCCGTACCCCGCGTCCGCCGCCAGGCCCTGCGCCGCCTGCTCGACGACCCGGTGGAAGATGTCCGCGCAGCTGCCGAGGAACGTCTGGGGCGACTCGCCAGCGTGAGCTAGCCGGGAAACCCGAAGCGCATTTCCGCGCGATTCGTTAGTCATTGGGTCGCGATGGCGTTCCGTCGCGTCCGGGGCGCGTGAAGAGAGTTTCCTGGCGATAAGAATAAACTATCGCCTGGCATGCCACGGGAGGCCTATGCTGATAGACGGGAGCCGTGCAGGGGCACACCGCCTGCATGGCGAATCCGGCGACACGATAACGGCGAGCGACATGTCCTACGATGCGGATTTCATATCTCGTCTGATCGACGCCTCCGCGTTGATCGAAAGGCATAAAAGTCTGGACGACGCCATGGGCGAACTGGCGAAGATGACGGCCCAACTGCTGTCGGCCGAACGCTCCTCCATCATGCTGCTGGGCGAGGATGAGGCGCAGGACGACATCCCCGCCGAGGCGACCCTGCGTGTCTACGCCCATTATGGAACCATGCCCAAGGTTGCCTACGAGGTCGCCACCCGCATCAACGAGGGCGTTTCGGGCCATGTCGCCGCGACCGGCGAGCCCCTGCTGATCCCGGATATCGCGCAATCGACCTTTGCCGGCAAGTCGCGACGGCGTAGCGGCCGGGGCGGTAGCCTGATCTCCGTGCCGATTCGCCTCGGCGGCAAGATCATTGGCGTGATCAACGTTTCCGACCGCACGGGCGCGGCTCGTTCACCACGCGGGACCTGGATTTGCTCAACGTATTCTCGATGTTCATGGGACAGTCGATCCACGTAGCCCAACTGCAGAACGTGCTGCGCTCGCGTTTCCTGCAGCTTGCCCTGGCCCTGGAACAGAAGAGCGGCGATTCGCGAGACACGCCGCTGAGCCCCGACCCGGCGCATCTCGCCAAGATCGTCGCCAAGACGATCTACCGGGAACTCACGGAGGGCGGGTTCGGTGCCAGCCAGATCGTCGGGGTGGCCACCGAGGTGATCGGCTTGCTGAACGAACGGCTGGAGCGCGGGGAACTGCGGCCCAGTCGCTAGAGCCATCGATGGGCTGGGCGTCTCACCCGGGCTGGACTTTCACACCATATATGTGCAGGGATGACAAGCAACGATATTCATCACGGTGAAAGACGTTCGACTTTGCCAGAAGACCTCGTGTTTCTCGGCACGCTACTGTTCGCGCTTGTTGTACTGCGCAACAGCGGGAGCCGTAAAAGGATTCTGTAGGGCTGAAATCGGCCACATCCGGTCGTTTATGCTCATTCCATATCAACCCGTTGGACGGCAGGATTACAGCGGGAACCAGTCGTTAGCCTTACTCTGATGGGCGTCAGCGTGGTGTCCCCGTTTCCACACATGCATGTATAGACAGAGAGGTAACGTAATGCATCGAAATCAAAGGGTTATAGTCGATTCCCTCGCGTCTCTATATTAAAGAATGTCCGGACCCGTCGGTCTCTATATTTACTGTTATTCGCAAAAGGATGAGAACCCGTGGCTAAAGTTTATCCTGAATCCGTAACTTAGCAGGCCATTATGATGTGATAAATACCGTAATTTATAGGCTATATTGCTAAAATAGATGCTCTCGAAAAGGTCACTCAGTCAGTGAAAAAATGAAGCGCTTAAAAATTGAACAATCAGATGCAGATATCATCAGCCACAGTGGCCTGGCACTGATCGGTCAGGCCATAAAACGCCACACGAAGCTGAGTAGCCAGCTGGATGCAAGCATCCCGTTACGCCATGGCATCAAGCATTCTGATGTCATCAAGAGCTACCTGGCATTACTGAGTATCGGAAAAAGCGATTTTGAGGCCATCAATACCATTGAGAGTGAATTCTATTTCATGAGCGCGATGGATATCAATGACATCCCTTGCGAAGCGACACTGCGCCAACGCATGGATAAACATGCGGAACACTTTTTGCCCATCGTCGAGAGAGCCAGCCGGGATTTTCTGAGCAATATCCAACCTACGCTACGGCCCTTGCCCACCGGACATATTCCGATCGATGCCGATGTGACCCCGATGGATAATTCGGGCAGCCACAAAGAAGGCGTATCGAGAACCTATAAGGGACATGACGGGTTTGCCCCCATGGCGGTATACCTCGGCCAGGAAGGCTATTGTATCGGCTTTGACTTTCGTGAAGGCAAGCAGCATTGCCAGAAAGACACACCGGCCTTGCTGGCAAAGACCTTGCGACAGGCCCGGGAAATCACAACGCAGCCCCTTTTGCTCAGGCTCGATGGTGGCAACGATTCCATCGAGAACATCGACGTCATCCTCGAGCACAGCGAAGACCATAAAACCCAGTCCCCTGTTGATTTCCTCATCAAATGGAATCCCCGCAAACAGGATAAAGCCTATTGGCTTGGGCTTGCGGAACAAAAAGGACGATGGGAAGAGCCACGGGAAGGCAAGCGGATAGCCACTTTCAGTCTGCAGGTTTCGCGGCAATGGCAAGGTGATGAGTATTCGGTACGGCAGGTCATTCGTCTCACTGAAAGAACCCTTGATAAACAGGGGCAGATATTGCTGGTTCCCGAGATTGATCTTGAAGGATGGTGGACAAGCCTGGACATCAGTGAAGGCGATATCATTCAGCTTTATGCGGATCATGGTACATCGGAACAGTTCCACAGCGAATTTAAAACTGACATGGATATCGAACGCTTGCCCTCCGGGAAATTCGCCACCAATGCGTTGGTATTGGGAGCCAGTGTGCTGGCCTACAATATCCTGCGCTGGATTGGGCAAAACGGCTTGTTGGGTCCAACGTCTCCGAAACGCAACAAAGCGAAAAGGCGACGGATCAAGACAGTGATGCAAGAGCTGATGTATGTTGCCGCACGCATCATCCGAACATCGCGCTACATCAAGATAGGCTTTGGCAAAGGTTGCCGTGCACTTCAGGCCTTTGAAACGGTGTATCAGAAACTGGCCTACGGATAAAGAAAGGCCGATAAGCGTGGCCAAACGGGCGTAGTTACAGGATCAGTGTGCGCAGAATACGTTGAATCGACATCATTTCCGTCTGCCAACAATAATGATGTCAGTTTTTATTCAAAAAACACAACCGTTGCAGCTTATTCATGTGGCGATACGAAATGTTAACGAACCATGTTGAAGGCTGCATGCGAAAATACGGATTCAGGTTTATGTCATAAACAATGATGGAAGCACAGAGGCAATGTCAGGAATCCACTGCAAGAACGAAGACCTGGAGCTTCAGCGAATATTGGAGAGTAATCCTGACCTAATACCTGGCGATCAGATAAATCCATCAGATCCACGACGATGGTTAGTTGTTAAACGTGAAATGCCGGTTCCTGATCCAAGTACAGGCGATAATAGATGGAGCATTGATTTATTTTTTGTGGATCAAGATGCTATGCCAACTTTTATTGAATGTAAAAGATATAACGATACTCGTGCTAAAAGGGAAGTTGTAGGTCAAATGCTCGAATATGCGGCAAATGGTCATTACTACTGGTCTAAGGATGAGATGCGTACGTATGCCGAGCAAGCTGCTGAGAAAAATGGTATATCCTTGGAGGAAGAAATCAAACGCCTGCAGCCTGATGAGCCTGAATCTGTTGATGGGTTCTTTCAGCATGTTCAGGATAACTTGAGAGGGGGTCAAGTTCGTTTGGTTTTCTTCATGGAGGAATCCCCTCCGGAACTAAAAAGTGTAGTAGATTTTCTTAATAAGCAAATGGAGCGGTCAGAGGTGCTTCTGGTAGAGGCTCGTCAATATGAACATAAAGGAACCAAAATAGTAACTCCCATCTTGTTTGGCTTTACTGAAGAAGCACGGCAGGTCAAGAAGACTGTGTCTGTAACTACAGGACAAAGAAGGAAATGGGACAAAGAATCTTTCTTTAACGATGCAAGGGAGCGCTTGATAGAAAAAGAAGTTTCAGCCATCAAGCAACTTTTTGACAAATCACAAGAACTAAAATGTGAGCTTTCGTGGGGCACAGGGAAAATCAGCGGATCTTTCTCCGCTAAATGGCCGCACTTAGGTACATACTCAGTTTATTCGGTATTTTCGGATGGCTCAATCGCGATCAATTATGGTAGTTTCAAAAACACGCCTGAGCAAAAAGAATTTATCGCGGTGCTAAAAAATGAATTAGTAAGTCATGTGGGCTTTTCTGCGCCTGATGACTATGAAAGGCGTTACCCAAATTACAAAATAAACGAATGGTCAGAAAAGGTTGATGGTTTACTCACGGTGTTAGATATAATAAATGAAAAGTTCCCTGCGCCAGAAAGCGTATAACAATCACATGCACTCGGACAGCAAAAAGCGCCGCTCCTTTGTCGCTCTACTTTTTACTGCCGGTGATGTGCGGCGTTAGCTGCTCAAGGAGATAGTCCATGGGACTTCATGTACACAATCTTGGGAATCTACCGAACACAGACGATGGAAGGGACTATTTCATCTACGTTCTCGATTATGGCTGGAAGGAACCATTAACGGATGCGCTCGTGGCAAACTTCACCAATATGGCCCGAATGGCATCACAAACAAGATCGGTAGTAGTGGCCGGAATCGAACCCATCCATTTTGCAAATGACGTTTTTTCATGGCACGGAATAAACGGTGAAGATGGTGAGCGCATTTTGCCCGCCATCCTAATTACAACACTCACGCCTTCGTATTTCAGAGAACACAACGAAGAGCATCAAAGGTCTGGTGAAATTAATGACAAGCTATTGTTGATCCCGCTTAAGGCTGCGTGTAAAACAACAGACGATGTGATCCAATTGATAAAGTCCATTTTCAACGACATTAAGGAAAAGAAGAAGCTATCTGGTTTTTCTATTGCCAAGACAATTAACAAAAATGGTTTGCGTCGGCTTGCAGACGCAGTAATTCTTGAGCCGAATATTTCGGGGGTGGGCATTGATCTTCGCAAGTTATTCCAGCCAGGCAGCTAACCAGCCCATCAAGCCGACGCTCACTTCGCTGCGCTTCGTTCGCGCGGCTTATGGGCGGCGTTGAACGTGAACGACCGCTGTTGGCTCTGGAGCTGACAGCGTGTCACGTACAAGCGACTGGCAGCTGGGGTCGTTTTCTGCCTGAGTAGCACGGCATTTCAGGTTCTGTTTTCAGAAACGTTCTAGCTTAATTCAAGCCAGTGCATTATCCGCCACGTGATAATGCGGGTCTTCGCTGATGTTGACCTCGACGAGATTCCCCGCCTTTTCGAGCAGTACCCGGCATTCCTGGCTCAGATGCCGCAGGCGCAGCGATTTTCCGGCGTCTGCGTAGCGGGTGGCCAGTGTGTCGATGGCCTCGATGGCGGAGTGGTCGGCCACTCTGGAGTGAGCGAAATCGACTACCACGTCCTTGGGATCGTTTTCGGGTTTGAACAGTTCTCCGAAGCGGTGCGTGGACGCGAAAAACAGAGGGCCGTGCACTTCGTAGATGCGGGTGCCGTCGGCTTCGTCGCGGGCTTGCACGTAGATGTGTTTCGCCTGTTTCCAGGCGAACGTCAGCGCGCTGGCGATGACGCCGACGACGACGGCAATCGCAAGGTCCGTGAAAATGGTGATGACCGTGACCAGCATGCCGACGAAAATATCCTCGCGCGGGATTTTGTTCAGCAGGTTGAAGCTGCCCCATTCGAAGGTCTGGATCACCACCATGAACATCAGGCCGACCAGCGCGGCCACCGGCACCAGATTGATCAGGCCGGAGGCGAACATGATGAACGCCAGCAGCGACAGCGCCGCGACGATGCCGGACAGGTTGCGCTGACCGCCGGAGGTGACGTTGATCATGGTCTGGCCGATCATGGCGCAGCCGCCCATGCCGCCGAAGAAGCCGTTCACCATGTTGGCGGCGCCCTGGCCGATGGACACGCGATTCCCCTGGCCGCGCGTGTTCGTCACCTCATCCACGACCGTCATCGTGAGCAGCGATTCGATCAGACCCACGCCGGCCAGGATGACCGCGTAGGGCAGGATGACCTTGAGCGAATCCAGCGTGATCGGCACGCTCGGGATGTGGAAGCTCGGGAACCCGCCGCGGATGTCGGCAATCGAGCTGACCAGCGGCGTGTGCAGCCCGGCCAGATGTACCAGCAGGGTCAGTGCAATGATCGCGGCAAGCCCTGCGGGAAAGGCGCGGGTGATCTTGGGCAAGACGTACATGATCGCCATGGTGAGTGCGGTCAGGCCGAGCATGACGAACATCGGTGTGCCCGACAGCCAGTGTGCGGTGCCATCGGCACCCTGCACCTTGAAGTGGTTCAGTTGGGCCAGAAAAATGACGATGGCCAAGCCGTTGACGAAACCGAGCATCACGGGTACCGGGACGATGCGAATATATTTTCCGAATTTCAATAAACCGAAAATAATTTGCAGCAGCCCAGCCACGATTATCGTGGCGAACAAATACTGCACGCCGTGCTTGGCCACCAGCGCGACCATCACCACGGCCATCGATCCGGTGGCGCCCGAAATCATTCCGGGGCGCCCGCCGACCAGCGAAGTCACCAGCCCCATCATGAAGGCGCCGTAGAGCCCGACCAGAGGATTGACGCCGGCCACGAACGCGAAGGCGACGGCTTCCGGCACCAGGGCGAAGGCGACGGTCAGGCCTGAAAGAATATCGTCCCTGGCCTTGGCCACATGGGCGTAATACAACTGGAACACGTGCAACTCCGGCGTGCAAAAGGGTGGGGATTCTACGCGATTCGGCCGGCGCGACAAGCGAGTGCCGCGGGCGTTGAAATGGCCGAATTTCACGGCGATGGATTTGTTCAGGCGATGAAACTAAGGGTTTCGTCGGCGTCTGTCCACTCTAGCCGGGGCTTGTCACATGCGGATTACGCTGCGCACCGACCCGATCCGAGAATCGATACGGCAGGTTCGAATCGAGGCTAAAATGCCAACCCTGCGTGCGGCGAGAACGCGGGCGCCGAGGGGGCGGCTGCATCTGTCGGCCGTTTGAAATGCCGCACGCTATATCCTCCATGACCGCATCGGAAAGGGCTATGAACGAACCGATCAAGATTCTCCTGCTCTCGCTGGCGATGGTCTCGACCGCCTTCGCGGGCTGCAATCCGGCCGAGCTCGGCAAGCGGGTGGGCGAGGGGGCATTCGTCGGCCAACCCGCGATCAAGAGCGGCCAGCCGCTGGGTTACCTGTGCACGCGGACCGTGGCCGTCGCGAGCGAGCGCTACCGCTTCGATGTCGTCGCCGGATCGTTCTACGAGAGCGAGATCAATTACTGCACGACGCATCCGGTGGGCAGCGTTGCACTCTACGAACCGGAGCCTGGCCGCTTCGTCGTGTATCTGCGGCACAGGAAGCTGCGTCTGCGTTCCTGCTACCCGGCGATGCGGGTCGCGCCGTCGCCTACCCGGTAGCCGAACACGCCGCGAATCTGAGTCTGCGGTCGCCTATCCGGCGTCGACGATGCGGCCTTCGCCGGGTTTGTCGCAGCCCCTCCGGAGCTGTCTCCCTGTGTCGCGTTTGCGACAAAGCCATTGACCCTTCCTGGGTTCGATCCCACATGCCCGAAGCATATCGTGTGTGGCTTCATATTAGTCTGAATCAAAAGGAAAAATCGTTTTCATGGCGAGTCTTCCCGGGGCAGCGTAGGCATGGCGGTGCACGCCTTCGGGCCGTGGCATGACGGTTGCAACATGGCCCGTGTGTCGCTCTCTGCGGCGTCTTTCAGGGGACTGCCAAGATGATGAAGCCGGAAGAACTCAAGGCCATGCTCGACGAGCCGGCCTGCAGCCACAACAAGAAGTCGAAGTCGGGGTGCTCCAAGCCCAAGCCGGGTGCCACCGCCGGCGGCTGCGCCTTCGACGGCGCGCAGATCGCGCTGCTGCCGATCGCCGACGTGGCACATATCGTCCACGGTCCCATCGCCTGCGCCGGCAATTCGTGGGACAACCGCGGCACGCGTTCCTCCGGGCCGACGCTCTACCGCCTGGGCATGACCACCGACCTGACCGAACAGGACGTGATCATGGGGCGCGGCGAGAAGCGGCTGTTCCATTCGATCAAGCAGGCGGTGGAGTCATACGATCCTGCTGCCGTGTTCGTGTACAACACCTGCGTCCCGGCGGTCGCCGGCGATGATGTCGGCGCGATCTGCAAGGATGCCGCCGCGCGCTGGGGCGTGCCGGTGGTACCGGTCGACGCGGCCGGGTTCTACGGCACCAAGAACATGGGCAATCGCCTGGCCGGCGATGCGATCTGCAAGCACGTCATCGGCACGCGCGAGCCCGATCCGGTGCCCGAGTCGCTACAGCGGCCGGGTATCCGTGTGCACGACATCAATCTGGTCGGCGAATACAACATCGCCGGCGAGTTCTGGCACGTGGCGCCGCTGCTCGACGAGCTGGGTCTGCGCATCCTCGGTTCCCTGTCCGGCGACTCGCGCTTCCGCGATATCCAGACCATGCATCGCGCCGAGGTGACCATGGTGGTGTGCTCGAAGGCGCTGCTCAACGTCGCGCGCTATCTCGAGGAGCAGCATTCGGTGCCGTGGTTCGAGGGCAGCTGGTACGGCGTGGACGATACCTCGAAGGCACTGCGCGATTTCGCGCGGGTGATCGGCGACGAGGATCTGATCGCGCGCACCGAGGCCGTGATCGCACGCGAGGAGGCGAAGACCGTCGCGGCGCTCGACCCCTGGCGCGAACACCTCGACGGCAAGCGTGTGCTGCTCTATACCGGCGGCGTGAAATCCTGGTCCGTGGTCTCTGCGCTCAAGGATCTGGGCATGGACGTGGTCGCCACCGGCACCAACAAGTCCACGGAAGAGGACAAGGAACGCATCCGCGAGATCATGGGCGAGAAGACCAAGATGATCGAGGACGGCAGCCCGGCCAACCTGATCGGCATCGTGCGCGAATACGGCGCCGACATCCTCATCGCCGGCGGACGCAACATGTACACGGCGCTCAAGGCCCGCGTGCCGTTTCTCGACATCAACCAGGAGCGCGAGTTCGCCTACGCGGGATACGACGGCATGGTGGAACTGGCCCGTCAGCTCGCGCTGACCATCGAATCCCCGGTGTGGGAGTCCGTGCGCCGCGCCGCGCCGTGGCATCCGGCCGAGCCGCTCGCGGAGGCGGTCAATGGCTGAGATCATCAAGCGCAAGAAGGCGATGTCGGTCAGCCCGCTGAAATCCAGCCAGCCGATCGGCGCCAGCCTCGCATTTCTCGGGATCAACCAAGCGATGCCGCTGATGCACGGCTCGCAGGGCTGCACGGCCTTCGCCAAGGTGTTCTTCGTGCGCCACTTCCGCGAGCCGATTCCGCTGCAGACCACGGCGATGGATCAGGTCAGCACCGTGCTCGGTGCCGACGAGAGCATCGTCGAGGCGCTCGACACGATCTGCAAGAAAAGCGCCCCCGCGATGATCGGGCTGTGCACCACCGGCCTTTCGGAAACCCAGGGTGCCGACATCCGGCGCATGGTCAAGGTGTTCCGCGAGCGCCATCCGGAGCACGCCGGAACGGCGGTGGTCGCGGTGCCCACGCCGGATTTCACCGGCTGCATGGAGTCCGGATATGCGGCCGCCGTGCACGCGATGATAGAGCAGCTGGTGCCGGACGTGCACGAGGTGGGGCCGGAGCGCGGCGAAGGGGCGACCCAGGTCAACGTGCTGCCCGGCTCGCTGCTCACGCCGGGCGACGTCGAGACTCTCAAGCTGCTGATCGAATCCTTCGGCCTGCAGCCGGTGATGATTCCGGATCTGTCCGGTTCGCTCGACGGCCACCTGGGCGACTCTCCGTTCAGCGCGGTCACCACCGGCGGGCTCGACGTGTCCGCCTTCCGCGGGTTGAGCCGCGCGGCGGCGACGATCGTCGTGGGCGGCTCCATGAACAAGGCCGCCGACCTGCTGCGCGAGCGCACCGGGGTGCAGGATTTCCGCTTCGAGACCCTGATGGGGCTGGAGCCGGTCGATCGTCTGGTGGCCAAGCTGGCGCAAATCTCCGGACGCTCTGTGCCGGACATCCTGGAGCGTCAGCGCCGCCAGCTGCAGGACGCGATGCTCGATACCCACTTCATGCTGGGTCTGCGTCGCATCGCGATTGCCGCCGATCCCGACCATCTGCTGGCGCTGACTGCGCTGCTCAACGGCATGGGCGCCGAGGTCGTGGCGGCCGTCGCACCGATGCGCACGCAGCGGCTGACGGAGGCCCAGTCGCCGGCAGTGGTACAGATCGGCGATCTGGAGGATCTGGAGCGCATGGCGCGCGAAGCGGGCGCCGAGGTGCTGGTCGGCAACTCGCATCTGGCCGAGTCCGCTCTTCGTCTGAACCTGCCGCTGCTGCGCGCCGGGTTCCCTCAATACGACCATCTGGGCGGCTACCAGCGCACCTGGATCGGCTATCAGGGCACCCGGCAGATTCTGTTCGATCTGGCGAACCTGCTGCTGGCCGAGCACGGCCACCACGAGATTCGCCCTTACCGGTCCATCTACGCCCAGCCGGGCGACGCGGAGATCGCGCATGGTGCTGCAACGCCGACTCAGACTTGTACACCCGTCCACTGAAAGGAAGACAGGCATGAACGGCAAGCGTTACCGCATCGCCTTCGCCACCTCCGACATGGCTACGGTCAACCAGCACTTCGGTTCGGCCGGGGCGTTCGCGATCTACGAGATCGAGGACGGCCAGGCCAGTCTCGCCGAGGCCCTGGAGTTCGGCAGCCTGGCGCAGGACGGCAACGAGGACAAGCTGGACGACAAGCTGTGCGCGCTGACCGGCTGCGACGCGGTCTACTGCCTGGCGGTCGGCGGCTCGGCGCTCAAGCGCCTGATTGGCGTGGGCGTGGGCGCGGTCAAGGTCGACAAGGGCACCTCCATCGCCCAGCAACTGGTGCGTATCCGCGAGTCGCTGCGCGATGGCGAGACGCCCTGGCCGACGGTGCCCGCGGTCAAGCAGCGCGACAACGATCCCACCCGTTTCGAACAGATGGACGCGGAAGGTTGGGATGAATGAAACACCCTCACGGCACGCGCGCTGCGGCGACGCGTGCATTCAAGAGCCAGCAGTGGAGTCGAAGTCATGAGTGAAACAGCCGCATTGCAAGCAGATACCGAGGTCCTGGAGACCGATTTCATCAAGGAAATGGTGCGCCAGATCCGTGCCCTGGACAGCTATGGCACCTGCGACGACTGGCCGGCCGAGCGCCTGCTGGCACCGCTGGTTCTGACCCCCGAGCGCAAGCGCGAGATTCCGGTGGTGGGCGATCCGGACGAGGTCACGGTGTCGCGCGTGGTGGCCTTCTACAACGCCATCGCGGTGTCGATCGAGAAGGAATGCGGGTTGATGGCCGTGCCGATGGTGCATCTGTCGCACGAGGGCTTCGGCCGCGCGCTGATCACTGTGGGCAAGCTTGTGGTCCTCGACCGCCCGCTGCGCGACGTGCACCGCTTCGGTTTTGCCAGCCTGAGCAAGCTCAAGGACGAGGGCGACAAGTATCTGTCCGTGGCCCTGGAGATCGTGGGCAAGTACTCGGAAGTGGCCGGACTCTGAGAGGAGGGATGAAGGATGGATGCCGAGGAGCTCAAACGCCTCGAAAAGGATGTGAAGAAGTGCAAGCGCATCGCCACCGAGTGGGCCTCGCAGCTGCACGACCTGGTGGAGGACCGCCTGCCGGCCGGCTATGAGGAGCTGCCCGGCATAGCCGATTCCACCTATGCGGCCTGCATCGCGTGGCGTGATGCAGTGGCGCGGCTGGAAGCGGCGCAGGCGACCGAGGAGGAAACCCCATGAGCCTGGTACACGGCACCACGCGCGGCGGCGAAGCCTGGACGCCGCAGTTCATCCAGACGTTGGACCAGAAGAAATGCATCGGTTGCGGCCGCTGCTTCAAGGTCTGCCCGCGCAACGTATTCACCCTGGTGGAACGCGGCGGCGATGAAGACGACGATTACGACGATGATGATCGCGCCATGGTGATGGCGATCGAGGACCGTCTCGACTGTATCGGCTGCGGAGCCTGCGCGCGGGTCTGCCCCAAGAACTGCCACAGCCATGCGGCGGTGGACGAGGGTGAGATCGGCGCCGCGCTGGCGGAGGTATGAATGCAGCGGAAGCGCCGTGCGACGGGGTTTCGCCCGAGGCTGACGAAAATTCGCTGAGCGACAAGGTGCGTCTAGTGGTCTGCCACAAGCAGTCCACCAGTGCGCGCCTGCGCTTTTTGCGTCTGCCCTGGGGCGCGACCCTGTTTTCGCCTCTGCCGGAGGGAGCTACCTTGAGCGAAGCGGAGGATGCGCCGCTGCGAGCCCATCCCGCCGCCTGTGCGCAGGCGGCAGCTAGCTGGCTGGATCTGCCGGCGGCATCGCTGTGCACGGAAACCGACTTCTGCCGTCTGGTGCAACTGCCCGATGGCGGCACGCTCGAGATGCTGCTGCTGCGGGTGACGGAGGTCGATCCGCCTTTCGCCGCGGCCGAGCGGCGCGAGGCACGTTTCGTCGACCTGCTCGATGCGCGCGACCTGCGGCCGATCGAACTCGATTTGCTGCGCGAGAGCTACGCCTATCTGCTGGGGGGATGACGCCTTCGGGGATTGTCGCAAATCCGACAAAGTCGGCGTGAGTCGGGAAACCTCACTCGGCCTGTTTTTTTAACTAATTGAATTTTAAGGATGTTATCCGGCTTCGGTCGGCGGCATCCGATTTGCAGAGCTGTCGTTGCAGCCAACGCCTACCTATGGAGAGAAAGTCATGGCCTACAAGATCATCGAGTCACAATGCACGGTTTGCGGCATGTGCGAACCGGTTTGTCCCAACGAAGCCATCTACGAGAAACGCGGGATGTTCTACATCAACCCGGATCTGTGCACGGAGTGCGACGGTTTCTTCGAAACCGCACAGTGCGCGGACGTCTGCCCCGTTTCCAATACCTGCGTTCCGGCCTGAGAAGCAGCGGCGGGACTGGGTGCAACACCCTTAGTCCCGCCGGCCACCGCGCGGTCGGCGCGCCTGCGGGCAGTCGACCGCGACCACCGGTCTTGCGGGCGCGTCCAGACGCACCGCGCTCAGCTTCCCGCCCCACACGCAGCCGGTGTCGAGTGCGACCACGCCGTCTTCGTCCACCAGGCCTAGCGTTGACCAGTGTCCGCAGACGATACGCTCGCCTGCGCTGAGCCGTCCGGGCGCCCTGAACCAGGGCACCAGCCCGGCAGGCGCGTTGGCGGGAGTCTCCTTGCAGTCATGGTCCAGACGGCCCGCGGCGTCGACGTAGCGCATCCGGGTGAAGGCGTTGAGGCAGAAGCGCAGCCGTTCGGCCCCGCGCAGTGCGTCCCTCCACAGGTCTGGCTGATCCCCGTACATCTCGGCGAACAGTGCGGCGGGCGTTTCGCGTAGAGCGCGTTCGACCTCAGCGGCGCAGGTTCGGGCGAGCGCCAGGTCCCACTGTGGCGGCAGGCCGGCGTGAACCATGCTCCAGCCGAGCGCGGCATCGTGGTGGAGCAGGGGACGCCGGCGCAGCCAGTCGAGCAGTTCGCCCGCGTCGGGTGCATCCAGGATTTCCTGCAGCGTGTCGCCGCTGCGCAATCCCTGTCCGGTCTCGGCCACCGCCAGCAGATGCAGGTCGTGGTTGCCGAGCACGCTGACCGCGGTCTCGCCCAGGCCATGCACGAAGCGCAGGGTGGCGAGCGATTGCGGTCCCCGATTCACCAGATCGCCCACCAGCCAGAGCCGGTCGGCGGTCGGGTCGAAGGCGATCTGCTCCAGCAGGCGTTGCAGCGGATCGAGGCAACCTTGCAGGTCGCCTACGGCGTAGACGGCCACTTGGCTAGGGCCTGGCCACGCGATTGCGCGGCTGCTGGCGCGCGGCCCTCCGGGTTGAGGCTGAAAGGCCGTCACTCCGCGTTGATCGTCGTCTATTTGGCATTACCAAACTGCACTCCTCGCGCCCTGATTGGCGGCTTTCAGTCACAACAGCATCTTGCTCGATCGCGTGGCCAGGCCCTAGACCCGCTCCAGGGTGATTTCGCGGAACCAGCCGGAAGCGGCCACGGGCGTGTCGTCCAGCAGCCGCAGTTCGGGTACGGCGGCGAGCACGTCCTCGAACACCACGTCGGTGCGCGTCGCCAGGCGGCGCAGCAGCGGATTGATCAGGCGGCGCAGCGGCGCGGTCTGGCCGGGGCGCAGAAACTTGTCCAGCACGAGCAGCCGCGCGCCGGGGCGCGCGATGCGCGCGGCCTCGCGCAGGCAGGCGCTCGGATCGGGCACCACGGCCAGGATCAGATGCAGGACCACGGCATCGAAGCCGGCGTCGGGTAGATCGAGTTGCTGCACGTCGCCGGTCCGCAGGGTCACGTCGAGACCGAGCGAGGCGGCACGGCGGCGTGCGCGGTCGAGCATGGCCGGGGTGAGGTCGATGCCGAGATAGCGATTGCCGGGCGGCAGGTGTGGGAAGTCGAGGCCGGTGCCGACGCCGAGCAGGGCGACGTCGCGCTCGCCCTGGGTGCCGAGTCGGGCCAGGCTATGCGCGCGCCAGGCATGCGTCCCCGCGAGGATGCCGTCGTAGATCGGTGCCCAGAGGGTGTAGGCGCCGCGCAGCGACATGCGCGTCAGTGCAGGGTGCGCGGGGCGGCGAGGACGAAGGGCTTGATCTCGGCGTCGAAGCGCGTGCCGTCGTCAGCGATCATCTGATAGCTGCCGCGCATGCTGCCGACGGCGGTGGGCAGTTGTGTGCCGCTGGTGTAACGGAAGGCCTCGCCGGGGCGCAGATAGGGATGCTCGCCGACGACGCCGGGGCCGCGGACTTCC
This sequence comes from Acidihalobacter aeolianus, assembly GCF_001753165.1. Taxonomy (GTDB): domain Bacteria; phylum Pseudomonadota; class Gammaproteobacteria; order DSM-5130; family Acidihalobacteraceae; genus Acidihalobacter; species Acidihalobacter aeolianus. The sequence goes on from NZ_CP017448.1 coordinate 940,932, forward strand.
TGCACGGTGCCGTCGGCGTCGGTGATCAGCCAGTGCCGCGTTAGCAGGCGCGCGGGATGGGCGCCACGGTTGAGAATGGTGATGGTGTAGGCGAACACGAACCGGTTGCCGGCGGGGTCGGATTCGCCTGCCAGGTATTCGGTTTCGACGTCGACATCGATGGAGTAGTCGGGGGGCGTAGTCATGCGCGCATTATACCTGTTCCAATGTATCCGCGAGCCGCCGTGCACATTCCAGGGCGCCGGTCAGGCCGGCCGCCTGGTCGAGCACTATGCGCAGCGGCATGGCCTCGAGCAGGGCGCGCATCGGCGGGCGATCGGTGAACGCGGTGATCACGTCGGGCTCACGCAGGCGTGCGAGGATCTTGGGCGCGATGCCGCCGGCGAGATAGACGCCGGCGAAGGGGAGTACCGCGAGTGCGAGGTCGGCGGCCTGCCCGGCATAGATGCGCACGAACAGTCCCAGCGCCTCTGCAGCCAGCGGGTCGTCGCCGGTCAGACCCAGTTGCGAGATCGCGGCGGGCGGATCGGCGGCGCCGCGGATCGCAGCCGGCTCCTGCCCCGCCTCTTGGCAGACGAATTCGTAGATGCGTTGCAGACCGATACCGGAGAGCAGGTGCTCACGCGTGCAGTGTCCTTCGCGTTCGCGCACGATGCTGGCGAGGCGGGATTGCTGTTCGTCGGCCGGCGAGAAGTTGGCGTGCCCGGCCTCGGCCGCGAGCAGGCGGGGTGCGCCGCCCGGTACCGGGCAGAGGGTGCACACACCGAGTCCCGTGCCGGCGCCGAGGACGAGGCTGGGCGCGGTCGGATCGGGCTGTCCGGCCTGTAGCGTGGTCAGCGCGGCGGGTGGCAGCGCGCCGATACTGTAGCCGACACCAGCAAAATCGTTGATCAGGCGGATGCGCGGAATTTCGAGCGCGCGTTCGAGCTGATGGCTGTCGAGTTGCCAGGGCAGGTTGGTCAGGCGTGCGCGCTGGCCGCCGCCGGAGTCCTGCACGGGGCCGGCGAGGGCGAAGCAGGCCGCCGCCATGCTGTGCGGCCCATCCGGTGCGCGGGCGAGAAAGTCGCGCACGATGGGCGCGAGATCGGCGTGCTCGGCGCTGGGGTAGCGCGCCTCGTGGAGCGTGGCCATGTGGCGATCCGGGCCGGTTTCGCTGAGCCGGAGCAGCGTCTTGGTGCCGCCGATGTCGCCTGCCAGCAGCTTCATGCGCTGCCCCTGGCCGCGGCGTCGAGGTACCACTCGGTGTGCGGATTGGAGACGCGTTCCGCGGGCAGCGGAGACTCGCCGGCGGCCGGGCCGCGCAGCAGTCGCGTGAGAATCTCGCTCTTGCCGGCGCCTTCGGCGACGAAGATCAGCTGGCGTGCGTGCGCCAGTGCGGGCAGGGTCAGCGAGATGCGCCAGGCGCCGAGGCGCGGCACGTAGGCCGCGGCCACCGGCGTGTCCTGCACGTCGAGAATGCCTGTGCCAGGGAACAGCGAGGCGGTGTGCCCGTCCGGTCCCAGCCCGAGCAGCACCACGTCGAGGATCGGCCAGCCGGCACGCAGCGGCAGGTGCGCACTCATTGTGTCGGCGTAGTCGGCCGCGGCTGCCTCGGGCTCGAAGCGCGCGTGCGGGATGATCGGGTGCACCTGCTCGGGCGGGATGGCGACATGTTCCAGCAGGGTCTCGCGCGCCATGCGGTAGTTGCTGTCGGGATGGTCCGGTGGCACGCAGCGTTCGTCGCCGAACCAGATTTCCCAGCGGTCCCAGTCTGCGGAATCCAGGGCCGCCAGGCGTTCGTATAGTCGCCGCGGGGTGTTGCCGCCGGCGAGGGCGAGATGAAAGCGCCCGCGCGCGGCGATGGCCGCGTCGGCCAGATGCAGCAGGTGTTCCGTCACCGTGACGTAAAGTTGTTCCGCGTCGGGCAGAACATGGCAGTCGCCGTTGGATTTCATGCTTCGGCCTTGATGTGTTCGAGCCGCTCCTCGATGGTGGCGAGCAGGTGGTGGAAGGCGTCGGCGAAGGCGGCTACGCCGTCGCGTTCCAGGCGGTCGGTGGCCGCTTCCAAATCGATGCCGAGCTCGCCCAGGCTCGCGATGTCGGCACGTGCGGCTTCGACGTCGCCCGGTAGTGCGGCAGGCGGCACCTCGCCGCGTTTCAGAAATGCTTCGTAGGTGGCAGGCGGCAGCGTGTTTACCGTCTGCGCGCCGATCAGTCCGTCCACATAGAGCAGCGGCGGGTAGTCCGGGTTCTTGGTGCTGGTGCTGGCCCACAGCAGGCGCTGCGGGTTGGCCCCGGCCGCGGCCAGCGCCTGCCAGCGCGGGCTGGCGACGATGTCCATGAAGTGGGCATAGGCGAGCTGCGCGTTGGCGATGGCGCAGCGTCCGAGCAGGCTGTTTGCGGCCGGGTCGGAGAGGGCAGCGAGTTCGCCGTCGAGCAGGGTATCCACCCGACTGATGAAGAAGCTCGCGACCGAGCTGATGCCGTCGAGCGGCAGGCCCTCGGCAAGCCGCGCCTCCAGGCCGTCGAGATAGGCCTCGACCACGTCGACGTAGCGCTGCACGGAAAACAGCAGGGTGACGTTCACGCTGATGCCAGCCTCGGTGAGATGCCGGATCGCCTGTAGTCCCGCACGGGTGGCCGGTACCTTGATCATCAGATTGGCGCGGTTGACCCGGGCATGCAGTGCCTGCGCCTCGTTGACCGTGGCATCGGTGTCGTCGGCGATATCGGGGGAGACCTCCAGGCTGACGAAACCGTCGTGTCGGGCGTTGTCGCGGTAGACCTCGGCGAAATGGTCGGCGGCGTCGCAGATGTCGTCCACCGCCAGGCTGAAGAAAAGTTCCTGCGGCGTTTGCTCCGGGTCGCGGCGGTATTCCGCGAGCAAGGCATCGTCGTAGATATGGCCCGCGGAAATGGCCTTGTCGAAGATGGACGGGTTAGAGGTCATGCCGCGCAGACCCTCGCGCGTGACCATGCGGTGCAGGTCCCCGGAGGTCATCAGGTCGCGGCTGATGTAGTCAAGCCAGATGCTCTGCCCGCGCTCAGTGGCGAGGGTATGCAGGGGGGTGGGATTCGGCATGCTGCGAGTCTCCCTTTTGGTGGTGGCTGCAAGTCTAGCAGTCCCTTGGGTGTATCCGGTCGATACATGGCCGACCGGGCCGGGTCAGCGTTTGCCGGCCCTTAGTATTTCTAGGGATTATGACCCGTGGCGGCGGCCGGAGTTCGCGCCGCGTCGGCAAGACGCACGAATTCGGCGACCGCGAGCGTTTCGGCACGGCGCACGGGGTCGATGCCCGCCTGCGCGAAGCTTTCCTCGTTGGCCAGTCCGCGCAGCGCACGGCCCAGGGTCTTGCGGCGCTGGGCAAAGGCCTGCGCGACGATGCGCGCGAACAGCGCCTCGTCGGCAGCGGGATGCGGCAGCTCTGGCCAGGGGGTGAGCCGCACGAGTGCGGAGTCGACCTTCGGTGGCGGGGTGAAGGCCCCGGGACCGACCTCGAACAGCGCTTCGGCGCGGCAGCGGTATTGCACCATCACCGACAGCCGGCCGTAGGATTTGCTGTCCGGGGCCGCTGCCAGCCGCTGCACGACCTCGAGCTGCAGCAGGAAGGTCATGTCGCGAATGTGCGGGGCGGCTTCGAGCAGGTGGAAAATCAGCGGGGTCGAGATGTTGTAGGGCAGGTTGCCGACCACGCGAAGACCCTGCGGCGGGGCGAGTGCGGCGAAGTCGAAGCGCAGGGCGTCCGCTTCATGAACCTGCAGCCGGTCGCCGAAGCGTGTGCGCAGGCGCGGCACCAGGTCGCGGTCGAGTTCGACCACGTCGAGCCGCGGGATACGCGCCAGCAGGGCGGTGGTCAGCGCTCCTTGGCCGGGGCCGATCTCCACCAGCGCCTCCTCCGCACGCGGGCCGATCGCATCGGCGATGCGCGCGATGACACGGGCGTCGTGCAGGAAGTGCTGACCGAAGCGCTTGCGCGGGACGTGACTCACGGCCCGGCGTTCCGCCTGCGGAGTTCGAGCGCGAGTTCGATGGCAGCGGCCAGGCTGCCGGTTTCCGCGCGTCCGCTGCAGGCCAGATCGAGGGCGGTGCCGTGATCGACCGAGGTGCGCACGATGGGCAGGCCCAGAGTGATGTTCACGGCCCGGCCGAAGCCGGCGTACTTGAGTACCGGCAGGCCCTGGTCGTGGTACATCACGAGTACCGCATCGGCGTGTTCCAGATGGCGTGGGGTGAACAGGGTGTCGGCGGGCAAGGGGCCGACGAGCCGCATGCCCCTGCTGCGCAGCGCTTCCAGGGTCGGGGCGATGGTCTCAATTTCCTCGCGCCCCAGGTGCCCGCCTTCGCCGGCGTGGGGGTTGAGACCGCAGACCAGGATGCGCGGATGAGCGATGCCGAAGCGCACGCGCAGGTCGGCGTCGAGGATGTGCAGCACGCGGTTCAGGCGTTCGGCGGTGATCGCAGCGCTGATCTGGGCAAGCGGCAGATGGGTGGTGACGAGCGCGACGCGCAGGCTTCCGGCGGCCAGCAGCATCACCGGGTGTGCGCCGCCGCAGCGTTCGGCGAGGAATTCGGTGTGCCCGCTGAACGGCACGCCGGCATCGTTGATCACGCCCTTGTGCACGGGGCCTGTGACCAGGGCGGCGAACTCGCCGCGCAGACAGCCGTCGGTCGCCACGCGCAGGGTGTCGAGCACGTATTCGGCGTTGGCGGTGTCGAGCCGTCCTGGCGTTTCAGTTCGGCGCAGGGGCACCGGCAGCACGCGCAGCGCGCCCTGGCGTGCGGGTGGGAGCGGCGCGTCGGGGTCGACTGACTGGATGTCGAGCGCAATGCCGAGCCGTTCGGCTCGGCGTGTCAGCAGCCCGGGATCGGCGACCGCGACCCACTCGTCCGCGGGTCGCTCGCACGCGAGCTGGACGACGATGTCGGGACCGATGCCAGCCGGTTCCCCGGGCGTGATCGCGATTGGCGCGGCGTTCACGTGCGTCAGGAAGCGGCCGCGCCCGGGGTTTTGTCCGCAGCCGCGCCGGGCAGGCGGATGTCGACGTAGGCCTCGTCGCGCAGACGGCGCAGCCAGATGTTCAGCGCTTCGGCGCGCTTGCGCTGGAACAGGATATTTCGCGCCTGCGCGCGCACCATCTGTTCGCTGTTGTCCACCTCACGCTTGCCCATGACCTGAATCAGATGCCAGCCGAAGGGCGAGTGAAAGGGTTGACTAAGCTGGCCCACCTTGAGCGTTACCATGACCTTGGTGAACTCGGGCACGAGTTGCGCCGGGTTGAGCCAGCCGAGATCGCCGCCGTCGGCCGCGCTGCCAGGGTCCATGGAGTTGGCCTGAGCGAGCTTGGCGAAGCTGGCGCCGTTCTTGATTTCATGGCGCAGGCGCTCGAGCTTGGCTTTGGCCGCCGCACTGCTCAGGGTGGCGTTGGGGGTTAGCAGGATCTGGCGGACCTTGTACTCGGTGACCTTCTCCTGCTTGCCGCCGCGTGTGCCCAGCAGCTTGACGAGATGGTAGCCGCTCGGGCTGCGGATTGGTCGGCTGACTTCACCCACGCGCAGGACGTTGACCGTGTGCACGAAATAGGTCGGCATCTGATCGGCGGTCATCCAGCCGAGGTCGCCGCCCTTGAGGGCGTTCTGACCCGCCGAATCGGCGATCGCCAGCTTGCTGAAAGGCGTTCCGCTCTCGGCCTGCTTGCGGATCGTCTCCGCCTTGTTCAGCGCATGCTCGACCTGCTTGGGGTCGGCCGCACCGGGGATTGGGATCAGGATCTGAGCCAGATGGTAGTCGACGCCGGGGTCGATCTGGTTGGCATGCTGCGCCAGGAAGTCGCGCACCTCCTGGTGGGTGATGTGTACCCGGTCGTTGACCTCGCGCTGCTCCAGCTTCTGGATGGTGAGTCGGTCGCGGATGCTGGCAACGAACTGCGGCCACGGCTGGCCGCTGGCGACCACGCGCTCGTGCAATTGCTTGAGTGTCAGGTTGTTGTTGCCTGCGATCGTGTTCAGGGTGTCGTTCAGGGTCATGTCATCGATATGGATACCCATTCGCTTGGCCGTTTCCAGCTGCAGCTTGTCGATGATCATGCGGTTGAGAACCTGATGTTCCAAGGTCTCCCGGCCGGGCAGCGAGTTGCCTGCCGCTTGTAGCTGCTGGCTGACCTCCGCGGTTTTCAGATCCAATTGGCGCTGGGTGATGACGCCGTCGTTGACCACCGCGACGATGCGGTCGATGAGTTGAGGCGTTGTGGCGCTATCGGCAGCCTGCACGACCGGCGCGGCGATCAGCGCGAAGGCGGTGGCGAGGGTGAACAGTGCGGCGAAAAGGCGGGGAAATGCTTCAGGCAAGCGGTACATAGTCAGGAATGGTCCGTTGTAGATAAGTGCCGATCGGGGAGCCGAGATTACCCAGCCCCTTGAGGACGAGTTCGAAGGAAATGCCCTCATTGTAACTGCCGTTGAGGGTGGTGAGGTAGCGCTGGGCGAGCAGACGGAACGCCCAGCAGCAGCTGTCGTACTGCAAACCGGCGAATGTTTGCAGCATCTGCCGGGTCTGCGGGGAGTAGCTCCAGCTGCCGGCCAACTGCCAGTGCCGACTCAGCGGCCAGGCCAGAGACAGACTGACCTGATCGTACTGGCCACGGTAATACTGATAGCCGACGTTGACCAGTTGGTTCTGCGTCAGGCGGTATTGCGCGACCAGGCTGCCGGTATCGACCTGATGCGTAGTCGGGTTCAGATTGATGCCGGCGGTGGTCCACCAGTGGCGGGCGATGGCGACGTTGAGCTGGCTGACGTAGTCCGAGCGCTTGGCGGTGTCCAGCGTCTGCCCGGGCAGAGCCACCTGTTGAGGCTGGAAGTAGAAGATCTGTCCGAGGCTGGCGCTCATCAGCTGCCGGCCGGTGTCGGTGTCGACAAAGCGCGTGGTGACGGCTGCGGTGAGCTGGTCGGCATTGCTCACGCGGTCGGCACCGACAAAACGGTTGTCTGCGAACAACTGGCTGAAGGTCAGCGGGAAGACGGTGGTGTCGAAGACCGGCAGCGCCTGCTGGTCGCGGTAGGGCACATAGAGATAGAACAGGCGGGGTTCGAGGATCTGCAGGGTGCGCGCGCCGGCGTTGCGTTCGAAGTACAACCCGCTGTCGAGGCTCGCAATCGGCAGGCTGCGACTCGGTGTGGTGGGTTCACCGGGAACCTGGTTCTGCAGCTGGTAGGCGGTATAACGGTAGGCCAGCTTGGGGGTGAGGAACCAGGCCGGCCCGCTCAGCGGCAGGCGCAGGCTGGGCATGACGTCCAGGCGGTTGCCGATGACGCTGTTCTGGCGCGTGAAGCGCGCCCACTGGGTCTGCACGCTGAACTGCAGACGGTCCGGCGCGTAGGGCAGATGGGCGTCGAGATTGACCTGCGGCAGGATGGCATAGGGTTCAGCGGATGCAGGTAGCGACGGGTCCAGAACCTGATAGCGTTGCGCGAAGGCCGACAACGACCAGTCCTCGCCACCATAGCTCGCGCCGGCGCCCTGGCCGAGGAACGTGGTATCGACATTCTGCAGGGTGGTGCCGAAGTCGTTGAAATAATTGGGATCCGACACGCGGTTGTAGTCGATGTAGGTCGACACCCGCGGCACGGGATTGGCCTGCTGGCGGAACGAGAACAGGTAGCGGGCACCGCCGAACTGGCGGTCGTAGGGGATGTAATCGGTATTGAGCTCGCTGTGACTGTGCGGGCTCAGATAGCGTAGCTGGGTGCCGAGGCCGAAGCCGCGAGTCGAAAAGAGCTCGGGGATGAAGGTCGCATCCGCCTGCGGGGCGATGTTCCAGTAAATTGGCTGGCGGAACTGGAATCCGGCGTTGGTGGTCTGGCCGATCATCGGCGGCAGCAGACCGGACTTGCGCCGGTTGCTGAGCGGGAAACTCAGGTAGGGCGTGTAGAGAATGGGCACGCCCTTGAAGCGGATCAGCACGTTGCGCGCGGTGCCCTCGTCGTCGGCCTGGTCGAGGTGCACCTCGCTGGCGGACAGCTGCCAGGCGCGGCGGCCGATCGGGCAGGTGCTGTAGGTCGCCTGCCTGAGGGCGGTCTGGTCGGGGCCCTGGCGGTCGATACGCGCGGCCTGGCCGTGCGCATGCGCCGGGAACAGGCGGTATTTTGCCAGGTCGAGGGTGCCGGTCTGCCTGGCGAGGTCGTACTGACCGCTGGCGCCGGTGAGGCGCATGTCCGGCGTTTCAAGGGTCAAGGGTCCCGGCGAGACCGCAAGCTGCGTGGCGTTGTCGAAATCCATGGCCTCGGAGAGCAGGGTCTGGTCGCCACGGGTCAGCTGGACGTGGCCCTCGAGGCGCGACACGCCGCGCGGGTCGAGGAAGGCGCGGTCGGCGAGGACGTGGATCAGCTTGTCGCCGTAACGGGGCACCGCCGGCGGCGTTTCAATCGGGCAGAGATCCCACTCGCCCGGGGGCGGCACGTCCGCGGCCACCGCGGCGCGCGCCAGCAGCACCCCCACGCACCCCGCGGCTAGAAGCCTCAGCCGCACCGGAGCGCTGCGGCGTGTCCGTGACGCCGGGACCGCATCGCGCTAGCGGGCCGGCTGCTGGGACAGCTTGGCGTCGATATCGGCGATGATGGCGGCGAAGATGGTGTCGACGTCGCCGACGCCAGCGATGCGCCGCAGGCGGTTGTCGCGTGCGTAGTATTCGATCAGCGGCGTGGTCTGGGCCTCGTACACCCCGAGCCGCTTGTCGATGGTTTCCTCATTGTCGTCGGCGCGGTGCGCCAGCTCGCCGCCGCACAGGTCGCACACGCCGCTGCGACGCGGCGGCGAGGTGAAGCTGTTGAACACCGCGCCGCAGCTCTTGCAAGTCAGCCGGCCCAGCAGGCGTTGCTTGAGGGTCGGTATGTCGACGTCGATGAGCAGGGCGAGGTCGAGCGGCAGGTCGGCGTCGGCCAGCATTTCGTCCAGGGCCACCGCCTGGGTCTGGTTGCGCGGGAAGCCGTCGAGGATGTAGCCCTGGGCCGCATCCGGCCGCGCCAGGCGCTCGCGGATCATGCCCAGCACGACGCTGTCGGGCACCAGTTGGCCGGCATCCATGTAGCCCTTGGCCTCGTGTCCCAGCTTGCTGCCGTCGCGTACGGCGGCGCGCAGCAGGTCGCCGGTCGAAACCTGCGGGATGTTGTAGCGCTCGACCAGCCTCTGGCCCTGCGTGCCCTTGCCGGATCCGGGAGCCCCCAGGAGTACGATCCTCATGTCGCGCCTCTGCCGTTTCAATCGTGGATGGTGGGCGCAACTTATACCGGCTGGCCGCAGGGCGCGCAAGCAAGCGGCGGGGAGTATAATGCGCCGAGTCGTGGGGAGCGGCTGCGGCGGGCGCCACGGACGCCGCTTTGGCCAATCCCCGTCATTCGTCACCCCTTGCCTTGAGGACAATCATGAATCTCGCCAAGCTGCCGGCCGGAGAGGCCTTGCCCGACGACTTCAACGTGGTCATCGAAATCCCCGCGCTCGCGCCGCCGGTCAAATACGAACTCGACAAGGACAGCGGCGCGCTGATGGTCGACCGCTTCATGGGCACGTCGATGGTCTATCCGTGCAATTACGGTTTCGTGCCGCACACCCTGTCCGAGGACGGCGACCCGGTGGACGTGCTCGTGGTCACGCCGATTCCGCTGTACGCGGGCAGCGTGATCCGCTGCCGACCTGTGGGCATGCTGCAGATGACCGACGAGAAGGGCCCGGATGCGAAGATCATCGCGGTACCGGTGAACAAGCTCTATCCCGGCTACGCGCACGTCAAGTCACCCGAGGACCTGCCCGAATTCCTGCTCGGCCAGATCCGGCACTTCTTTGAACAGTACAAGGCCCTAGAGGCCGGCAAGTGGGTCAAGGTGGACGGCATCGAGGGTATCGATGCGGCACGCGCCGAGATTCTCGCCAGCGCCGCGCGCGCCCAGGGCTGAGGCGGGCGTGAGCCGGGGGGAGGCGTGTCGCGTCGGCAATCCCTGAGGGATCCGCGTCAGGAAAGGCGGCAGTTCGCATGGCGGGCCATCGTGATGGGGCTGGCGGTCGTCGCCCTGTATGCGGTGATGGTCGCGCGCCTGATCTATCTGCAGGTGATCGACCATGAGCACTATGCCGCCATGTCGCACGACAACCGCGTGCATATTGCGGCGGTGCCGCCACCGCGTGGGCTGATCTACGACCGGCACGGCGTGCTGCTGGCCGAGAACGTGCCCTCGTACAGCCTCGACGTCACCCCCGAGCAAGTGCCGGACATGGCAGGCACGCTGGAAGCGCTCAAGTCGGTGGTGGCGCTCACCCCGGATGACATCCGACGCTTCAAGCAGGCCCTGCGGCGCAAGTGGCCGTTCCAGACGGTGCCGCTGCGCTTCGATCTGACGCCGGAGGAGGTGGCGCGCTTCGCGGTGCAGCGCTACCGCTTCCCCGGCGTCGACATCAAGGCGCGGTTGCGCCGCTACTACCCCTTCGGCGGCGCCATGGTCGACGCGGTGGGTTACGTCGGGCGCATCGACGCCGCCGAGCTGCAGCACGTCGACGGGCAGAACTACGCAGGCACCACCCATTACGGCAAGACCGGAGTCGAGGCGTTCTATCAGGAGCGTCTGCACGGCCGGGTGGGTTACGACCAGATCGAGGTCAACGCCAAGGGGCGGCAGATTCGCGTGCTTTCGCATCAGCCGCCGGTGCCGGGCGACGACCTCATCCTGAGTCTGGATGCCGGTCTGCAGCAGGTGGCCGAGGAGGCGCTGGCCGGGCGCGAGGGCGCGGCCGTGGCCATCGATCCGCGCAACGGTGACGTGCTCGCCCTGGTCAGCGCGCCCAGCTACGACCCGAATTGGTTCGTCGACGGCATTTCCAGTAAGCGCTACGCCGAATTGCGCAAGAACGCGTGGCGGCCGTTGTTCAACCGGGCGCTGGCCGGGCAGTATCCGCCGGGTTCGACGATCAAGCCGTTCATGGCCCTGGCCGGGCTCGCCAACGGCGTGGTGACCGCGGATCAACAGATTTACTGCGGCCCGTACTGGCAGATACCGGGCGACCCCGCGCAGCGCAAATATCGAGACTGGAACCGCTACGGTCACGGCATGACCGACGTGTCCAAGGCGATCACCCAATCGGTCGACGTGTACTTCTACCGTCTGGCCTTCCAGCTCGGCATCGAGCGCATGCACGGCTTCCTGTCGCGCTTCGGTTTCGGCAGCGCCACCGACATCGACACCACTGGCGAGATGGGCGGGCTGTTGCCAACGCCGGCCTGGAAGCGCCGCGCGCGCAACGAGGTCTGGTATCCGGGCAACACCGTGGTGGCCGGCATCGGCCAGGGCTTCGTCCTGGCCACGCCGCTGCAGCTGGCCGACGCCACGGCCGCCCTGTCCATGCGTGGCGAACGGTTCCGCCCCCGCCTGCTGCGCGCGGTGCGTGACCCGATCAGCGGCAAGGTGAGTGAACGTCCCGCCGACGCGCTGCAGCCGGTGCAGGTACGGCAGAGTTACTGGCAGGCGGTGCTGCGTGGCATGCGCAACGTGACCCAGCGCCCGGACGGCACCGCCTATCGCCAATTCCGCGGTTTCGACTACGTGGTTGCGGGCAAGACCGGTACGGCGCAGGTGACCTCGCACATTCACTCGGACAACTCGTCCGAGGCCACGATTCCCTATCGCCTGCGCGACAATGGGCTGTTCATCGCCTTCGCCCCCGCCGATCATCCGCTGATCGCAGTGGCAGTGGTGGTGGAACACGGCGGCGGCGGCGACGTGAGCGCGGCCCCGGTGGCCCGACGCATGCTTGCCTATTACCTCGAGCACAATACCGAAAGGCGCAACGGCCGCCTGGTACTCAAGCCGGACCTGCCGGCACAGCTCGATCTGCAGCCCACCCAGCCGCGCCAGGCGGGAGCGCCCTCATGAGGCAGGATACGATGGACAGCGGCATCGCCTATTGGCTGCGACGCCTGCATGTGGATTCGATGCTGCTGCTGGCCCTGCTTGCGCTGATCGCTACCGGCCTGTTCATTCTGTACAGCGCGAGCGGGCAGAACGCGGACATGGTCGCGCGCCAGTCAACCCGCCTGCTGCTGGCGCTAGGCGTCATGGCCCTGGTGGCACAGGTACCCGTGGCACGCCTGCGTCAGTGGGCGCCCTGGCTCTATTTCGCTGGACTGCTGCTGTTGCTCGGCGTGCTGCTGTTCGGGCAGGTCGGTATGGGTGCGCGGCGCTGGCTGGATCTTGGCTTCATGCGCTTCCAACCCTCGGAAATCATGAAGCTCGCGGTGCCGATGATGCTCGCCTGGTACTTCGCCGAGCGCCCGCTGCCGCCTACCGGCAAGCAGCTGGTCATCGCGGGTGCGATCGTGCTGTTGCCGGTGCTGCTGATCGCCAAGGAGCCCGATCTGGGCACCGCCCTGCTGGTCGGCATGGTCGGTCTGTTCGTGATCTTCTTCGCTGGACTGAGCTATCGCACCATGGCTGTCTTCGCCGTGCTCGGGCTGGGATCGCTGCCGGTGCTGTGGCATTTCATGCATGGCTACCAGCGCGAACGCGTGCTCACCTTCCTCGACCCTGAGCGGGATCCCCTGGGTGCCGGCTACCACATCATCCAGTCGATGATCGCGGTGGGTTCGGGCGGGGTTTACGGCACGGGCTGGCTCAACGGCACCCAGGCTCAGCTCGATTTCCTGCCCGAGCGCTCGACCGATTTCATCTTCTCGGTATTCGGCGAGGAGTTCGGCCTGATCGGTGCGCTGATCCTGCTCGCCCTGTACGTCTTCATCGTGCTGCGCGGGCTGGATATCGCCCTGCGTGCGCAGGACACCTACTCGCGGCTGGTTGCCGGAAGCCTGAGCATGATGTTTTCGGTTTACGTGTTCGTGAACGTGGGCATGGTCATTGGACTGTTGCCGGTGGTGGGCGTGCCGTTGCCGCTGGTGAGCTATGGCGGCACCTCGATGGTGACCATCATGGCGGCTTTCGGTATGCTCATGGGCATTCATTCGCACCGCAGACTGGTGGCCCATTGAACTGCTTATCCCCTGTTCCGGCCAGCCGGCGCCCCGGCCGCCGGCTGGCTGCGTTGCTCACCCTGCTAGCCGTCTGTCTGCCCGCAGCCCGGGCCGCCGACGACACATTCGCGCACCGTCCCCAGGTGCAGGCCTTCATCCAGCAAATGGTCAAGCAGGACAAGTTCGACAAGGCCTATCTGGAACGCCTGTTCGCCGACGCGCAGCCGCTGCCGGCGGTGATCTCGGCCATGCAGCGCCCGGCCGAGTCGCTGCCCTGGTACCGTTACCGCCCGATCTTCCTGACCGAACAGCGTATCCGCGAAGGCGTCGTTTTCTGGCGCAAGCACCAGGCGGCACTGGCACGCGCGCAGCGCGCCTACGGCGTGCCGCCGCAGGTGATCACGGCGATCATCGGCGTGGAAAGCTATTACGGTCGGCACATGGGCACCTTCCCGGTCTTCTCGACCCTTGCCACGCTGGGTTTCGACTACCCGCCGCGGGCCGACTTCTTCCGCCAGCAACTGGCGCAGTTCCTGCTGCTGGCGCGCGACGAGGGCATCGATCCGCTCAAGCCCAAGGGGTCCTACGCCGGGGCGATGGGGCAGGGCCAGTTCATGCCGGGCAGCTACCGGGCCTACGCGGTGGATTTCGACGGTAACGGCGGTCGCGACCTGTGGAACGATCCGGTCGACGCCATCGGCAGTATTGGCAACTATCTGGCCAGGCACGGCTGGCGTGCCGACGGTTTCGTCGCAGCCCGTGCCCGGGTCGGCGGCACGCCCAAGGCCGCGCTGGACGCCGGCGTGCGCCCGAGCCTGTCGTCCAAGGCGCTGGCCGCTGCCGGCGTGCGCCCGGCGCATGCCCTGCCGAAGGATCATCGCTACGCACTGATCAGCCTGCAGACCCGGACCGATCCGGAGTACTGGGTGACCGGGCAGAACTTTTACGTGATCACCCGCTACAACGCGAGCGCCCTCTATGCGATGGCGGTATATCAGCTCAGCGAGGCGATTCGCGACGCCTATGAACACGCGAAGGCGACGGAGGTCGCCAACCGGCACGGCTCATGATCCGTTTCGGTCTGCTGCGTGGTGCACTCGCCGCCGGCCTCGCACTGCTGCTGTCCGCCTGCGCCACCCTGCCTCCGCCTCCATCGGGGCCGGCACCCAGCGGTGCCGGGCAGTCCTACGTGGTATTCGGCAAGCGCTACTACGTGCTGCCGACGGCACACGACTATGCCCAGCGGGGCATCGCCTCGTGGTACGGTCCCAATTTTCACGGCAAGCTCACCGCGAGCGGGGTGCCCTACAACATGTATGCCCTGACCGCCGCGAGCAAGGTGCTGCCGCTCGGCACCTGGGTGCGGGTGACCAATCTCGAAAATGGCAAGAAGGTGAGAGTCGAGATCAACGACCGTGGCCCTTTCGTCGCCAACCGCATCATCGACCTGTCCTATACGGCAGCGAGCCGACTGGGCATGATCGGCCCGGGTACAGCCCTGGTCGAGGTGCAGGCGATCAACCCGCACAATCCGGCTGCCAACCCCCCGCCGCCGCTGGATGCCGCTCACGGCGGGCCGACGCCGCATATCTACATCCAGGTCGGCGCCTTCGGCCAGTTGGCCAATGCCAAGCGCTACCAGGCCAAGTTGGCGCTACGTGGCTTCGGTCCGATGGTGATCCAGCCCGGTCAGGTCGGCCCCAGTCAGACGCTGTATTTCGTGCGCCTTGGACCGATTGCGAGCGTGGCTGATGCCGACGCCACTGCCGCGCGCATGAGCGCGTTGGGCATCCAGCACTTCCAGGTCGGCGTGGAGTGATGCCGTGCCGGCGTTTCGCATTCGTGACACCGGGGTTAGAATCGCAACCCCCGAAGCACATCCCCCTTCCACCCTTCCAAGGTCCGTTGATATGCGCCTAGCTTTTCGCTCGTTGATTGTCCTGGCCGCCTGCCTGTTCTCTCTGCCTGTTTTCGCCGCAACACCAGCGCCGCTGCCGGTTCCGGTGCCGCCGATGTCGCCCATCGGTGCCAAATCCTATGTGCTGATGGACTACCGCACGGGGCAGATTCTTGCCGAAAAGGACCCCGACGAGCGCCGTGCGCCGGCGAGCACGACCAAGCTGATGACCGCCTACGTGGTGTTCCAGGACCTCAAGGCCGGGCGCATTAAGCTCGATACCAAATTCCATGTCAGTGACAAGGCCTGGCGCCAGGGCGGATCGCGCATGTTCCTGAACCCCGGTTCGTCGGTGACCGTCAACGATCTGCTGCAAGGCCTGCTCATCCCGTCGGGCAACGATGCGGCAGTCGCGCTGGCGCAGGGTGTGGCCGGTACCACTGGGGCCTTCGTGTCGCTGATGAACGCCTATGCCAAGCAGCTGGGCCTGACCGATACCCATTATTCGGACGTGAACGGCCTGCCCAAGCCGGACCTCTACACCTCGGCCATGGACCTCGCCAAGCTCTCGCGCGCCATCATTGCCCAATTCCCCGAGTACTATCACTATTTCGCCGAGAAGTCGTTCACCTGGAACAACATCAAGCAGTACAACTACAACAAGCTGCTGTGGCGCGACCCCAGCGTGGACGGCCTCAAGACCGGCTACACCAGCGAAGCCGGCTACATCCTCGCCTCCTCGGCCGAGCGCAACGGCACGCGTCTGATCGCGGTGGTGATGGGCGTGAACCTGCCCAAGGCCAGTAGCGAGCAGAATTACATCAACCTCGCCCGGGTCTCCGAAGCACTGCTTAACTACGGTTTCCGTTTCTTTGCCACGCACAAGCTCTACAGCGCCGGACAGGCACTGAACACAGTGCGGGTCTGGGGTGGTGCGCATGAACACGTCAAGCTTGGATTGGCCCAGGATCTGTACGTGACCGTACCCTCCGGCCAGTACCACAACCTCAAGGCGGTCATGTCGCTCGACCCGTCCCTGCAGGCGCCGGTTGCCCAGGGGCAGACGGTGGGCGACGTGAAGGTCACCCTGGCCGGCAAGACCGTCACCCAGGTGCCGCTGGTGGCGCTTGAGGCCGACCCGCGCGGCAATCTGTGGCAGCGCGTGCGCGATGTCGTGCTCAAGTGGTTCGCACACAAATAGGGTGGAAGCTGCGCCAATGAGCCGCGTCTATCTCAATGGGCAATTTCTGCCGCTGGCCGAGGCCTGCGTGCCGGTGCTCGACCGCGGCTTTCTGTTCGGCGACGGTGTGTATGAGGTGATTCCCGCCTATGGCGGGCACCTTTTCCGCCTCGATGCGCATCTCGACCGCCTCGGCGCGAGCCTTGCTGCGGTACGCATCGGGAACCCTCACGACCGCGAGGGTTGGAAGCGTGTACTGCAGACCCTGGTCGATGAGGCTGGCCCCGGCGACTGCAGCGTGTACCTGCAGGTGACCCGCGGTGCCGACGTCAAGCGCGACCACGGATTCCCACCGCCCGAGGTGCGTCCGACGGTATTCGCGATGGCCTCGCCGCTGCATCCGCCGCCGCGCGAGCGGCTGGAACGGGGTGCCTCGGCTCGGGTTATGGCCGACATCCGCTGGGCGCGCTGCGACATCAAGGCGATCACCCTGCTGCCCAACGTGCTGTTGCGTCAGGCGGCGCTGGACGCCGGCGACGACGAGGCCATCCTGGTACGCGACGGGCTCGCCCTGGAAGGCAGCGCGAGCAGTCTGTTCATCGTCGCGGACGGCATCCTGGCGACGCCGCCCAAGGGACCGGCGCTGCTGCCCGGCGTGACCCGCGATCTGGTGCTCGAACTCGCGCAGAGCCACGGCCGGCCGTGGGTCGAGCGGGACATCGCCGAGGCCGAGCTGCGTTGCGCCGACGAGATCTGGCTGACCAGCTCGACCCGCGAGGTCACTGCGGTCACGCGTCTCGACGGCGTCGCGGTCGGCGACGGCCGTCCGGGGCCGGTGTGGCGGCGGATGGCCGACTGGTATCGCGCATGCAAGGCCGCTCTGCGCAGCGGCGAGGAGTGTCCGTGAGCACGCAACCCCCTGGCGACGACGCAGAGGCGTTGTTCGAATTTCCCTGCAGCTTCCCGATCAAGGTCTTCGGCCCGTCCCATCCCGAATTCCGCGTGCGTGTGGTCGAGCTTATCCGCGAGCACGCGCCTGAAGTGACGGACGAGGCGGTGCGCGAGAACCTCAGCCGCGGCGGCAACTACCTCAGTCTCACGGTGACCATCGAGGCCACCGACCGGGCCCAGCTCGACGCCATCTACCGCGCGCTGACCGGCTGCGAACTGGTCACCATGGCGCTGTAGCCGTGCCCGAACTGCGCGTGCACTACCTGGGGCGGCGCGACTATGCCTCCGTGTGGCAGTCGATGCGCGACTACACCGACGCCCGCGATGCCGCGAGTCCCGACGAATTCTGGATCGTCGAGCACCCGCCGGTGTTCACTCAGGGGCAGGCCGGCCGTCCCGAGCACCTGCTCGACCCGGGCGACATCCCGGTGGTGCAGAGCGACCGCGGCGGTCAGGTGACCTACCACGGACTCGGGCAGGTGGTGGTCTACACCCTGCTCGACCTGCGCCGCCTGCGCTTCGGCGTGCGTGTGCTGGTGGAGAACCTGGAACTGGCGGTGGTCGACCTGCTGGCCGGCTACGGCGTGGAAGCCGCCGGTCGCCGCGACGCCCCCGGCGTCTATGTGGGTGGCCGCAAGATCGCCGCGCTCGGCCTGCGCGTGCGTCACGGCTGTACTTATCATGGGTTGGCGCTCAACGTGGACCTCGATCCCGCGCCCTTCGCGCGCATCAATCCCTGCGGTTATCAGGGGCTCGAGGTGGCCCGCTTGGCCGACTTCGGCATCGAACTCGATGTGTGGGCCGCGGGGCATGCCCTGAGCGAGCGGCTGGCCCGACGACTGGGTTACACTGCGCCCTCCGCAATCACCGACATCGGAACGGAATACGGCACATGACGGATATCGCCAGACAGGGCCCGGCGCGCGGCCACAAGCAGCGCGGCGCCGAGAAAATGGCCCGCATCCCGGTCAAGATCGCCCCCACCGAGCGCCCGCCGCGCAAGCCCGAGTGGATCCGCGTCAAGGTGCCCGGCGGCCCGCAGGTGGAGCGCCTCAAGCGCATCCTGCGCGAGAACGCGCTGCATACCGTGTGCGAGGAGGCTGCCTGCCCGAACCTGGGCGAGTGTTTCGGCCACGGCACCGCAACCTTCATGATCATGGGCGACATCTGCACCCGCCGCTGCCCGTTCTGCGACGTGGCGCACGGCCGTCCAAATCCGCTGGATGCGGAGGAGCCCGAGCATCTGGCGCAGACCATCCGCGCCATGGGCTTGTCCTACGTGGTGATCACCTCGGTCGACCGCGACGACCTGCGCGACGGCGGGGCCGGGCATTTTGCCGCCTGCATCGCGCAGGCGCGCGCGCTCAACCCGATGCTGCGCATCGAGGTGCTGGTGCCGGATTTCCGCGGTCGCCTGGAGGTCGCCCTGGAGGCGCTCGCCGCGGCGCCGCCCGATGTGTTCAATCACAATCTCGAAACCGTGCCTCGGCTCTACCGCCAGGCACGCCCGGGCGCCGACTACCAGTGGTCGCTGACCCTGATCGAGCGCTTCAAGGCGCTGCACCCCGAGGTGCCGACCAAATCCGGCCTGATGCTCGGCCTCGGCGAGACCCGCGAGGAGGTGGAGGCCGTGATGCGCGATCTGCGTGCGCACGGTGCCGACATGCTGACGCTGGGCCAGTACCTGCAGCCCTCACGCCATCATCTCCCGGTCGAGCGCTTCGTGCCGCCAGCCGAGTTCGAAGCCCTGCGCGAGGTCGGCGAAGCGATGGGCTTCACGCATGTGGCAAGCGGCCCGCTGGTACGTTCCTCCTACCATGCCGATCAGCAGGCCAGCGGCGTGCTTTGAAGTGAATCCGCCGGTGGGGGTCGACACCGCGCCCGATGTCGATTCGACAACGGACGTTGGCCAGCGGGTTACGGCAGATCCGGCCGCCATGGCCGCCATGGCCGCCGGGTTGCCGGGAAGCTGGCTGATCCTGTTCGGCTTCGCGGCGGCCCTGATCGGCGCCGAGCTGATCGCACCGTTCGTCTTCATTACCCTGACCGGCTATCTGCCGGATGCCGTCTACGTCACCACGGCGGTAGCTACCACGCTGGTCGGGTTGCCGCTGCTGTATTTCTTCGTGCGTCTCGGGGTGCGCGCACGCGCCGAGGCGGCGCGCGCCAACCAGACCGAGCGGTACCTGCTCAGATTGACGCGATATGATCGCGCGATCAGTGCGATCAACCAGCTCATCGCCCGGCGCACCGACCTCGATACGCTGTGGCGGGATACCTGCAAGCTGCTGGTCGATGAAATGCGCATGGGCGTCGCCTGTATCGGTCTGTGGCGTCCGGAAGCGGGCGAGTTGCACGTGCAGGCCGTCAGCGGGGACGTGCCGCCCGGCATGGCCCCGGGTGCCCGGCTGGTCGGCGGTTGGGCCGTCGATCTGGCGCGCCGCGCCCTGGACGAGCCCGGCGCCGCGAAGCCGTCGGGGTCCGCCAGTGCGCCGCCGGATGCGGCGTTCACGCTGTGCCGCGGCCGTGAAGGCGTCGCCGTTTTGATGGTACGGTTGCCGCCGAGCTACCTCGACGATCCGCGGTTTCTCGATCTGTTCGAAGGCATACGCCACGACATCGCCTATGCGATGGAGAATGCGGAGCGCGATCTGAGTCTGGAACTGAATCGGCGTGCGGTACAAAGTTCGGCGGACGCCATCGTGGTGCTCGACCGGCGCTGGCGCATCGTGTCTTCCAACCCCGCCTTCGATCGCATCTCGGGCTCGCTTCCCGGGGCCCTGCTGGGACAGCGAGCCTACTTATTGCTGCCCGCTTCGCGACGCCGCACCACCCTGCGTTCGATGACACGCGCTTTGCAGGCTCATGGTCGCTGGCGTGGGGAAACCTGGCTGAGCGTCAACGACGGAGAAGTGCGTCCGCTGGCCGGATCGGTCGCCAGCGTGACCGGCGATGCGTCGGCCGAGGCGTACTACGTCGCCGTATTCCAGGACGTTGGCGAGCAGCGCGAACTCGAGCGCCAGGTCAGGCACCTTGCATACCACGACGCCTTGACCGGGTTGGCCAACCGGCACCGTGTCGACGAATACCTCCGTGGCCTGTTTGCGCGCGGAACCCGGATCGGCTTGTTGTTCATCGATATCGATCATTTCAAACGCATCAACGATGCTCAGGGACACAGCATCGGCGACCGCCTCTTACAAGCTGTCGCGAGGCGTCTTCAGGGGCTGGCACACCACGGCGAACTGGTTGCGCGCATCGGCGGCGACGAATTTGCGGTGATCACCTACGATACGGAGCGTGGCGCGGTAGGCAGCCTGGGCGAACGGCTCGTCGAGGTGCTGGGCAGCCGACCCTATGCGGCCGACGGCGCCGAGATTCGGGTGACCGCGAGCGTTGCCGCGACGCTGTTCCCGGACGACGGCGACTGTATCGAGGTGCTGCGGCAGAACGTGGACCGTGCGCTGCGTCATGCCAAGACAGGTGGGCGCAATCGCTGCGTGGTATTCGAGGGCTGGATGCGCGAACGCGCCGAACAGCAATTGAGCATCGAACGCGATCTGCGCGCGGCGCTGGTCGCGCAGGATCAGTTGGAGATGCATTACCAGCCGGTGCTGGCCTGCGATGACGGCCGTCTGTTGGGTGCGGAAGCCCTGATCCGCTGGCGCCACCCCACACTCGGCCTGCTCGTCGCCGACCAGTTCATGCCGACCGCGGAGGCGGTGGGCATGATGCGGGAAGTTGATAACTGGGTGCTCGATGCCGTGCTGCGCCAGATCCATGAATGGGAACGCCTGGGACTGGAAACAGGTTGGATCGCGATCAATCTATCCGCCGCGCACTGCTCGGATCAGACCTATCCAGCACGTGTCGCATCCGCGATCGAGCGCAGCGGTTTGCGCAACCGTGCACGCCTGTCCTTCGAGATTCTGGAAAACGTGCTGCTCGACGATTCGCCGGCGCAGCATCAGGTGCTTGCCGCGCTGCGCCGACACGGACACCGCCTGATCCTGGACGACTGGGGGCGTGGTTATGCGCGCCTGCACTATCTGAGTCAGGTCGGCGTGGATGCGGTCAAGATCGACAAGAGTTTCGTACAGCAGCTACCCGGTGATGCGCGCAGTTTGGCGGCCGTCAAGACAGTGCTTCAGCTAGGACGGGAACTCGGCATCGACGTGATCGCCGAGGGCGTGGAAAACGCAGCCCAGCGCGATTGTCTGCGCGAACTCGGTTGTCCCGGTTTGCAGGGTTATTTCGTGGCTACGGTCATGCACGCTGGCGATCTGGCCGAATGGCTTGCCGACGCCTACCCGAGGAGCCGTGACGGTGTGGTCTAGAACGTTGCTGGAACTGCTGTTCCTGCCGCCGGCAGGGCCCTTGTTATTGCTAGGTGCAGGACTGCTGCTGTGGGCGATGCATAGGCGACATGCGGGTATGGCGCTCACCGCGACTGGCTTCGCGCTGGTCTACGCCTGTAGTACCCCGGCCATCGTTTACCCGCTGGCATCCGCATGGGAGGCACGCAATCCTCCACTGCAGGCCGTGCCCGCATCGGCCCAGGCGATCGTGGTGATCGGCGGCGGCAGCCGCCCTGCGCCCGCCTATGGCGACGGCGACACCGTCACCCTGCTGACCCTGCAACGGGTACGCTATGCCGCCTGGTTGGCCCGACGCAGCCATCTGCCGATCCTGGTCAGTGGGGGCCGCGACTGGTTCGGCGAGCGCTACAGCGAGGCGCAATTGATGGCGCAGGTGCTATCCGACGAATTTCACCTGGCGGCGCACTGGGAGGATACCCGTAGTCGCAGCACCTGGGGCAACGCGCGCGAGAGCGCGAAGATCCTCAAGCCGCTGGGCATCACCCGCGTGCTGCTGGTGACCCAGGCCTGGCACATGCCGCGAGCCCTGTGGGCGTTCCGCCATGCCGGCCTGGATCCGGTGCCGGCTCCGGTGGGTTTCGTCAACCGCGGTTGGGCGCAACGCGGAATATTGGGGTGGATACCGCAGACGCGTGCTTTGACCACGATGGCCGAGGTGATGCACGAGGTGGTGGGGCTGTTCTGGTACCGCCTGCGCGCATGGCGCGCAGGCGGTTGAGCGAACCGGAGAAGACTCCGGTCTGTGAGGCGGCTTATTGCTGTGGTGCAACCGGTTGCGTCACCTGACGCGTCCAGGAGATCGCCACGGTCACGCGGCGGTTCGGTGCCAGGCATTTGATCAGTGCAGCCTTGCCCTTGACACCCTTGCAGCTCACGACGGGATCGGCGGGGCCCTTGCCGGTCACGGTCATCTTGCTGGCCGGGATCATGTAATGCTGCTCGATATAGCCTGCAACCGACTGGGCACGTTTTTCCGACAGCTTCATGTTGTACGCCTTGCTGCCGATGCGGTCGGTGTAGCCGGTAACATCAACACGTTCCACCGTCTTCGGGTCGATATGCTTGAACTGCATGTCCAGCAGATGCTCCTGTCCCGGGGTGATCATGTACTTGTTGAAGCCGAGATGCGCCTTGCCCGCAGCCTGTTCGTTCAGGGTGATGATCTTGGGTGCCGGAGGCGGGGGCGGCGGAGCCATCGGCGCGGGTGCCGGGGCCTGTACGGGTTTGGGCGCCGCAACCGGGGCAGGTTTCGGCTTCGGCATCAGATCGGGGTCGCACGCGGCGATCGCGTCGGCTGACGTCCAGTTGCCCGTGTGTACGCAGTAACCGTTGCCGGAACGCACCAATACCCCGGCGCTGTTGGTCAAGTAACCTGGGTATCCGGAGCCCGCAAAGGCTGACAGAGGGAGGAGAAGGCCGACGCCGAGGGCAATCCCGCGGCAATGGCTCAGAGCGTGTGGCAGCGTACGTTTCGACATTGAAAAAACTCCAAGGATTGAAATTTCGCAGCGCCCCGAAGGTATGCGGCCGCTGCATGTTCATCATGCATGCGGCGCACATGACTGCACAACTGTCGTTTTTTTGCGACGCAAGGCGTCAACGGACCGACACGCGGGGTTTACTCTTCGTCTTCGTCTTCGTCTTCGGCGTAGAGTTCTTCCAGCAGCGAGGCCCAGGCGTTTTCGTGATTCTCGATCAGCTTGAGCAGGCGCTGGCGGAAATCGAGCAGTTCGCGTTCGAAACGGGCGAAATCGGCTCCGCCGTCGACGCTCTGCGCCGCCCGTTCCAGTCCGAGCAGGGCGTCGCGCAGTTTCACGCTGGCGCCCATCGCGCCCTTGATCTGCTCGCGCGGCTGCGGAATCCAGCTGCGGTCGTTGATCAGCGAGCGGAGTCCTTCGCCGATCTCCAGCAGCCGACGGCGCAGGCGGTCGATCGCGCCGATCTTGCTCGACTTCACCTCACCGAAGACGCTGAGGTCGAGCAGGGCCAGCCAGTCGCGCCGCAGTCCGGCGAGGGTTTCGGCGTCGAAATCGAAGGTGGCGCGTACGCGTGCGGGGTCCAGGGGCATGGTCAGGCTCCGGAAGTGGGGGTTGCGCGCAGGTGCGCGTCGAGGTCGGTCAGTCGCTCGGGGGTGCCAATGTCCAGCCACAGCCCGCGGTGGTGCTCTCCGCCGACGCGACCGGCGGCCATGGCGCGACGCAGCAGCGGAGCGAGCGGGAAGGCGCCGTCGGGGGTGCCGGCGAAGAGTTCGGGGCGGTAGTAGCCGATGCCCGAGAAGGTCAGGCGGGCTTCGCCGGTGTCGTCGACGCGGTCGCCCTGCAGATGGAAGTCGCCGCCGGGATGCTGCGGCGGATTGTCGACCAGCACCAGATGGGCGAGGTCGTCGCCGGGGTCGTGCGGGTAGAGCGGGTGGTCGCACCACACGTCGGCGTTGACCGCGAGAAACGGCGCGTCGCCGAGCAGCGGCAGGGCGCGGCGCAGGCCGCCGCCGGTCTCCAGCGCGGTCTCGCCCTCGTCGCTGTAGGCGATGTGCACGCCGTAGGCGGCGCCATCGCCCAGCGCTGCGCGGATCATGTCGCCGCGGTAGGCGAGGTTGGTCACGACCTCCTTGTAGCCGGCCGCGATCAGGCGGCGCAGGAGATGCACGATCAGCGGTTCGCCGCCCGCCTCTAGCAGCGGCTTGGGGCGGGTGTCGGTGAGCGGCCGCATGCGTTCGCCGCGGCCGGCGGCGAGGATCATCGCGCGCATGGCCGTGCGGCCTCCTGCAGCCGGCGGCGCAGGTCGAGTTGCCCGATCAGCGCGGCGAGCGGCGCGGTCTCGGGATGTCGCGGGGCGACCGCCTCGACGTAGGCGAGCACGCGCGGCAGGTCGCTGAGATAACCCGGCTTGCCGTCGCGGTGCCACAGGCGGGCGAAGATACCGAGCACCTTGAGCTGGCGCTGCACGCCCATGAGGTCGAAGGCGCGCAGGAAGTCGTCGTCCGCCGTCGGCGCGCACAGTCCGGCGGCGACGGCGCGGTCGCGGTAGGCCAGCGCCCAACCGCGCACCCGCGCTTCGGGCCAGCTCAAGTAGGCATCGCGCACCAGGGACACGAGGTCGTAGGCGAGCGGTCCGCGCACGGCGTCCTGGTAGTCGAGCACGCCTGGATTGTGTTCTTCGGTGAGCATCAGGTTGCGCGCGTGGTAGTCGCGGTGCACGAAGATCTGCGGCTGCGCCAAGGCGCTCGCGATCAGCGCCTCGCAGACGGCGTCCAGGGTCGTGCGCTGCGCGCCATCGAGCGTGAGGCCGAGGTGGCGGTCGAGCAGCCAGTCGGGGAACAGCGCCATCTCGCGCGCGAGGAGCGCGTGGTCGTAGTCCGGCAGCCCGGCGCTGTCGGCGGCGGCGATGCGCACGAGGGCGTCGAGGGCATCGCCGTAGAGGGCGTCGACGTTGTCCGCATCGAGCGCGTCGAGGTAGTGGCGTGTGCCGAGATCATCGAGCAGGACGAAGCCGAGGTCCGCGTCGGCCGCGTGCACCTGCGGCACGTGAACGCCCGCGGCGGCCAGGCGTGCGGTGACCTCGAGGAAGGGGGCGAGCTGCTCCTGTGCGGGCGGCGCGTCCATGGCGATGCGCGGGCCGCCGTCGGTGTCGAGGCGGAAGTAGCGGCGGAAGCTGGCGTCGCCCGAGGCCGGGCGCAGATCGCGCGACCCCGGCGCGACTTCGGCCAGCCAGTCCGCGAGCGCGGCGCGGCGCGGGTCTTGTGCGACCTCAGCCATGGTAGCCCTCGCAGCGATAGAAGTAGTAGGTCGTCGCCACCTTTCCCTCCAGCGGGATCGGCAGGTCGCCAGCCGGCGCGCAGCGGGCGAACTTGGCGGTCCAGGCGGGGACATGGCTGTGGAACTGCTGCGGCACCACCAGGATGCCGCGCCCGCCGTCGGCGGCGTTGCCGTACCACAGGGTCATCTGGTGCATCTTGCGGTCGGTGATCTGCACCGGCTGCGGATAGGCATACCAGGCGATGTGGCTGGCGTAGGACCAGTTTCCGGCATAGAGCATGGGGCGCGGGCCGGGTGTCGCGGCCATCTGCGCACGCAATGTCTCGGCCTGCGTGGCGGCGCGGCGCCAACCGTAGAGGTCGGCCAAGGGGTAGGCGTTGGCCTTGAACGGTATCCAGGGATGGATCAGCTCGCTCAGCAGCACGCCGATCAGCAGCACGGAATAGGCCCCCGAGGCGGCGACGCCGATGCGTACCGTGCGCCGTCGCCAGTGGTCGAGCAGCCAGGCGGCGATGCCGATGCTGAGCACCGCCCAGGCCACGGCGGTCCAGTGCGGCAGTGAGACCGTGGTGCCGGAAGAGCCGTCGATGATGACGAACACCGGCACGGTCATCGCCAGCAGCAGGCGGTTGCGTGGGTCGTCGCGACGGCGTAACGCGTGCACCAGGGCGATCAGACCGAAAAGGTAGATTCCGGGGGAGTAGGAAAAGAACTGGATCAGCTGCGACTTGACGAAGTGCATCAGCTGCCAGTGCCGGTCGGGGTCGCTGACATGCAGGATCTGGTAGCGGAAGGACACCCAGTCGTGCGCGGCGTTCCAGCCCAGCACCGGCAGGATCGCCACTAGGGCGATCAGGATGCCGAGCCAGGGCCAGCGCGTGCGCAGATGCGCCCAGCGACGTTCCGAGATCACGAGCCAGATCGCGCTGAACACCAGCGCGACGGCGGTGTATTTGGACAGGCCGGCGAGCCCGAACCACAGGCCGACCCACAGCCAGGCACGCGGCTCGTCCTCGATCAGCGTGCGATGAAGCGCGCCGGCGGCGAGCAGGAAGAAGAGCAGCAGCGGGTCGTCGGGCAGCATCGAGATGCCCATCAGCGACAGGATTACGGCCGACTGCATCACCGCCACGGCGACGAAGCCGAGCCAGGGCGTGCGCTCGGGGTAGAGACGGCGGGCGAGGCGGTAGAGTGCCGCGCCGCTGAGCGTGCCGAGGGCGATCGGCCACAGCCGCAGAGCCAGGTTGGCCGTCGAGAAGGGTTCGACGGTCGCCTGCAGCCAGCCGATCATCGGCGGGTGGTCGAAGTAGCTCCAGGCGAGTTTGGCGCCGTAGAGGGCATAGTGCGAAGCGTCGCCGCTCAGCCCCACACGAGCGCCGGCGGCCAGATGCAGCAGGGTGATCAGGCCGAGCAGCAGCGCGGTGGCCTGCGGAGCGTCTAGATTGAGGAATCGGCGAGACAAGGCTGACCCTTGGATTAGGCTGCGAGGTGGACCCCGAAGGGGCATCACTTTACCAAAGCCGCGGCGGCAATGGCGCACGTCCTCGCGGGCTTGCCAAAGCGGCCGCGGGTTGCTGCAATCGCGGCTTCACAGATACCCGGACAGATACGTGACAGGCGTTCCCAGAGCGACCGTAGACGAGTATCCCGTTCCGCACACCGGAGCCTGGGGCTGGGCGCCGCCGTTGGCTGCGCTGCTCCTCGGTGCGCTCATTGGCGCCCTGGGTGCCAATGCGCGAGTCTTCGAGTGGATCAATCGCCTGCCCGAATACACCGGCGACGCGTTGTGGGCCAATCTGACGATGTTCGGCGATACGGTCCTCGCCTTCGCCCTGGTGTTGCCCTGGGCGCGGCGCCGTCCGGATGTCGTGTGGGCGGTCTTTCTCGCCGCGCTGCCAGCGACGCTGTGGGTCGACGTGCTCAAGCCGCTGCTGCACCATCCGCGCCCGGCGGCGCTGCTGCCGCCGGATCTGGTGCACGTGATCGGTCCGCGGCTGCTCGCCAATTCCTTCCCTTCCGGGCACACGACCACGATCTTCGTGCTTGCCGGGGTGCTCGCGCTGTCGCGCAGCGGTGCCGGCTGGCGCACGGCCTGTCTGGGTTTTGCGGTGCTGATCGGCGCGTCGCGTTCGGCGGTGGGCGCACACTGGCCGCTCGACGAGCTGGGCGGCGCCTTCGGCGGCTGGCTCTCGGCCTGGGCCGGCGTCGCCTGGGCGCGGCGCTGGCATTGGGGGTTGCGGCCGTGGCCGCACCGCAGCTTCACCGCCCTGCTGGTCGTCTGCGCGCTGGCCCTGTTTTTCTACGATGGCGGCTATGCCCAGGCGCGACCGTTGCTGTACCTGCTCGCGACCGCCCTGCTGGTCGGTACGGCGGCCGACTGGATACAGGCAAGGCGCGCCGGCTGAGGTCGGATCAGGCCGCGCTTTGTCGATCCGGCGTTTCCTCGCCAGCGTCGGCAGCGGTCGCCTCCGGGTGCGATAGTTCGATGGCCGCCTGCGAGGTACGCACCAGCGGCACGAATTCGCCCTGCTCCTCCAGCGGCGGGGCGTCGCTGACGCGGTTGCGGTACAGCCCGAACAACCCGAGCAGGGCGAAGGCGGCTGCCAGGTAGACCGGCAGGCTGGCGCTGCCCAGGTGCGACATCAGCACGCCGCCCAGCACCGGCCCGATCACCGCGCCGATGCCGTAGAGCATGAGCAGGCCGGACGAGGCTTCGAGCATGTCCTCGACGCGGATCTGGTCGTTCATGTGCGCCACGCTGATGCCGTAGAGCGTGAACGAGAAGCCGCCGTAGACGAAGGCGATGGACAGCAGCAGCGGCAGGCTGCGCGCGCCGACGGCCGCGATCGCGAGCGCCAGCAGGGCGCCGCCGGCGCACACGAAGAGCAGTACGGTGCGCCGGTCGAAACGGTCGGACAGCTTGCCGAGCGGCCATTGCAGGAAGGCGCCGCCGGCGATGCTTGCGGCCATGAAGGCGCCGATGTGCCCGGTGGACAGCCCGATGCCGTGGCCGAACACGGCGCCGAGCGCCCAGAAGGTGCCGCTGGTGAGCCCGGCGGTCAGCGTGCCGACCGTGCCGAGCGGTGAGAAGCCGACGAGATGGCGCAGGTTCAGGCTCGGGTGCTCGATCGGCGTGGGCTGCGGCACCCGGGTCAGCGCCACCGGGATCAGACCCAGTGAAAACAGCATCGATACCAGGGCGAAAGGCACGAAGCTCTGTACCGGCCCCACGGTCAGCAGCAGCTGGCCCAGGCCCATGGCGAGCAGCGTGGACATGACGTAGGTCGAGAACAGCCGGCCGCGGCCTTCGTTGCTCACCGTGGTGTTGAGCCAGCTCTCCATCACCATGTACAGCCCGACCATGCCGGCACCGTTGACGAAGCGCAGCGCACCCCAGAACCAGGGGTCTACCCACAAGGCATGGGCGATCGAGACCGTCGAGCCGAGCGCGGCGAAGATGGTGAAGGCACGCACGTGTCCCACGCGCCGAATGATGCGCGGACACAGGTAGGTGCCGAGGATGTAGCCGGCGAAGTAGGCCGCCATGACCACGCCGGTGACCTCGCTGCTGAAGCCGGCCAGGCCCGCGCGGATGCCGAGCAGCGAGCCGAGCAGACCGACGCCGGTCAGCAGCACCGACATGCCGAACAGCAGATTGAACAACGAAGCGACGAGTTTCAGCATTGCGCCGATTCCGCGGTGTGAACTGTGTGACTGGCGAAGGGCTGTGCGCCTCCGGACTGGGCGACGGTGTGCGTGCCGCCCGCAGGGACGGGGGCATGGGGGACCGGGGGCGTACTCTAACAGCCCGGGGGCAGGCTTTGAAAGAGTGCCCGCCAGACGGGCGGATCAGATCGACGATATGGCGCGCGCAGCGTCTTCGAAGGCCTCGAAGGGCTGGACGCCGCTGAGCCGACGTTCGCCGAAGACGTAGGTGGGTACGCTCGAGATCGAATTGCGTGCCGCGATCTGGCGATAGCGGGCAAGACGTTCCTCCAGCGACGGATCCGACCAGGCCTGGTCTGGCAGGGATTCGGGCAGGCCGCAGGCCGCGACGATGTCCCGCAGCACCGACTCGTCGCCGATATTGCGGGCGGTTGCGAAGTTCGCGTCGAACAGGCTCCGGTGGAGCCGGTAGAAGGGGTCGCGGCCGAGCGACTTGGCCGCCTCGGCCAGCAGCAGCGCGCGGTGCGAATTGGCCAGGCGGCGATCTGCGGTCAGCGCGAGACCTTCCTCGGCGGCGAGTTCGCCCAGGTTGCGGTTCATGAGCTCGAACTCGGCCTCGCTGTAGGGCAACGTGTCCAGGGCCTGCCCCTCGGGCGGCGTTTCCGGACGCAGCTCGATGAACATCCAGTTGACGCGCAGATCGTAGTGCTCGCCCAGCCGCAGCAGGCGGGCGCTGCCGATGTGGCAGAAGGGGCAGACGTAATCCAGGAAGACGCTGACCTGGACGAGCGGTCGGGCAGCGTCTTCGCCGGAATTCGGGGTGTCATCCACGCACGGCTGTCCGCATCAAGGGTTGATGCATCGATACATGGCGAAGGTCTGGCTGCCGTTCACGGGTTGGCCTTCGGGCACGATGGTGTCACCACCGTTCTTCTGTACAGTGTTGCGCGCCAGAGCTTGTAGGTCATGTTCTACGTCGCGGCGCGGGCGAGGGATGCCGAGCACCGTGGCCGCGACCTGCACGGTCGTCGTGCCGAGCGGCTTGCAGCTGCTGACCTGATCGGGTCTGAGTACACGGGCTTCCTCACCCTGAGGTGACAGCTTGACCCAGGTGCAGCCGGCGGTCAGCGAGGCGATCAGGGCGGAAAGCAGCAGCAGGCGGAGTTTCATGGGCGATCCTTGGGGTGGGCGGGCGGATGGCTGAGGATTTTAGAGCGGCCAGCTTCGGCAAGGAAGCGGTTAGCGTCCCAGCAGGCGTTGCCACAGGTTTCTGCGTCGAGGTGCGACCTGCGGCGGCGTTGCCGAATGGAGATAGGCGAGCAGGGCGTCGGTCTCGGCCAGCAGCGTGTCGGGGTCCTGTTGCGCGGCGGCCTGCACGGCTTCCATGCGTTGTGCCGCCCACAGCCCTGCATAGGGCGCGTCGGCGGGTTTGCCGGGCAGTTTTGGCGCAAGCACGAGGAAGTGGGCCTCGGGGGTGAAGGCGTCGAATTCCACCACCGCGAAGGTGGCGAACAGGGTCACGCCGTAATCGCGGCCCAGCCCGCGGCCGTCGATCTGTGCCAGGAACGGCGCGTCCTCCTCGAAAAACACTCGCGCGCAGGCGGCGATCAGGTCGTGCGATTCGCGGGGTGTGCGCACCCGGTAGTCGCCCACGTAGTCGGCGATGCGGAATTCGCCCAGCAGCGGGCTGGGAGACACGCCAAACTCGGACAGGGCATGGGCGCCGTCGATCACGTATTCGAGGATGGGATGTGGCAGGCGTTGGCTCATCGGAGGCGTTCAGTCATGGTTCAGTCGAACGCGCATAGCCTAGCGGCGTCATCCTCAAATGGACAGGAGAAAGCGCGATGAAAAGCTCAGTCTCACTCAAGTTGACCTTGGCCGCGATTATGGGTGCAAGCCTGGCGGCGCCGCTGGCCGCGCACGCGGACGGGCGCTGGGGCCCTGACCGCTGGGATCGCGATCAGGCGCAACTGGCGCAGCTGGCGCGTGTGGTGCAGGTGCAGCCAATCGTGCGCACGGTGCGGGTGATGGGCCCGGTGGAACAACGTTGCACGACGCGACCGAGCGGTTATGGGCGGTATGACAATACCACCGGTGCGACGTTGGCGGGTGGCATCATCGGCGGCGTGATCGGCAGCCGTCTGGGCGAAGACGGCGGCAACCCGGTTGCCACCGTTGCCGGTGCGATCATCGGTGGGGCCATCGGTCACACGTTGGCGCAGGGCGGGGTTCGCGACGCGCGCAGCGTGACCGTGTGCGAGCCGGTGCGGTCGATGTACCGCGTTGAACAGGTGCGCGGCTACCGGGTTACCTACCGTTACCACGGTCGGCTGTTCGTGACACGCATGCACCACTCTCCTGGGCGCTTTTTGCGGGTAAACTGGAATGGCACTCCGCTGGATTGAGCGGATCATTCGAGGGATGCCCGTAAGCCATGCGCCGACTGCTTTGCTGCGTTCTGCTCGCCTTTTCCGGTACCGTCTGTGCTGCCCCCTTCGATGGAGCATCGCCCCAGGCGCCGGAGCAAACGGCGTTGCCCTGGTTCGCCGAGCGCTTCGTGACGCCGGCGGAGGCGGCCGTCATCGCACGCCGCGAGACGGGGGGGCGGGTGCTGGCCGTGCACCTCGTGGGTGCCGGGCCGGGCGCGCACTACCGGGTGCGTCTCCTGGTCGATGGGCAGATCCGGATCGTGCGCGTGGATGCGCACGACGGCCGACTGCTGCGTTGAGGGCATGACATGCGCGTCCTGTTGGTAGAGGACGATCCCGATCTGAGGGAGCAGATTGCGGCGCGTCTCGGCGAGCAGGGTATGGTGGTGGACGTTGCCGCCGATGGGCGCGAGGGGCTGTATCTTGCCACCGAATATCCCATCGACTTGGCCCTGGTCGACCTGGGTCTGCCCGAACTCGACGGTCTCTCGCTGATCCGCGGTCTGCGTGCCGCGGGGCGCGATCTGCCGGTGTTGGTGCTGACCGCACGGGGGCGCTGGCAGGACAAGGTCGAGGGCCTTGAGGCCGGAGCGGACGACTATCTGGTCAAGCCGTTTCACCCCGAGGAACTGCTCGCTCGCGTACGCGCGCTGCTCCGCCGCTCGAGCGGCTGGGCGCAGTCCGTACTCGCCTGCGGCCCAGTGGTCCTCGATCCGCAGACCCAGCGCGTGACCCTGGACGGCAACCCGGTTGAATTGACCGCTTACGAGTACCGGCTGCTCGAATATCTGATGCTGCACGCCGGCGAGGTCGTGTCCAAGACCGTGCTCACCGAACATCTCTACGCGGAGGACGACGAGCGCGACAGCAACGTGATCGAGGTGTTCATCCGCCGCCTGCGCCGCAAGCTCGACCCGCAGGAAACCCTGCAGCCG
The DNA here is from genome assembly GCF_001753165.1 of Acidihalobacter aeolianus. Classification (GTDB taxonomy): domain Bacteria; phylum Pseudomonadota; class Gammaproteobacteria; order DSM-5130; family Acidihalobacteraceae; genus Acidihalobacter; species Acidihalobacter aeolianus. The sequence continues at coordinate 973,111 of NZ_CP017448.1, forward strand.
ATCGAGACCCTGCGCGGCCGCGGTTACCGTTTCACACTGCAGCGCCGCGCGCCGGATGCGCTCGCTTAGACTACGCCTGCTGCTGGCGGCCGGCGCCGTGCTGGCCGCCTTCGTGGTGCTGACCGGCGTGGCGCTGGACCGCGCCTTTTCGGCCGCAGCGATACATGCGCAGGAGGCCAAGCTGCGCGGGCTGACCTATGCGCTGCTGGGGGCGGCGGACATCGATGCGCGTTCGGTACGGGTCTCGCTGCCGCAGCTTGGCGACCCGCGCCTGCAGCAGCCCGGCTCCGGTCTGTACGCGCTGATCGCCGACGCGCGCGGCCACGTGGTGTGGGCCTCGCCCTCCCTGCTTGCGCCGCCCGCCGAGGTACCGCCGCCCGCGATCGGCGCCTGGCGCTTCGCGCGCGAGCGCGGCGCCGCTTCGGATCGTTTCGTATCCGCCTTCGGTGTGCGCTGGACACCGGACAGCGGCGGGCACCGCTACACCTTCGTGGTCGCGGAACAGGCGGCGGCCTATGTGGCGCAACTGTCCGAATTCCGGCGCACGCTCGCATTCTGGCTGAGCGTTGCGGCGGTGCTGTTGCTGCTGGCCCTGGCCGGAGTGCTGCGCTGGGGACTGACGCCGCTCCGCGCGCTTTCCGGCGAACTGCACCGGGTCGAGCGCGGCGAGGTCGAACAGATCGGCGGACGCTACCCGACCGAGCTCGCGCCCCTGGTGTCCGGTTTGAACGCGCTGCTGACCCATGAACGGTCTCGCCAGGGCCGCTATCGCCATGCACTCGACGATCTGGCGCACAGCCTGAAGACGCCGCTGGCGGTGCTGCGCGGTCTCGGCGTGCGCGACGGCCTGACTGGCGAGGCCGAGCGCCGCGTGGCCGAGCAGGTTGGACGCATGGACCAGATCGTGGCCTATCATCTCAACCGGGCGAGCGCGGGTCCGGTCCACGGGCTGATGCCGCCGCTTGCTCTGGCGTCGCCGGTGGCGCGCGTCGTGGCAGCCGTGGAACGCGCCTATCGCGACCGCGGATTGAGCTTCGAAACCGATCTGCCTGCGGGGGTGACGGGGCGCGTTGAGGAAAACGACCTGATGGAACTGGCCGGCAATCTGGTCGACAACGCCGCCAAATGGGCACAAAACAGAATTTTCGTCCGCTTGGCGCGTACGGTCGGTGGAATCGAACTGACGGTGGAGGACGACGGCCCTGGTTTCGGCGACGACAACGCCGAACGCCTGCTGGCTCGCGGCGTTCGCGCCGACCAGCAGGTGGAGGGTCAGGGTATCGGTCTTGCGGTCGTCGTGGACCTGGCGCACACCTACGGCGGCGAGGTGCGTATCGCCCCATCACGGTGGGGCGGGGCCGCGGTCGGCGTTACCCTGCCCAATGCATAAGCGATGCTTGACAGGCACAGGGTGGTGGCTGGTAGTGTGGCCCGCTACGCGCCGCGGCAAGGTGGTTTGCGGCGTATCCTACCCCTCCTCGTGGAGAACCAGCATGAGTTCCAGTCGTAAGCAACGCGTCCTTGCCGGTCTGGCCGGTACCTTCGCCATCGCGGCAGTGTTTGCCCTCGGTATGACGGCGCAGGCCGCGGATACCCAACCCGCTCCGCAGGGATCGGCTCCTGACAAGCAAGTGATGCAGATGGAGCAGCGTTTCATGCAGCTGCGCTCCGAACTGGCGCATACCCAGGAGACGGCGCTGAAGCAACATCCGGAACTGGTCAAGGAAGAGACGCATTTCCGTGAACTGCTGATGTCCACGATGAAGCGCGAAGGCACCGATCCGAAGCCTCAGATCGAAACGCTCAACAAGCTGAGCAAGGAAATCCAGGACAAGAAGACGGACAACGCCAAGCGCGAAACCCTGATCGGCAAGGCTCGTGCGATTCAGGCGATGCTGATCCGCGCGGAAACCAAGGCCATGCAGGATCACAAGGTCGCTGCCGCGCGCAAGAAGCTCAGCGAGGATACGGTGGCTGCCATGCGCAAGGTCAACCCCAAGACCGATGAGATGATTGCCGAGCTTAATGCCATCGGCAAGCGTCTAGCGAGCATGCAGCACGGTCAGGCCAAATAGTGTCTTCCGCGGTCGCCGGTCCATGCCGGAGCCAAGTTCACGGCTGACCGCAGATGATGTTCTGCCGCTCTGGCCGGCGGGCCCATCCCGCCCGCTGGCCGGGCTCTATCTCGAACATGACTTGCGCGCGGCCGCCGGCCGGGCGGTCTTCTGCTATGCCAATTTCGTGGTCAGCCTGGATGGCCGTATCGCGCTTGATGGGCGCGTGCCGGGGAGCATTGCCAATCCGCGCGATTGGCGGTTGTTCTGCGAGTTGGCCGTTCAGGCCGATGCGATGCTGGTCAGCGGCCAGCATCTGCGCGCCCGTGCGCTGGGTGCGGCCCAGGATCTGTTCGCTGTATTTCACGGTGCCGACGGGGCCGAGTTGCGCGCCTGGCGTGCGGCGCAAGGCCTACCACCCTGGCCACGTATCGTCGTGCTGAGTCGTGCCGTGGATTGGTCTCTGCCGTCCGAGGTACCTCCCGAACGTGTGTTGCTGCTAACCGATTCTACGGGTGCGGTCTCCACGGGTGCAGCGCACCTAAGCGCGATTGGAGTCGAGGTATGTACGGCTGGTGAGGTTGCAGTAGAGCCTGCGATCGCAGCCAAAATCCTGAGCGAAATCGGCCTATCCACGGTCTATGCAGTGGGTGGCGCACAGGTACTGCATTGGCTGGCCGCCGGCGGCCTGCTTTCGCGTCTTTATTTGACCCAGGTTCACCGCCTGCTGGGCGGTGAATCCTACGCTGGCTTGATTGAGGGGGCAAAGCTTAGACCCCCGTATGAACTGAGGCTGCACCGTGTGTATTACGATTCAGCCGCACCGGGTGTGGGTGGACAGCTGTACTGCTGCTACCAGGGGGGCGAACCGGATGCGTCGACCCTAAATTGATGCAGGAGGCCCGCATAAATGAAACTCGTGAGTGACAGCCTGACCGATCAGGCGCCCATCGCGCCAGAGTACGCCTTTGGGATTCCCGACGAGCGTCACGGTATGGCGCTGGGTTCGAACCGCAATCCTCATCTGGCCTGGGAGGAGCTGCCGCCGGGCACGCGTACTCTCGTCCTGATCTGCTACGACCCGGATGTGCCGAGCCGGATCGACGAAGTCAATCAGCCGGGCAAGACAGTCCCCGCTTCGCTGCCGCGCGTCGATTTCTTCCATTGGGTCATGGTCGATATTAACCCGAGCCTGCCAGGTATTCCGGCAGGCAAGTGCAGCGCCGCGGTGACGCCTGGCGGCAAGCGTACACCTAACTGCCCGGAGGGTAGTCGGCAGGGGTTAAATGATTACACCACTTTCATGGCCGGGGATGAGCGCATGGCCGGGCTTTATTACGGTTATGACGGGCCGTGTCCGCCATGGAACGACGAAATCGTACATCACTACAATTTTGTGCTGTATGCGACCGATCTGGAGCGCTGCCCGGTAGAGGGGGACTTTTCCGGTGCGGATGTGCTGGCTGCGATCGAGGGGCACGTATTGGCCGAATCCCGCATTGTTGGCCTGTACAGCCTTAATCCCGACGTGCCTGCGGTTTGATATCACGTATCAGGGATGTCGGGAGGGCAACACCCCGGCATCCTGGTTCGTCAGGACTCTCCAGAAGACTGTTCAGCTTCGCTCAGGCTGGCTTGTTGCTGGCTCCAGTAGGCCGAAAGACTGGCCGCGACGGGCAAGGCGAGCAACATGCCGAGGACCCCGTATAAGGCGCCACCGGCAAAAATCGACAGCAACACCATTGCAGGATGAACCTGTACGAAGCGCCCCACCAGAACAGGGGTCAGGATGGTATTGCCGATAAACTCGGTCAAACCGATGGTGCCGAGAATCATAAGGATATGGGATAAGTCGTGGTACTGCAGCACTGCGAGCAGCAGTGCGGGTAGACCGCCGAGGACGAACGAGGCGAAGGGCACCACGCTGACAATCCCCGCCAGTACACCGAGGACGAGACCGAGATCGATGCCGGTCAGTTCGAAGCCGATCGAGTAGCCGCAACCGATGGCCGCCATGACCATCAATTGGCCGTGGATGAAACGTCGGAACACGAGGTCGCTGCTCTGCAGAAATGCCTTGACATGGGCTCGCGCAGGGACACTCAGAAATGACTCAATGCCAGCGCTCAGGTTATGCCAGTCGCGCAGCAGGTAGAAGCTGATGATGGGGACCAGTGCAACCAGAACGGCGACCCGTATCATGCCTGTCGCTGTGTTGAGCAGCGCACTGGGCGCTTCCAGCAGATGCGTACCCAGATGGCGTGCCTGCTGTTCCAGATTACTCGCGATGGCCCCCGGTGCAAGTGGCAGATGCAGCCGGTCGGCCAGGGTGGCCAGGGTGGTGTCCAGCAGATGGGCGTAACTAGGCAGGGCGTTCAGGAAGCGGCTGATTTGCCCCTGCAGGGCAGGGACGAGGCCGAGCAGCAATACCGCGATGCCAGTGAACACAACGATGAAGACCAGCATGATTGCTACCAGGCGCGGCATGTGTCGCTGCAGCCGGTCGACGAGTGGCACCAGAAGGTAGGCAAGCACCCAGGCGAGGACGAAAGGGACCAGTACGCCTTCGATGAGATAGAAGGTCAGGCCCAGAATGAACAGACTTCCGAGCGTGGCAAAGGTACGCATGCTGAACATTACCGGATATTACCTTGCGTGCGCACGGCTGTCCCGCGGACCTTGCCAGCGAGCGCTGCAAGGCTGAAAATTAGACGCATGAGTAAAAGCTAATACGCAGGAGCAGCAACTATGTCGCAAGACAATGCATTGGCCTATCCCCGCAAGGTTACATATAACTTTTCACTGTGGGGTCTGGATCAGCCGGTTTCCCTGGAACTTGACGGGGTGCGTTATTTCGGGATGCTCAAGCATGTGCATGCCCCGCATCGTGGCCACACGCCTTACGAAGTGGTTTTGACGGAGGTTTTCGAGCACGGGGCTAGCCGCAGGATTCCGCCCCGCATGGTCGAACTTTCGGATCCGTCCGACTTGACGTTTTTGCATCAGCACGGCCACTGATCCGATCATAATCATCATGCGCCGTGATTCCATTGCAGGCGGGGTCACGGCTCTGTCATAGGTAGTCCCTACACTCATAGTCTTGTGTCGCCATCGAGCGACGTGGATGATCGTGTACAGGTACTGCCGTGAGCCGGACTCGACTTGCCGACAGAATCAACCAGAGGGTGTTCAACGCCCTGTATGCCAGGTCTCTGGTCTACAACACCTGCTGGGAGGACCCCGCGGTCGACCGGCATGCCTTGCGTATAGGCCCTGACGACCGCCTGCTGGTGATTACCAGCGCCGGCTGCAACGTGCTCGACTATGCACTGTGCGGCCCCGCACGCATCCATGCGGTGGACGCCAATCCGCGCCAGACCGCGCTGCTCGAGCTCAAACTCGCCGGTATCCGCCGGCTGCAGCACGACGACTTCTTCGCCTTGTTCGGGAGCGGGCGTCACGGCCAGGCGCGCGAGCTCTATCACGATGCCCTGCGCGACGACCTGTCGCCCTTCGCCCAGGGCTACTGGGATCGCCACATCGCCGCCTTCCTGCCCGGGCGCCGCGGCGGCAGCTTCTACTATTTCGGGCTCTCGGGTTGGGTTGCGCGAGGATTCCGTGCCTATATGAAGGTCCGCCCCGGGCTGCGTGATGCGGTCGAACGGGTACTGTCCGCCGCCGATCTCGATGAACAGCGCGAGCATTACGACCGCGATGTGGCACCGCGGTTGTGGGGGCGAGGGATGAACTGGGCCCTGTCGCGTCCATTCACCATGAGCCTGCTCGGTGTGCCTCACCCGCAACGCGAGGAGGTCGTGCGCGGCCACGACAACGGTATCGCGGGCTTCATCCGCGAATCGGTGGAATACGTGTTCCGCCGGTTGCCGATCGCGGACAACTATTTCTGGTCGCTGTACCTGCGTGGGCGCTACACGCCGGAATGCTGCCCCGAATATCTCAAGCCGGCGGGCTTTGCGGCGCTCAAGCACGGTCTGGCCGATTGCATCGAGCCGCACACTACCACCGTCACGGGTTTCCTGCAGCAGACCGACGAGCGTCTGTCGCGCTTCGTGCTGCTCGATCACATGGACTGGATGAGCGTGTATCACCCGCAGGCGCTGGTCGAGGAATGGCAGGCGATCGCGGAGCGCGCGACACCCGACGCCCGTCTGATTTTCCGCAGCGCGCATGCCGAACCGGGTTATCTGGAGCAGTTGCACATTCCCGGGGTCGGCTCTTTGCAGGAGCGTTTCCGTTTCGAACGGGAACTGGCCGAGCGACTGCAGCCGCTCGACCGCGTGCACACCTACGCCGGGTTCCACATCGCGCAGCACCTGGCCGAGGCATGAGCCTGCGCCAGGATGCCCGCGTGCTCTGGACCCTGCTGCGCGGCCAGCCGGCAGGCGGCAGCCATGCCGAACGACTGAATCGGTTCTACGGGCCGCAGGCCACGCGCTACGACGCCTTCCGTGACCGCCTGTTACATGGCCGCGGCGATCTGCTGACGGCATTGGCAGGGTATCTGCCGCCCCGCGGCGGCCGACTGATCGAACTGGGCGCGGGCACGGGCTACAACCTCGGCTACCTCGGCGAGCGCATCGACAGCCTGGAAAGCGCGGAGCTGATCGACGTCTGCGCGCCGCTGCTGGCGCAGGCCCGCCAGCGCTGGGCCGGGCGTCCTCAGGTGACGGTGCGCGAGGCCGACGCCACGCGCTATCGCCCGGACGTGCCTGCCGATGCGGTGTATTTCGCCTATGCGCTGACCATGATTCCGGACTGGTTCGCCGCGATCGACAACGCCGTGCGCATGCTCAAGCCGGGCGGGGTGCTCGGGGTGGTCGATTTCTACGTTTCGCGTACCCACCCGGCACCGGGGCGGGTGCGCCACGGCACCCTGGCGCGGCATTTCTGGCCGGCCTGGTTCGGCCACGACGGCGTGCATCCCAGCCCGGATCACCTGCCGTATCTGATGTCGCGCCTCGCGCTGCTGCGCGTTGACGAGCGGCGCGCGCCCGTGCCGTATCTGCCCGGACTGCGCGTCCCGTACTACCTCTTCGTCGGGCGCAAGCCCGCCTGATTTTCGGGCGCGTCGTCGCCGAGCCAGCGGTACATCACGTAGGCGTCGACCAGCCCGAGCGTGCGGTGACGGAAGGCGCGTGGGAGGGTGCCGACGATCTCGAAGCCGAGCTGCTGCCACAGCCTCACCGCCACCGTATTGGTCGACACCACCAGGTTGTACTGCATCGCGAGATAACCCAGACGCCGTGCCGTCGCCAGCGAGTGGGTGTGCAGTGCTCGCGCCACGCCGCGGCCGCGCGCCTGCGGGGCGACGATGTAGCCGCAGTTGCAGACGTGCGCTCCGGGGCCGCCCTGGTTGGGCTTGATGTAGTAGCCGCCGAGCACTTGCCCCTCGCTAGCCGCGACATGGGTCTCGTCGGGCACCTCCAGCCACAGGCGCAGTCCCTCCTCGCGCCCGATGTCGGCCGGGTAGGGATAGCTGTCGCCGGCCTGGGCCACGCTCTGCACCAGGGCCCACAGGGCGTCCTCGTCGCCGGCCCGAGCCGGGCGGATATGCCATTCGGCGGTCGAGTCAGCCATGGCGGGAGGCTGAGAGGGCGGTTTGTACGCAGCGATCGCGGGCATGCATGGGTATATTCCTGTTCGGGGAACGACATGATAGCCCGGCCGGCTGCGGAGGGCTGGGTGGTATGCTGCTTGCGTGTAAATTGGCTACGTGCAACGGCTATTCAGCCAACTGAGAGGAACAGGCATGCCCCATGGTTTCGATCCCGCGGTCACCCCGGAACGTCTGGGCACCGCTTCGCTCAAATGGGACGGGCGCAAGGCCCGTTTTGGTGCGGACGTGCTGCCACTGTGGGTGGCGGACATGGATTTCCCCGCACCGCCCTGCATCGTCGAGGCGCTGCAGCAGCGTGCCGCGCATCCGGTCTACGGCTATCCCTTCTTCGATGCCGAACTCAAGCGCGCCGTGCTTGGGTGGTACGAGCGCTGGCGCGGTTGGCGGGTGGACGAGGCGCATGTCGGCGTATTGCGCGGCGTGGTGCCGGCGCTGTACGCGGCCGTGCAGACCCTGACGGGGCCGGAAGACGGCGTGATTGTGATGACTCCGGTCTATCCCCATCTGTTCAAGGCCGTCGAGGCGCACGGCCGCCGCCTGCTGGTCAATCCGTTGCTGGAGGAAGGCGGCGAATACCGGATCGACTGGGCGCATCTCGAATCGCTGATGCCGCAGGCGCGGATGCTGCTGCTGTGCTCGCCGCACAACCCGGTCGGGCGTATCTGGACCCAGGACGAACTGATCCGGCTGCTGGCGCTTGCGCGACGCCACGGCGTCATCATCGTCAGCGACGAGGTGCACGGCGATCTGTCGTTCGACGCCGCGAAGCGGCATCGGCCGTTCGGCAGTCTGCCCGGTGCCGAGCGCGGGGTGATCACCTTGGTTTCGGCGGGCAAGAGCTTCAATATCGCGGGACTGGAACTGGCGGTGTCGGTGATCGCGGATACGGGTCTGCGCGAGCGCTTCGACGAAGCCCTGCGTATCGGCGGGCTGGCGCATGCAAACCTGTTCGCGCTGGTGGGGGCAGAGGCCGGCTGGCGCGGCGGTGACGCCTGGCTGCGTGAGCTCGTGGCCTACCTTGCCGATACCGCGCAGTGGTTGCGCGGTGCGCTGGCGGAGGCCGTTCCGGCGATCCGCTATCGGCCGCCCGAGTTCGGTTATCTCGCCTGGCTGGACTGCCGGGGACTGGGATTGGACGATGCCACGTTGCAGCGCCGCATGGTGCAGAACGCACGGGTAGGGCTGAATCCCGGTACCGACTTCGGCCCCGGTGGAGAAGGTTTCATGCGCCTGAATTTCGCCACCTCGCGCGCCGTGCTCGAATCGGCGCTGGAGCGCCTGGCGGGAGCGTTCGGGGCGGGCTAGCCGGCCGCGGCCGCTCTTCGCGGTCTCTCTTCGGACGTTCCTGCCGGCACGACAGGGTGGGCTCCGGCCCCCGGGGCCTGAATCGCCACCGGGTACACGGGCATTGCGTGACTTTGCCGCCGTGCGCTCAGACTGCCCCGAGCGGCGCGACCTCACGGCCGAAGATCTCGTTCCAGATCTGCGCCATGCCGGCGTACATGGCGGACGCGCCGCATACGATGCCCTCGTAGCCGGCGAAGGTGCCGAGGCCCTTGTTTCCGGTCAGTTCAGTAGCCGCCAGCAGGAAGAAAAGCACGGTCAAGGTCGCGAACACGACCTGCAGCGCGCGATTGATGCGCAGGGTGGGGACGAACAGGATGCCGGTGAAGATACCCCACATGATCAGGTAGGCCGCGAGGTCATGCGAGCCGGTAGCCGCTACCCCGGTGTCCATCTTGGCCATCATGATCAACCCGACGAGGCTCAGCCAGAACAGGCCGTACGAGGTGAACGCTACCGTGCCGAAGGTGTTGCCCTTCTTCCATTCCATGATCCCGGCGAAAACCTGGGCCATGCCACCGTAGAAGATGCCCATGGACAGGATCATGGTGTCCAGGGGCAGAAGACCCGCGTTGTGCAGGTTCAGCAGGACGGTGGTCATGCCGAAGCCCATCAGACCCAGCGGGGCGGGATTTGAGGTCGTGTCTGCGAGTTTGAGGGTCTCTTGTGCTTGCATCGAATCACTCCTGATATTTGCGTGTTTTAGTTATCTACTAAGGGCCCTGTGGAGGGAGATGCCTTGGCTGCGACACTGGGCCGATTAGCGCTTTCCCATGCTTCCATGAGGATAGGCGATGCCCCGTTCACCGAGTGCAGACCAGTTCTGCGCCGCAGCGGCCGGGGAGTATACAGGCGAGGGCAGGATGCGCGGCCGTCCGTTGTTCAGAGTCCGAGTGCGGAAAGATCAAGCTGTCCGGCGTGCGTGGGCGGGCACCAGAAGTAGGCTCCGGTCAGCGGCCTTGAATAGCCGAACAGTGCATCGGCAATCCCGTCGTCAAGTCCTGTCATGCGGCGCAGAGCAGTTTCGAAGGCATAGAACGAATGGCCAAAGGCGACGAACATCAGCCCACCGTCGTCGCCTTCGGTCCAGGGCATGGAGCGGCGGAACATGAATGCCGGCGGTTCGAAGCTTTCCTGGGCGGTGCGCTTGACGTGTGCGCTGGCCGGGGCGTGTTCCAGTTCTTCGTTGTCGTCGCGACGCCGCCCGATGACGTCGTCACGGGGTGCGTCCGGCAGTGCGTCGAAGCCGTCGAAATCGTGCAGCCACTGCTGTACCGCGACATAGCTCGATCCGATCATCGGGTCGGCGGGGTCGGTCACGATGGCCGTGGCGCGTGCCTCTTCGCCCTTCGGGTTTTCCGTACCGTCCTCGTAGCCGGTCAGGTCCAGTCCATCGCCGTGGCGGAATAGCGACACGGACTGCATAGGAACAAAGGCCGGTTCGAGCAGGGATTCTATTTCACGCCCGCGGTGGAACAGTTCACCCGGTTCGCCATCGCGCAGCCAGCACCACAGGGCGGCAGGCGTGGAGGGCACTTCGATGCCCGGGCCTGCTAGGGCGGGGAAGGTCTTCAGGCCGGGGATGTCGGCTTTCAGTGCAGCGGCGAGAGAGGCGCCAATGCCGACCACGATTTCGCTACCGTCGGTCGCGGTGGCCAGTCTGCTCAGTGCCTCCCGGGCATGCCCGATGTCTTCCAGATCGAAGAAGATGTGGCGCGCGAACTTCGGCAGTGGGGCGAGGATACCCGGTTGTTCTGGGAACATGACGTCTCCTGGAAATGGCGAGGAGACGATAGCGTAGCAGCCTGTGCGAGAGACTGACGAGGGTCAGTCGTTGTCGATGTCGCGGGCCTCTTCCTGGAGTTCCTGCGATTCTTCTGCGGCTTCCTGGACAGCCGATTCAACCTCGCTGATCTCGTGTTCCGCGCGGGCGGCGCTGTGCGCACGCTCCTGGGCGATGATCTGTGTGGTCTCGCGCGGGGGCAGCATGATGAGCGAGTCGATGTGCGGCACCAGGGCTTGATCCGGGGCGGCGACGTTGATCGGTGCCTGCAGATGCACCCCTTCGTCCGCGAAGGCGGATGGCGCGCACAGCAATAGGCCCGCCGTTGTCAGGGAAAGAAAAATGCTGCTTGTCGCTCTGTATGACATACGCGCCTCTGGGTTCAGGGCGGGACGGTCTGACGCCGCGTGCGCAGAGCATAGCACAGTGCCGGACCGTCCCTGTTTGACCTGTAACACGTTCGTCACCGAGATTCGGTTCCCTCGGGCTTACCCGCAGCAGCTCTCGGACGAGGCAGTGGACGGGGGCGGGCAGCAGGCCCCTTCGGCAGTCTCCTGCCCGAGGGCCTCGCTGAACAGCGGTATTGCGCCCAGGGTGTGGAAGGTTTCCCAGGGAATCCCTTGTGGGTCCTGCACCCAGTATTTGTCCGAACGAGCGTAGCAGCAGGTGGCATTTTCCTGAGCGGTGCCGTCGATGCCGGCGGCTTCAAGGCGCTGCCGGATGGCCGCGAGTTCCTCTTCGCTCTCGCTCTGCAGGCCGACGTGATCGACGCCCGGCTTGGCGCCGCGGGAGGAAATGGCGAAGTTGATGCGCGGATCGTCGAGCTGCCACTTGGCGTAGTCGTCGTGTTTTACGGTCGGTTCGGTGCCGAAGACGGCGCTGTAGAAGGCGATGTTGCGCTCCAGGTCGTCGACGGCGATATGCAGATGGAATCGGCTCATGTTGATCTCCGGTGAAGGGTCAGGCGTTATGGCCTGAATATATTCGTGAGAGCATATATACTACTTGCCATATGTTTCTGGCAAGCCTGTGGAGGATCGGATGAGCGATGCGTTGAGGGTGTTGTTCCTGTGCAGCGAGAATGCCTGCCGCTCGCAGATGGCCGAGGCCATCCTGCGGCATTATGGCGGTGCGGATTTCGAGGTTTTCAGTGCGGGCACGGAGCCCGGCAGCATACACCCGCTGACCTATGCGGTGATGGCCGAGTCGGGGCTGGACCTGGCAGGCCACGCCAGCAAGCCCATGAGCCTGTTCGAAGGCGAGTGTTTCGATTACATCATCACGGTATGCGACCGCGCGCGCGATCGCTGTCCGACCTTTCCCGGCGACAGCGAGCGTATCCACTGGCGTTTCGACGATCCCGCGGAGTCGGTCGAGGGTCAGATGCCGCTCGAACGTTTCCGCCGCGTGCGCGACGAGCTGCGCGAGCGTATCCGGCTGTGGGTGACCGCGCAGCGCGGGCTGGCCCGCCGGCAGGCGGCCCGCTCGGCCTGAGGCAGGCTTCAGGCCGCGCCGAAGGCCTCGGCGATCAGGGTATAGCTGCGCAGGCGCGCATCGTGGTCGTGCAGGTTGCAGGTCAGCATGATCTCGTCGGCCTGCGCCTCCTCGGCCCTGCGGCGTATTTCCCGGGCGACCGTTTCGGGCGTGCCGACCACGGTCAGCTCGCGGTAGTGGGCCACCTGGGCACGTTCGGTTTCGGTGTAGGGGTAGGCCTGCGCCTCTTCCGGGCTGGGCAGGGAAAGGAATTCGCCGCGGCGCAATCGTAGCCACATCAGGTCCAGGGTGCCGGCGAGGAAATCGGCGTCCTCCGGCGTTTCCGCGCAGACCGCCGCCACGCAGAGCACCGCGTGCGGGTGCGGGAAGTCGGCCGAGGGCTGGAAGTGCTCCCGGTAGGCGAGCATGGCAGGCGCCGCCGGCGTATGACTGAAGTGGCTGGCGAAGGCGTAACCCATGCCGGCTTCTCCGGCCATGCTGGCGCTGGCACCGCTGGAGCCGAGCAGCCAGATCGGCGGCAGGTGCACGTCGTCCGGCATCACGCGGATGCCGTGCAGGGGGTGGCCCGGCGGCGCGTCGCCGCGCGACAGCGTCAGCAGCTCGGCGAGCAGTGCGGGGAACTGCCCGCCGTCGAAGGCGCGCAGGGTGCGGGTGACCTTGGGGTCCGAGCCCGGCGCGCGCCCGATGCCGAGGTCGATGCGGCCGGGATGCAGCGCGTTCAGGGTATGAAACGCCTCGGCCACCTTCAGCGGTGCATGGTTGGGCAGCATGATGCCGCCCGAGCCGACGCGGATGCGCGCGGTGGCGGCAGCCACCTGTGCGATCAGGATCTCCGGCGCGGAACTCGCCACGCTGGGCATGCCGTGATGTTCCGCGAACCAGTGGCGCACATAGCCGAGGCGTTCGGCGTGGCGGGCCAGGGCGACGCTGCGGTGCAATGCTGCGGAGGCCGGCGTACCGCTGGGGACCGGGGCGAGATCGAGTACGGAAAGCGCGGGTTTCACGGGCGACGTCCGAGGTGATGAAGGCGACATGATAAGGCCCGTGCCGGGCTGCGCATCAAGCCCTCGATCTACAGGGTCATCCGTATTCCGCAGACTGGGTCGTTGGCGGTTTTGCTATGCTGGCGCATGCCCGATCGGGCGTCTGCGAGAAGCGTGCATGAGAAGCGCAACACGGCAGGACCTGCCGAGGATCGTCGAAATCTACAATGCGGCCATCCCCGGTCGCATGGCGACGGCGGACACCGAACCCGTCAGCGTGGAAAGCCGCGAGGTCTGGTTCGCGGCGCATGGGCCGAAGCGCCCGCTGCTGGTTCAGGAGGCGGACGACGGCATTGTCGGATGGCTCAGTTTCCGCGACTTTTACGGGCGCCCAGCCTACCGGCGGACCGCTGAGGTCGGGGTTTATCTCGACCCGGCAGCCCAGGGGCAAGGCCTCGGCGGCGCCATGCTGGGCGAGGCAGTCGCGCTGGCGCCGAGCCTGGGTCTGGATACCCTGCTGGCCTTCGTGTTCGCACACAACGCCCCCAGTCTGCGGTTGTTCGAGGCTCGGGGCTTCGCGCGCTGGGGGCTGCTGCCCGACGTGGCCGAGATGGACGGACAGCGCTATTCCGTGGCGATCCTGGGACTGCGCCTGAGCGGCGACTGAGTCTTGCCCGGTTCGACGGTCAGGCTCTGCCCAGACCATGCAGGCTGAACCAACTCCAGAGGATGCGTCCGGCGAGCGCCGTCATCACGAGGCGAAACAGCGGTTTGAAGTGCCCGTCGCGCATTTTCCCCAACACCTTGAGGCCGGTCAGGGTGCCGAGATAGCCGCACACGATCATCAGCGCGAGCAGCGGCAACCAGGGAAGAAACACGAAGCCGGCCAGGCTGAATGCGGCCAGCTTGAGCGTGTGCTGCAAGGTCATGCAACTGGAGAAGTTGGCGGTGTAGGCCCATCGGTCCGCGTGGGCGCGCCCCAGCCAGGCGGAAACCAGAGGGCCGGTCGCGCCCACCTGAACGGTGGCAAGCGTGGTGAAGAATCCGCCGAGCACCAGCGGTAGCGGGTGGGTGCCATGAACCACGCGCGGCAGCGGCAGCCAGGTGAACGCCAGGATGAACAGGGCGACGCACAGAGGTATCCATTCGGGCGCGATGTGGCCGAGCAGCGGCACCAGCTCGGCCATGACCACCAGCAGGAAGGCGCCGCCGCCGAGACCGATGGAGGCGGTCATCAGCGAGCCGGCGAAACTGGCCGCGAGCAGTAGGACGACGTGTGCGACGCTCAGACCGGCGAACCAGGATAGGTGCGTCATGTGCGGCATGTCTGCATTCAATAATGTACGGCTAACCAGACCGTATCCGCGTCCGGGTCGGTCCAGGTAACGCGGTGACGCGTGTGCGCGGGGATGTCCACCCAATCTCCCGGCTGCATGTGCAGCGTCTCGCCGTCCTCGAATTCCAGGGTCGCGGCACCGCTGATGACGGCGACCCATTCGGATTGCGCCTGATCATACCAGCCTTGCTCCGGCGAGCGATGGCCATGGGAGATGATTCTTTCGATGCGGAACGGCTGATTACCGGCCAGTCGCTCGACCGTTTCGGCGATGCCAGTAGGCGGTATTCCTTCGAGCAGACTGCCTCTGTCCATGCTGATGTCTTACCGCAATGCCCGTTGGTAAATAGTTGAGGTTTATTGATGGATAAGGAACATTCTGGATGAGCTGATGTCCTTATCAGTTAACTGGAGCTCTGACAGATATATGTCGGCTTCAGTATACATAGGCCGTTGCTATGTCTTGTATTTGGCAAGTTTGCATATTCCGACTAATACGCTAAGAATAAGCAGAAAGAATCATATTAAAAGCATTCTTCCTGCTCGAAATAAACAGTCGAAGTTCGGTCTCTGAGCGATTTTGAGGAAAACTGAGTACGTGGTGACCGGCCATTCTTCTGACTGATTAGTGTGTCAGTAACTGGAGCGCATACGGTTATGAGTATGCCGGTTAGGTCGGTGCCTGTAGATGCCGTCGCGTCCCGTTTCATTGTGCGGTTCGCACTCGGTTGGGCGCTTGCGACAGTTCTGTTGGTCGGGTTGGGCTGGCAGCTTTACCGTTTCCAGGCCGCGGCCACGCTGACCGGCCTGCGTACGACCGAACGTCATACCCTGCAGCTGGCCAACGAGTCCATCGACGGCGAGTTGCGCATGCTGCGCGGCGATACCCTGTATCTATCTGACCTCTCATCCCTCAAGACGTGGCTGGTGACGGGTACATCGGCCGCGCGCAGTCGCTTCGAGCATGATTTGCTGGCCTTCGCCATACGACGAGGGCTGTACGACCAGCTCCGCTTTATCGCTGTCGACGGGTACGAGAAGGTGCGTATCAACTGGGACAACGGCCATCCCATAGTCGTCGCAGAGAATGCGCTACAGGACAAGGCCGGGCGCTACTACGTGCGCGATACCCTCGCGCTCGCACGCGGCGAGGTTTACGTCTCCCCCTTCGACCTCAACATCGAACACGGTCACATTCAGCAGCCGCTCAAACCCATGATCCGACTCGGCACGCCGGTGTTCGATGCTCAGGGAAAACTGCGCGGCATGGTGATGTTGAACTATCTCGGCCAGCGATTGCTGAAGATGCTCAAACGCATCGCGGGTCACGGCAGTCATGGTCTGTGGTTGCTCAACGGCAAGGGATATTGGTTGATGGGCCCCGATCAGAGGCTGGACTGGGGGTTCATGTATCCCCAGCGGACGGGGACCCGTTTCCAGAGCAAATATCCCCTGGCCTGGGCCGAAATCCAGCGTCATTCCGGCAGTGGACAGTTCATGCGTCACGGCAGAATGTTCACCTATGCCAGCGTTCCGCTGGAACATGCCTTCGGTGGCAGTGTCGGTGGACGGCATTGGGTGTTGGTTTCTTCGGTCCCGCGTCACGTGCTTGCGGCGATCGTGGCACAGGCTGCTCGAGGACTGGACACGGTATTTTCGGCGGGTGCCGTCCTGTGGGTGCTCCTCGGTTTGGTGCTGGGCTATTACAGCTATCGACGCCGAGCCAGTGAGATCACTTTGCGCGCCAGCGAGGCACGGTTCCGCGGCCTGCTGGAATCGGCTCCGGACGCCTTCGTCATCGTCGATGCCCAGGGATGCATCGCGATGGTCAACTCGCAGGCGTTGAGCTGGTTCGGATATGCCCGTGAGGAACTGATCGGACAGCCGATCGAGATACTGGTGCCGGAGCGTTATCGCGACGGGCATCCGGCGCATCGCAACCAATATCTCAAGTCCCCGGTGCTCAGGCCCATAGGCGAGGGCAAAGAGCTGTTCGCGCGGCGCAAGGACGGCAGTGAATTCCCCGTCGAGATCAGTCTGGGGTTGATCGGCTCTACCTCTGATCAATTGGTTATCGGCATCGTGCGTGACGTGAGCGTGCGCAAGCATGCGGAAGAGGCCCGTCGCGCTGCGCAACAGCGATACCGCGAGCTCGTCGACAATCTCCCGATAGGGGTATATCGCAAGACGCCGGGTAAGCAGGGGCATTTTGGGGAAGTGAACCCGACCATGGTCGATATGCTCGAAGCGGGCAGTGCGGAGGCGCTGGGCGCCATTCACGTCGTCGATATGTACGTCGATCCGGCAGACGAGGTCCGTTTTCACGAGGATGTCGAACGTCAAGGTGCTGTGAGGGGACGAGAGGTTCGGCTGAAAACACTCAAGGGACGCGTATTCCATGCCGCAATTTCTGCCGCGATGCGGCGCGCCCCCGATGGTCAGACGATTTTCGACGGCACGGTCGAGGATATCAGTGAGCGCAAGGAAAGCGAGGAACACATCGCCCAACTCAACGCGACTCTGAGTCAGCGTGCGGCGGAGCTCGAGGCGATCAACCGCGAGCTAGAAGCCTTCAGTTATTCGGTTTCGCACGATCTGCGCGCACCCTTGCGCGCCATCGACGGTTTCAGTCGCATCCTGCTCGACGACTATGGCGAGCGGCTGGATGAGAAGGGACAGGATAGGCTCAAGCGCATTCGGGCGGCGTCGCAGCGCATGGCGCAGCTGATCGACGATCTGCTCAAGTTGTCCCGAGTGACGCGCACGGAACTGCAGCACGAAACGGTAGACCTGACGGCCCTGGCCGAGGAGGTCGTGGGCGAGTTGTGCCGGAGCGAACCGGAACGCGAGGTCAGCTGCACCCTGGCACCCGGTATGAACGCCGAAGGCGACAGCAGGTTGCTGCGTGTGCTGCTTGAAAACCTCCTGGGCAACGCCTGGAAGTACACCGGGAAATCACCGGCGGCAAGCGTCGAGATGGGGATGAGCGAGGAACATGGGGTGCGCACCTATTTCATCCGCGACAATGGCGCGGGTTTCGACATGGCCTATGCGGACAAACTGTTCGGGGCATTCCAGCGACTGCACGACGCTCGCGACTTCCCCGGTACAGGAATCGGATTGGCTACTGTGCAGCGCATCGTCCATAAACATGGTGGACGCGTTTGGGCGGAAAGCGAAGTGGATCGCGGAGCTACGTTCTATTTCACGCTGCAACATTCGGAGGCGATATGAACAATAAACCGATTCTTCTGGTGGAAGACAATGCCGACGATGAGGAATTGACCATTCATGCCTTCGAAAAGAACCGTATAAGCAATCAGGTGATCGTTGCGCGCGACGGCGTTGAGGCTCTGGACTATTTATTCGGTACGGGAGCCTGGGCAGAACGTGACCCGCGCGATGTCCCGGCCATGGTGTTGCTGGACCTCAAGCTGCCCCGGGTCGATGGTCTGGAGGTCCTGCAACGTATCCGTGCGGATGAAAGAACGCGCTTTCTGCCGGTGATCATTCTGACTTCCTCCAACGAGGATCGCGACCGGCTGCAGGGTTATTCCCTGGGTGTGAACAGCTACGTCCGCAAACCAGTCGATTTCGATGCCTTCATCGAGGCAGCCGGCCAACTGGGTCTGTATTGGCTGCTGCTCAACGAGTCACCGCCATGTTAAAGGGTGGAGGATAATCATGTCGGTCGCTACGAAAGAACAAACGGGTACGTTGCGCGCGCTGATGATCGAGGACGTAGAGGACGACGCCCTGCTGCTGGTGGATTATTTGCAGTCCAGCGGTTTCGCACTCGAATGGCGACGGGTCGATAGCGAAGACGCTTTACGCAACGCCATGCTCGAATCCTGGGATATCGTCTTCTCAGACTTCTCAATGCCCAAATTCAACGGCAAGCGGGCATTGCAGGTGGTACGTGAGATCGATCCAGACCTGCCGCTGATCTTCGTTTCCGGAACCATTGGTGAGGATGTGGCGGTGGAAGCGATGAAAGCGGGCGCCCAGAACTATGTGATGAAGGGCTCGCTCAAACGCCTTCCCAGTGCGGTTACGCGTGAAATTCACGATGCGGCGCTGCGCAGAGAGCAGCGCGAGGCAGAGGTAACACTGCGTAAGCTGTCGATGGCAGTCAATCAGGCTGCATCAAGCGTGTTCATTACCGACCCGGAAGGCTGCATCGAGTATGTCAATCTGGCTTTCGAACGTCTGACTGGATTCACACAGGCCGAGGTTTTAGGGCGTACCCCAGCAATCTTATGTTCGGGACAAAACGACGGTGCGGTGTATTCCGAGCTGTGGCGGAAAATCCGTGGCGGCGAAGTGTTCCGGGGGACGCTGGTCAATCGACGCAAGGACGGTAGCCTGTTTTACGAAGACAAGATCATCGCTCCGATCAAGGACGGCGATGGGCGAATTACTCATTTCGTTTCGACGGGCAATGACATTACCCAGCGCGTGCGCGCAGATCAGGATCGCAGCCGCCTGGCTGCGATCCTCGAAGGTACACCCGACATCGTGGCCATCCTGCGTCCTGACGGGCAAGTCGTGTATCTCAACCATGCCGGGCGTGCGCGCTTCGCGCTAGCACCCGATATCGAGTTGGGCCGCTTGAGCCTGCACGACTTATTTCCCGATCAGTTCTCTGAACGTCTGCTTGACGAAATTTTTCCGCGTGTGGGCGAGACAGGCAGTTGGAGCGGGGAAGCCGTTCTGATGACCTCCAGCGGTATCCGTGTGCCTGTCTCGCAGGTGGTTCTAAGACATCTGGATGAATATGGCGAGGTTGAATATTTCTCGACAGTCATTCGCGATATTTCCGAACAAAAACGTTACGAGGCGGAGTTGAAATATCGTGCGACTCACGACCGCCTGACTAATCTGCCGAACCGCTTCATGCTGTCGGAACGGCTTGAGCAGGAAATCGAACGAATCAAGTTTGACGGTTCACAGGCCACCGTGATGTTTCTTGATCTGGATGATTTCAAACGCATCAACGACAGCCTGGGACATGCTGCCGGAGATGCCGTGCTGCAGGCTGTGGCGCGCCGCCTGCGTACCTGTATGCGCCCCTCGGATATTGCTGCCAGTCATGGCGGCGATGAATTCACGGTGTTAATGAGCGAACCTGCCGGCTTCGATGATGTGATGGCCATGTTGCACAAATTGCGAGAGGTCATCGAGCGGCCGGTGCTTTATGGCATGCACGAAATCTTTGTGACTTTCTGTGCCGGGATTGCCTTGTGTCCTGCGGACGGCGATAACGTCACCGATCTGCTGCGCAATGCTGATTCGGCTCTCTACCGCGCCAAATCCTCTGGCGCGAAGCAGTACAGTTTCTATTCCTCCGACATGAATGCTCGCGGCGATGAGCTGCTGAGTCTCGAAGCCGATTTGCGCCGTGCTTTGAGCAATGATGAATTTCATCTGGAATACCAACCACAAGTCGATCTGACGAGCGGAAGCATCATCGGTGCGGAAGCATTGATACGCTGGGTGCATCCGGCGCATGGGCTGATCTCACCTGTGGATTTTGTGCCCATGCTGGAAAAAACCGGCCTGATCGATACCGTGGGGGAATGGGTAATGCACCAGGCCTGCGAGGATTGCCGCGCCTGGCATGCGGCGGGATTCGCACAGCTGCGTGTCTCGGTAAACGTTTCGGCGTTACAGTTCAATGATGTGGAGCTGCTGGGTAAGGTGCGCCGCGCCATTGAAGAGGAGGCATTGCCTGCAGAGTTGCTTGAACTCGAACTGACCGAAAACATTGTCATGCGAGATCCGCAAGGGGCTACGGAAATCCTGCAGGCGCTGCATAGCATGGGCGTTCGGATCGCAGTTGACGACTTCGGTACGGGCTATTCATCGATGGCTTATTTGAAGACCTTCCCGATAGACGTCCTCAAGATCGATCAGACCTTTATGCGCGGTGTTGAAATCGGTGATAGCAGTGATGCCGCCATCGTAGAGGCGAGTGTGCTGTTTGCACGCAAGCTCGGGCTTGAGGTCGTTGCCGAAGGTGTGGAAACGCGTGCTCAGCTCGATTTCCTGCGCGACTGCGGGTGCCACCTCGCGCAGGGTTTCTTCATGAGCCGGCCTCTACCACAGGCCAAGCTGCTGGCCTTGCTGCGCACGCATCCAAGCTGGTAGCGCTTCGGTTCTATTCCCCAGGCACGATCGGTCCGTCTTGCGCGAGAGCCTCGCGCCAGATGCGTCGGGGGACGTGCGAGCCCAGGCGGTCGAGTAGCAACTCTATGAGGTCGTCATTGATCTCGTGGCCGGCGAACGGAAGAACGTCCGCGACCACGTCCGCACCCAATGCGACCAGATGCTCGGCTGCCGTGACGGTGTAGCCGTAATGCACCACCGGGTCTTCCTTGCCGTGCATCAGATACAGCGTGACACCTTCGTCGGCGGTTTCCGGCAGCCGCGCGAAACGGCCGCCGATGGACACCACCCGTGCCGTGACCCCGGGCTGCGTGAACGCGCATTCCAGTGCCATGATGGCGCCCTGCGAAAAACCGATCAGCGCCGTTTCCGCTGCGCCTGTACCGGTCTTCGCCTGCCATTCGCGAATCGTAGCCAGGAAGGCGGGCATGGCGTCGGCGACACGTTGTACGCGGCGCTCGTCGGTCAGCTCCCGGGTGGAGAACCACTGCCGACCGAGGCCATAGTCTCCGGGGTGCGGTGCCGCCACGCAGATCACGCAGGCTTGCGGATAGGCGGCGGCCAGGCGCTCGCCGAGCGGGCGCATGTCTTCCGCTGTGGCGCCCATGCCGTGAAACAGCAGCATCAGCTGCTTCGCCTGCCCCGCGGGTTGGGCGACGACGAGGTGATCGGTCATTCGATGGGTCTCCGGGGGGCGGAGGTGCGGTCTGTCCCGCCATGCTAGCGCAGGCGTGAATACGCGGCTAACCCTCTCCGGTCGTTTCGGCAGTCGTCGCGGGCTTCGTCGCGGATTTGTGGGCGTAGGCCGCATGCAGCATGAATGCGCCTGCGATGATCATCGGCAGGGAAAGAACCTGCCCCATGGTCACCCAGCCGAAAGCCACGAAGCCGAGCTGCGGGTCGGGTTGACGGATGAATTCTAGGGCGAAGCGGATGATCCCGTAGCCGATCAGGAACAGCGCGGAAACGGCACCGGTCGGGCGGGGGCGACGCGAGAACCACCATAGCAGCGCGAACAGCAACGGTCCCTCGCCCAGTCCTTCGAACAGCTGGGATGGATAGCGCAGGACATCGCCGCCGTTCGGGAAGTAGGCGCACCAGGCGAAATCGCCGTGGCAGACGCGGCCGAACAGATTGCCGTTGATGAAGTTGCCGATGCGTCCGGCGGCGAGGCCCAGAGGGATCAGCGGTGCGACGAAGTCCGTGGTGGCGACCAGCGACAGCTTTTCGCGGCGTGCCATCCAGGCGAGGGACAGGATCACGCCGATCAGTCCGCCGTGAAAGCTCATGCCGCCTTGCCATACGGCCAGGATCTGCAGCGGGTGGGCGAGGTACAGCGGCAGATTGTAGAACAGGATATAGCCGATTCGTCCGCCCAGATACGCGCCCAGCTCGCCGTGAATGAGCGCTTCCACGGCCTGCCTGCGACTGAGTGCGAAACCCGGCTTGCCGGCACGTGCCATCGCCAGGAGCAGGTAGAGCGCGAAGGCCACGAGATAGGCGAAGGCATACCAATGGACCTGCAAGGGCCCGACGCTGAACGCGATGGGATCGATGTTCAGTGGGTTGGGATAGACGAGGCGGTCGTAGGGGAGCCCGAGCATGCCCGAATGGGACCGGAACGGCTGGTATTAGTTCCGCCGCCGCGGAATCCTGTGCGCACCGCAACTGCTTGCCATGCACCGATTTTGTGCGCCTGGGGCTTGCCGTGGCGCTGGAATGGACGATACTGAGCGGATCATCAGTGAGTTCAACGGCAGTTGGCCTGGTGTGGATTTTGCTTTATAAGGGCACCCGTTCGGGCATGGCCATGGCATGCGCGGAGCGCTGTTGAGGGCTTGCGGGCAATGGTTTTCTGTATTGTCGGCGGCGGATTCTCAGGGCGTAACTACCGGTCTGGCCAAAAAAACGAAGACTTAAATAGGAGAAAGTAATGAGTAATCGGGTCAAGCGTAATTGGGTTCTGGGGGCGGGGCTGGCCACGGTGCTGCTGGCTGCGGGCATGCAGTCCGCCATGGCGGCGCCTCACTACGGCGAATGCAAGGTGACGGGCAAGTGGGCGTCGCATCCCTTCAAGCCCGTGATCCCGGGGCAGCTGACCGTCGAGGTCAACATGCCGGCGCCGGGCTGGTGGAACGGCAACTCGCCTGACACCATCAAGAGCGGCTACGAGTACTGCATGGCCGCGAACATCGCCTATCGTGCCGGTATCCCGAAGGTGAAGGTGAAGAACGTGGCCTGGGACGGACTCGTCGCCGGCCAGACCAAGAATTTCGACCTGGCCCTGTCCGAGATCTCGATTACCCCGCAGCGCAAGAAGGTCGTCGACTTCTCTGTGCCCTATTTCGAATCCACCATGGGCGTGCTGGTGCGCAAGGGTGAGCATGTTACGTCCGGCAACATCCGCGACAAGC